>JBIJCJ010000130.1:0-10400 GCA_044344765.1 Pirellulales bacterium | reverse complement strand
GTGAGCAGCTTGTGCCACACGATCCGCTCCCGGGGCGCGAGCCGCCGCCAGAGTGTGAACACGACATCCTTCTTAAGGGCCTCGTCGGCCGACCGCAGTTCGTGGATCGTGGTCCGCATGATCTCGGCGAGGCCCACGTCGGTCGCGGCGGTGATCGACGATGCCGGGCCGTCCGCATCGGCCGGGGGCGGTAGCACGAGGGCCAGCGTCTCCGCGAGGTCGCCGACGTGGGCGTAGCACTCCTCCACGAGCCATGGCGGCAGCCCGGTCGCCTCGGCCGCCCAGGCCCGCAAATGGGTCGTGGAGACAGCCCGCAACTGCCGGCCACCGGAGAGCACCGCGAGGGCGCAGGCCGCGTCGTCGGGCGGGGCCGAAGCGAAATACTCCCGCAGGGCCTCGACCTTCTCGGTGGTACGGGAGGTGGCGTCGAGCCGCCAGTAGAGTTCGGTGAAGCGTTTCATCGGCGCGGACCGGGGGCCAGGTTCCGCCGGAACTCATCTTGCCATCTGGACGGCCGCGCGGCGATGGGGTCGAATTGAGGGGGTGTTCGGTTCCAGTCGCGGTCGAGGCCGGGAGACGATCATGCCCGCGATCCAGCCGCCCCCCGTGCCGCCGGCCCGTGCGCCGCAGGCGGCCGACGATCGCGCCTGCGGCCCGCTCCGGCGGGCCGGCGACTGCGTAGACGAGTTCGTGTTCACGATCTACCGCACGGGCTTCGTGCAGAGCCTGATCCTGCACGTCGCGGGGCTGCTCCTGCTGGCAGTGATCGTCATCCGTCCCGACCTGCCGCGGCCGCCGGCGCTGGCCCTCGAGTTCGCGGCCGCGGGCCACGACGAGGCGGTGGACGTCGCGGCCGTGGCACTGCCGGACATCGAGCCGCAGAAGATGGACGTGCCCGACGACGCCGCGCCGCTGCCGGTGGACGAGCTCGTGGCGGAGGAACGGCCGATCGAGGTCGATGCCGTCGAGCCGGCCGCGTTCGCGATCGACGCGCCGGTCGTCGCGGATGACGCGGCGGCGCTCGCGGTGGACGTGCCGGTGCCGAACGGCCTCCTGGCTGCGGCCGCGCCGGCGGCTCGCGGTGGCGGTGGCGATGGCGGTGGTGCTGCGGGCATCGGCGGCGAGATCGGGCGACGGCTCGCGGCCGCGGGCGCCGGCACCGGCGACGTGCAGATCTCGATCGCCTGGAACAACGTCAACGACATCGACCTGCACGTGATGGTGGAGCCGATCGGGCAATCGTTCGGCGGGTCGATCATCAACTTCATGAACCGCGTGGGCGTCGCGGGCGGCTGTCTCGACGTCGATCGCAACGTGCAGCCGACCACGCGGACGCCGGTGGAGAACGTCTTCTGGGGCAAGGGCATGGCCCCCTTCGGTCGCTACACGGTCGCCGTGCACCACTACCGCCACTGGGGCGGCGGCGAACCGACGGACGTGGAGGTCGTGGTGCTGGTGGACGGCGAGGAGGAGCGGTTCAAGGTGCAGCTGCGGCCGGGCGATCCGGTCAGAGTGGTGACCGCGTTCCAGCGACTGCCGCAGGGGGGCTCCACGGCCGCGCCCGCCGCCGCGCTGCCGGTCGTCCGCCGCCCGCGGCAGCGCGAGTAATCCGGGCCATACGGCTCACGCTTTGGTCCTCCTTATTGGCCCCGTTGGGAGAACAAAAATTTGGCGTGAAGAGCATCCAGAAGCCCCCGGCGGGAGCCGGGGGGTGACGGGTGGCCCCACGGTGCGATCGGGGGAGCGGGCGAGGACGATCCACAATCCCACGGAGTTGGCAGCGTCACCCCCGTGCTTCCGCCCGGGGCTTTTGGGGAAATGCGGCCGGGCGGTGAACAGGGCGTTGAGCGATCGCGTGAAGAGCATCCAGAAGCCCCCGGCGGGAGCCGGGGGGTGACGGGTGGCCCCACGGTTTTTCGGGGAAACGCCGGCGAGTCAAATGTGCGCCGTAGAAACGCCCCGGGTCACGCTGGCGCTGGATCCACGTCGTCATCAGCACCGTCGTCCTCCGGTGTCGTGTCGTCGTGCTCGTTGGCCGTGTCGTCTGCCGCCGCGTCGGGGGCGGACTCGCCGACGAACCGCGTCGGCAGGACCGACGCGTCGAGACCCCGCTCGCGGAGCAGGCGGGAAAAGGCGTCGGCGAAGCCGTGGGTCGCGAGCACGCGGCGGGCCCCGGAGGCCTCGACGGCGGCCACGAGCCCGGGGAAGTCGGCGTGGTCGGAGACGACGAAGCCGCGGTCGAAGCCGCGGCGGCGGCGGACGCCCCGCAGCAGCATCCAGCCCGAGGCCATCGCCACGCTCGACTCGCCGAAGAGCTTGAGCCACGAGCCCCCCATCACGCTCGGCGGCGCGATCACCAGCGCCCGGCCGTTGCCGACCCGCCGGGCCCGCGGCGGCACGCGGTCTATCGACGGCAGCCGCACGCCGCTGGCCCGGTAGGCCTCGACGAGCTTCATGACGGCGCCGTGGGCCACGATCGGCCCGATCGACGGATCGACCATCGCCGCCAGCCGCTGCGCCTTGCCGAGCGCGTAGGCGAGGATCACGCTCGTGCGGCCGGCGTCGCGGTTGGCCCGCCACCAGGCGTCGATCTCCGCCGCGATCGCGGCCGGCTCCTGCCAGCGGTAGACCGGGAGGCCGAAGGTCGATTCGGTGACGAACACGTCGCAGCGGACCGGCTCGAAGGCCGCGCAGGTCGGGTCGGCCTGCAGTTTGTAGTCGCCGGTCACGACCCAGGTGACGCCGCCGTGCTCGATCCGCACCTGGGCCGAGCCGAGCACGTGGCCGGCCGGGTGGAGCGAGACGTTCACGCCGTTGATCGACAGCGACTCGCCGTAGCGGAGCGTGTCGATCACGGCGTTGCCGCCGAGCCGCGTGCGGAGCACGGTCTTGCCGGCCGCCGCGCACAGGTAGCGGTCGCAGCCCCAACGGGCATGGTCGGCGTGGGCGTGGGTGATGACGGCCCGCGACACCCGCCGCCACGGGTCGACGTGAAAGTCGCCCCGCGGGCAGTAGAGCCCCGCCTCGGTCACCTGCAAAAGATCCTGCACCGCGCCGTCTCTCCTGCCACACGTTTTCTGCGGCCGTCACGGCACGAGCGACGCACCCTTACCGCAGGAGGAAGGCGAGGGTGTCGGCGTGAGGATCGCAGACTGTCTTGGCCGAGGAACGCACGGCCAAGACACGGACCTTTGCCAGCGAGCGAACTCATGCCGCACCCGAGCCGGCTTGGGCGCGAGGACGTTGCAGCGCGAACCGAACGTTGCAATCAGCGATACGCCTGATTGCCGGCCGCCGGGAAGCGATAGCCACCGAACCCCAGCGGAGCATACCGCGGCCAGTCGCCCGGGGTGACCCCCGGCGGCGTGCCGTACATTTTCCAGGTGGGCGTGCGGGGATTCGTCGGCGGCACGAAGTATTTGGGCCGCGTGCCGTGGCCCGTCACGTAGGGGGACGCACCAGGCTGGTACGGCGCCTGCCGCTGCGGCGTGCCCAGCGACATCGCGGACCGGGGTCCCGAGAACCAGCGGCCCGCGGCGAACGCGGGGCAGGGGACTGCCGCCACGAGGATTGCGATGGAGAGCAGGTGGCGGGTGTGGCGGGGCATGGGAAGTTCCTGGCTCGATACCTGTCCGTTGGCATCGTCACGCGCGGGCCATCCACTTTGCCCCATCGTCAGAGGCGCGAGCGGCAGCGATGACGACGGTTGTAGGGACGTCGTTGACGCCGGATCGGCCGACAGCGGCGGCGGCGTGGTGCCGTCTGTCGGGAGGGGGACCTTGCCGCGGGGCGGTGATCGGTGCAGGGAAGCCCGAGGCGCGAGCCGAGGGAATGCGGATCGCTTCCGCCGTGGTGACGCGTATTCCCTCAGCTTGCGCTTCGGGCTTCCCGGCAGAGGCGGCAACTTGCCGTCGGGGCGTCAGCCCGGATCGGCCGACTTGCCGCGGGGCGGCTTCGGCGGCTTGGACGGTTTCGGGCCCGAGCGGCCGTTGCGGGCCGGGGCCCCGGCCCAGCGGATCTCGAGCGGCATGCCGAACACCTTTTCAAAGAGGTCGGTCCGCCGCTCGGCCCCCCACAGATCGACCTGCGGCTCCCCGTCGGCCACCGCCTCGATCACGACCCGACCGTCGGCGACGCGGGCCCGCACGTCGCGGACCTGCTGCGAGCGGCTCCGGTCGAGGCCGCCGGCGAGGCGGAGGATCGCCGCCAGCCGCTGCACCCGCCGCTGGTCCTCGGCGGAGAGCCGGGCCAGGTTCTCGTGCTTCCGCTTGGGATGGGCGCCGCGGTGATAGCGGGCGACGTTGGCGATCAGTTCGAGATCGTGGGCCCGCACGCCGGGCAGGCGACTGTTGCGGATCAGGTGGTAGCTGTGCTTGTGATGCTGGTCGTAGTTGATGACGTAGCCCACGTCCTGGAGGCGGGCCGCACACTCGAGCAGCGGGCGGTCGCCGTCCGGGAGTTCGAGCGGCTCCGCGAGCTGCTCGAAGATTCGTCCAGCGAGCATGGCCACGGTGCGGCCGTGCTCCAGCTCGCCCGAGCAGGCCGCTGCCAGCCGCTCGATCGCCTGCTCGCGGAGGGCCGGATCGTCGGCGGGCGTCCCGCCGAGGGCCGCCTCGTCGAGCATCTCGCGCACCAGGCCGTCGCGGACGCCACGGGTGTGGATCACGAGCGTGTTGACGCGAAACCGCCTGAGCAGCGCATCGACGATCGACAGGCCGGCGATGATGATGTCGGCCCGGTCGGGAGTCATGCCCGGCATGCCGCGGCGGGCCCGCAGCGGCATCTTGAGGAGCCGGTCGAGCAGGTGCCGGACTTCCGCCTGCGAGACCTTGTAGCCCGCGACGGGCACGTCGAGCTCACGCTTGGTGGCCATGATCAGCTCGGCGAGCGTGGTGAACGTGCCGCCGCAGCCGACGAGGAAGTGCGGCGCGAACAAAGGCCGCGTCGTCCGCTTCTTGAGCGTGGCGGCGATCTCCTCCTCGAGCCGCTCGACGCCCTGCTCGAAGGCGGCGCCCTCGGCGCCCTCGCCGATGCCGAACTGCTCCGTGAGCCGCACCGCCCCCAGAGGCGTGGAGAAGATCGACTCGATGAGGTTGCCGGTGGCGAACACGAGCTCCGTGCTGCCGCCCCCGATGTCGGCCACGATCACGTTCTTTCCGGTGAGATCGAAGGCGTGCTGGACGCTGGCGAAGGCCAGCCGGGCCTCGCGCTCGCCCGACACCACCTCGACCTCCAGTCCCACCTGTTCGCGAACACGCCGGCAGAACTCCGGTCCGTTCCGCGACTCGCGGACGGCGCACGTGGCGATGGTCCGCAGGCTCGTCACCTGGTAGCCGGAGGCGATCTCCTTGAAGGTCCGCAGGGCCGCCACGGTGCGGTCCATCGACTCCTCGTCGAGCCGGCCCTGCGACGACACGCTCCGCCCCAGCCGGGTGGGCTCCCGCTCCTCGTCGAGGATCCGGTAGTTGCCTCCCCGCAGCGCCTCGGCGACCAGCAGCCGCACGCTGTTGGAGCCGATGTCGATGGCCGCCAGCCGGCTGGCCAGCTCGGCCGACAGGTAGATCTGTTTGTCCTCGACCGGGTGGTCCATGGGCGGTTCCTACAGGAATCTCTCGAAAGCATACCCTCCCCGCCGTTCGTTACACTCGATGGCCCTCATGGTGACCCAGCCCCCGATCGCCGAAACCATCTATCTGTCCGTGGACAAAGCCATCCATGGCCTTTGTCCACTTGATCGACCGCAGGAAACGCCGAGGGTTTCCTGGGTCGATGGCCTGCGCATCCTGCTCGGGCAAACTGGTTCCACACTCTGCCATCCGCGGGAGGCAGGCTCGGCACACGCAGCGGGGCTGGCGCTGGCCGTCGGCAACTTCGACGGCGTGCATCTCGGGCACGCGGAGATCGTGCGCCAGCTGCGGGCGACGGCCGCGCGGCTCGGTGTGCCGGCGGCCGTGCTCACGTTCGACCCTCATCCCGCCGCGATTGTCCGCCCGGGCGCCGCCCCGACGCCGCTGACCACGCCTGAGCGGCGGGCCGAATTGCTGCTCGCCCTCGGCCTCGACGCGGTGCTCGTCCAGCCGGTCGATGACCGGTTCGTATCGCTCGAGGCCGAAACCTTCTATCACGACCTGCTCCGCGGCCGGCTGCGGGCCCGGGCGCTGGTGGAGGGGGCCGACTTTCGTTTCGGCAGCGGACGCCGCGGCGACATCGGTCTGCTCGCCGCGCTGGGGGCCGCCGACGGTGTCGCGGTGGAGATCGTCCCGCCGGTCGCCGCCGGGGACGCGGCCGTGTCGAGTTCCCGCGTTCGCGAACTCGTCGCCGCGGGCGACGTAGCTGCGGCGAACCGGCTGCTGACCGCGCCCTTGCGCGTGCGCGGCACCGTCGTGCATGGAGCCCACCGCGGCGCCGCGCTCGGCTTCCCGACGGCGAACCTCGACGGCATCGCCACCCTCCTGCCGGCGGCCGGCGTGTATGCCGCCCGCGCCGTGCTGCCCGACGGCCGCGTGCACGCCGCCGCGGTCCACATCGGCCCCAACGCCTCGTTCGGCGAGACGGCCCTCTCGGTCGAGGCGCACCTCATCGACTTTGCGGGCGATCTCTACGAGAGCCCGCTCGACGTTGACTTCCTCGCGCGGCTGCGCGACACTCGTCGCTTCGACGCGATCGACGATCTGGTGGCCCAGATGCGGTCCGACGTCGAGGCGGCCGCGCGGATCGCGGCGCCGCCGGCCACGGCACCCGCACCACGGAGTGATCATGCGACTTGACTGGGCCAGCCTGCTCGAGGTCCTGCGGTCGTGCCAGCGGGTGGTGCTCACCAGCCACGTGCGGCCCGACTGCGACGCGCTCGGCAGCGAGCTCGGCATGCTCGGCATCCTCGAGGCCATCGGCAAGGACGTGCGGATCGTCAACGCCCAGGCCACGCCCGCGAACCTCAAGTGGATCGATCCGGACAAGCGGATCGAGTCGTTGGCCGAGGGCGTGAAGCCGGCCGACCTCGCCGATCGCGACCTGTTCGTCGTGCTCGACACCAGCGCCTGGGCACAGCTCGGCGCGATGGGCGACGTGGCCAAGGGGATGCGCGACCGGGTGCTCGTCATCGACCATCACGTCAGCGAAGACGACCTCTCCGACCGCTGGTTCAAGGACACGGCCGCCGAGGCGACGGCCCGGATCGTCTACGAGATCGGCCTCCGCCTGCGGGTGCCGCTCACGGAACGGATCGCCGCGCCGCTCTATGCCGGCCTGTCCACCGACACCGGAGGGTTCCGGTTTCCGAGCGTGAGCGGCGAGAGCTTTCGGATTGCCGGTCGGCTCGTGGATGCTGGCGCGAACCCGACCGCGATCTACCGCGAGCTCTTCGAGCAGGATTCGCTCTCCCGGCTGCATCTGGTGGGCCGCACGCTCGCCGGCGCGGTCACGTCGCACGACGGCCGCGTGATCGTCTCGACGGTGCGGCAGAAGGACATCAAGGAGGTCAAGGCGCAGCCGGCCGACACCGAAGACCTCGTCAACCTCACGCTCGCGGTCAAGGGCACGGAGGTGGCGGTGATCCTCATCGAGCAGCCCGACGGCCGCATCAAGGTGAGCTTCCGCAGCCGCGGCCGGCTCGACTGCAACATGCTCGCCGGGCGTTTCGGCGGCGGGGGCCACAAGGCCGCGGCGGGCACGATCGTGGAGGGGCCGTTCGAGGCGGCCCACGAGCGGGTGGTGGCGGCGGTGGACGAGGCCTGGCTCGCGCTCCAGGCGGCGCCCGCCTGATCGTCGGTCCGCGCTGGATGCCACGCTTCTGGAGTAGAGCACCATGAAGAGTTTGAAGAGCCCGGCCGGCGCGACGCGAGCGACTGCCGACCGGCCGGATCGCGCCGCCGACCCGCGGCGCGGGTTTCTGGCCAAGGTGCTTGCCATCGCCTGCGGCGGGATTGCGACGCTCACGCCCCTGGCCGCCGGCCTGTGGGCGTTCTTCCACCCGCTGGGCCGGCGGTCCGCCACGGCCCGGTTCGTCCCGGTGGCCGACCTGTCGGCGATTCCAGCCGACGGCGTGCCACGCCGCTTTCCCGTGGTCACCGATCGCATGGACGCCTGGACCGGCTATGCCGCGGAGCCCGTCGGCGCCGTATGGCTGCGGCGCGAGGCTGGCAGCGACGAGGTGCAGGCGCTTTCCGCCACCTGTCCGCACGCGGGCTGCTCCGTGGAGATGGCCGCGGGCGGCACCTGCTTCCGCTGCCCGTGCCACAACAGCGAGTTCACGTTCGGCGGCGGGATCGTGCATCCCAGCCCCAGCCCGCGGCCCATGGATCCGCTCGACTGTCGGGTGGAGGATGGCGGCGCCGTCTCCGTGAAGTGGCAGATGTTCCTCACGGGCATCGCCGACAAGGTGGCGAAGCGATGACGAACCGCAATTCCTCCCGCGCCGGCCGCGGGCCGCTCGGCCGCCTGGCCGACTTCCTCGACGACCGCACCGGCTGGCGCGGCCTCATCCACGAGGCGCTCTTCGAGCGGGTGCCCGGCGGAGCCCGGTGGCGGTACGTGTGGGGCAGCACGCTCGTGTTCGCCTTCATGACGCAGGTGATCACGGGCCTGTTCCTGTGGGCGAGCTACGCGCCCAGCGCCCAGACGGCCTGGGAGAGCGTCTACTACATCCAGCACGAAATGACCGGCGGCTGGCTGCTCCGCGGCATCCACCACTTCATTGCCCAGGCGATGGTGGTGCTCCTCGCCCTGCACCTGCTGCAGGTGGTCATCGACGGCGCCTACAAGGCGCCGCGGGAGGTGAACTTCTGGCTCGGCCTCGTGCTCATGATCCTCGTGCTCGGCATGGCGCTCACCGGCTACCTGCTCCCCTGGGACCAGAAGGGCTACTGGGCGACGATCGTGGCCACGAACCTCGCCGGGATCGTGCCGTTCGTGGGCCCGTGGCTGCAGCAGCTGATCGTCGGAGGCAGCGAGTACGGCCACCACACGCTGACGCGGTTCTTCGCCCTCCACGCCGGCTTCCTTCCGGCGACGCTCGTGCTGTTTCTCGTCGTCCATCTAGCCCTGTTTCGCCGGCACGGCCTCCATGCCAAGCAGCCGATCACGCGGCCCGACGCGATGTTCTGGCCCGACCAGGTACTCAAGGACGCCGTCGCCATGCTCGCGGTGATGGCCGTGGTCCTCGGCGTGATCCTCGTGCCGGCGGTGCGAACGATGCTCGCCGGCGGCGAAGTGGACTGGGGCCACGTGGGGGCCGAACTCGGCGCCCCGGCCGACCCCGCCGAGTCGTACGCCGCCGCCCGGCCGGAGTGGTACTTCCTGTTCCTGTTCCAGTTCCTCAAGGTCTTCGAGGGCTGGGGGGCGACGGGCGAGTTCCTGGGCGCGATCGTCGTGCCGGGCCTGATCATGGGCGTGATGTTCCTGATGCCGATCCTCGGCAACTGGCGGCTCGGCCATCGCTTCAACGTCGCCTTCACGCTGGCGATCATCGCCGGCGCGGGGCTGCTGACGGCGCTGGCCCTCGACGAGGACTATTGCTCGCTGTGGATCGACAAGGCCGCGCTCGCCGACGCGGAAAAGCTCCACGACGAGACCGGCGGCGACGAGGCGAAGATCGCCGCGGCGCTGGGCCACGATCGGGCGAAGATCGCCGCCATGCAGAAAAAGCTCGCCAAGCTCGAGGCGTGGCGCAACTCCGCCGCCTTCCTCGCCGCCTCGCGGCGGGCGCAGGTCGAGGCCGAACGGGCGGTGGAACTCGCCGGCCGGCCGGAGCGGATCCCGCCGACCGGGGCCCTCGGCCTCGTGCGGCGCGACCCGTTTCTCCGCGGCCCCAAGCTCTTCGGTCTTCTCGACGACAAGGACTGCGCGAGCTGCCATGCCCACGTCGATCCCGCGGCCCCTGACGCCGCCACGACGTTCGCCGCCGCCTCCGCGGCCAACCTTCACGGCTTCGGCACCGCCGCCTGGGTCCGCGGCCTCTTCGACCCGCAGCGGGTCGCGGGCCCCGAGTATTTCGGCAACACGGCCCACAAAGACGGCGACATGGTGGCCTACGTGCGTGACGAGATGACCGACCAGGAGAAGTGGAATCCAGACGAGATCGAGGCGGTGGCGGTGGCGCTCGCGGCCGAGGCCGGCCTGCCCGATCCGGTCGCCACGGCCGCGCAGGTGGAGCAGGGCCGGGTGCTGATCGCCGCGGCCGATCGGTGCGGCGCCTGTCACGAGTTCCGTGGCAATGGCACGGGCTTCGGCGCCGCGCCCGACCTCACCGGCTGGGCGGGTCGCGACTGGCTCGTGGGGATCATCGCCGACCCGACGCACGAGCGGTTCTACGGCGACTCCAACGACCGGATGCCGGCCTTCGAGAAGTCGATGCCGCGAGAGCAGATCGAGATCCTCGCCGACTGGCTGCGGGGCCAATGGTA
>JBIJCJ010000283.1:0-3318 GCA_044344765.1 Pirellulales bacterium | reverse complement strand
GGGGCTGCCGCGGAGTAGCGGGGCGGGGAGGGGTTGCCCGTGCCCCGTCGCCGGACGTTCGCTGCGGCCCTCGCCGCAACTCCCTCTCCCTCTGGGAGAGGGCTGGGGTGAGGGTGCAGGGAAATGGGCTCTGCATCCGAAGCACCCTCACCCGGCCTGCGGCCACCCTCTCCCAAATGGAGAGGGAAGGTGAAAGACGCCGGCTCCCGGGGCACGGGCAACCCCTCCGGGACGCTGCATGGTGGTTGGGGCAGCCGGATGGGGCTTTATATGATGACAACGGTTGTCAGGAATCGGCGGTCGCAGACCGCCGATTCCTGACGCTTGGAGCGGCGGTCTCTGACCGTCGATTCCGGACGTCCTTCTCAACAACCTCGCAGGTTCCGCATGCCCTCGAACTCCTGGCTGATGACGATGGCGGTGCTGGTCACCGCGGGTGCCGCGCTCGGAGATGAGCCCGCGGCGCCGGCCCGCAAGCAGTCGCCGCCCGGCAGCGTTGCCGTCGCGTTCGTGGGCGACATCATGCTCGACAACGGGCCCGGCCATGCGGTCGCCACGGGCCGCGACCCGTTCGCGGCCTGCGCCGAGCTGCTCCTCGACGCCGACTTCACCGTCGGCAACCTGGAGTGCGTGCTGGGGAAGGGGGGCAGGCAGGTGCTCAAGGAATACACGTTCCGTGCCGCCACCGATTCCCCCCGGTATCTGAAGCGGTATTTCTCCGCGGTCTCCACGGCCAACAACCACGCCATGGACTTCGGGCCCGACGGTCTCGTGGAGTGCCTGCGGATCCTGGCAGTCGAGGGGATCCCGCAGGTGGGCGGCGGCGCGGATCTGGCGACGGCCCGCCGGCCGCTCGTGCTCGAGAAGCACGGGCTCAAGATCGCCCTCCTCGCCGCCAACGGCTTTCAGGCGGCGAAGTCGGCGGCGGGCGCGGCGACGCCGGGCGTCGCGCCCCTGGAGGAGGCGGCGATCCTCGCCGACATCGCCGCAGCGCGGAAGGAGGCCGACTTCGTCGTGCCGTTCGTCCACTGGGGGCCGGAGCTGGTCGCCCAGCCGCGGGAAACCGACATGGCCCTGGCCCGGAAGATGATCGACGCGGGCGCCGCCGCGGTGATCGGCGGGCACCCGCATATCACGCAGACGGTGGACGTGCACGCCGGTGCTCCGATCGTCTACAGCCTCGGCAATTTCGCCTTCGACTACTATCCGGTCGATCCGCCCGAGTGGACCGGCTGGGTGGCGACGCTCACGTTTCGCGCCGGCAAGCCCGTCGATCTGCGGACGCGGGCCGTCGTCCTCGACGCCGCCGGCCTGCCCCGTCCGGCCGACGAAGACGACTGACGCTCACGCCACGCCGCCGAGCACGGTGGCTCGCGCCACGCGGCCCACGCCGAGCATGTAGGCCGCCGTCCGCAGCGGCACCTTCCGCGATCCGGACAGCTGCCAGACCTGCTCGAAGGCCTCGCCGAGGATCCGGTCGAGCTCCTGCCGCACGCGGTTGATGCCCCACT
The DNA here is from genome assembly GCA_044344765.1 of Pirellulales bacterium. GTDB lineage: Bacteria > Planctomycetota > Planctomycetia > Pirellulales > UBA1268 > QWPN01. Next base: position 1,807 of record JBIJCJ010000283.1, on the reverse strand, counting down.
GGTAGTGCTGCCGGTTCTGCACCCACTCGAACCAGCTCGCCGTCACGCCCCCGGCGTTGGCGAGAATGTCGGGCAGGACGACGATGCCCTTGGCCTCCAGAATGGCGTCGGCGTCGGGTTCCGTCGGCGCGTTGGCTCCCTCGACGATGATCGGCGCCCGCACCGCGGCGGCGTTGGCGGCCGTGAGCACGCCGCCGAGCGCGGCGGGGATGAGCACGTCGCAGTCGACCGCGAGCAGCTCGGCGTTCGTGATCGCGTCGCCGCCGTTAAAACCGTCCAGCCGGCCACCGTGGGCGTGGGCATGCCGCAGGAGTTCGAGGACGTCGAAGCCCTCGGCCCGATGGAAGCCGCCGCCGGCGTCGCTGACCGCCACGATCAGGCACTCCGCATCGTGGAGAAACTTCGCCGTGTGGGAGCCGACGTTGCCGAAGCCTTGGATCGCCACGCGGGTGCCGGGAATGCGGCGGCCGAGCCGGCTCAGGAGCTTGAGCGTCAGCGCGCCGACGCCGCGGCCCGTCGCCTCCTCGCGGCCGGGGATGCCGTGGTACTCGACCGGCTTGCCTGTCACGCACGCCGGGGCGAAGCCGTGGTAGCGGCCGTACTGGTTCATGATCCAGGCCATCGTGTCGGCCGTGGTGCCCATGTCGGGGGCCGGGATGTCGACGTCGGGGCCGAACAGGTCGTGGATCGCGTCCACGAACCGGCGGGTGACCCGCTCCAGCTCCCGCTGCGACCAGCTGGCCGGGTCGATCGACACGCCCCCCTTCGCGCCGCCGTAGGGGATGTCGACGACCGCGGTCTTCCAGGTCATGAGCGAGGCGAGGGCCCGGACCTCGTCGAGATCGACGTGGGGATGGTAGCGGAGCCCCCCCTTCATCGGGCCGCGGGCGTCGTTGTGCTGCACACGGTAGCCGATCAGCGTGGCCAGTTCGCCCGAGTCGCGCTCGATCGGGATCTGGACCTGCACCTCGCGCTTCGCCGTGAGCAGCAGTCGCCGCATGCTCTCGGAAAGGTCGAGCTGATCGGCGGCGCGGTCGAAGTAGATGCGGGTGGCTTCGCTGGCGCGCATGGCGTCGTGCCTCGCTGGGGTGGGGCCGGACGCTGCCGGCCGAAAAAACCCCAATCCTACCGCCGTCGGCGCGGGCCTCACAAGCAACGGACGCGCGGCGATTTTCCTCGCCACACGCTACCATGCAGGAATCCGAGGTCCGCCGCCGATGCCCATCCCCTCCGTCGAAGAGTTCTGGAACCTGCTCGCCCACAGCCGGCTCGTCGATGCAGGCGCCGTGGCGGCGCTGCGTGCGGCCGGCCCGACGGCCGACGTGAAGGCGACGGCGGAGTGGCTCGTGGACCGGGGCGTGATCACCCGCTGGCAGGCGAAGCGGCTGGTGGGCGGCGACCGGGGACCGTTCTTCCTGGGCGACTATCGGCTGCTCGAGCGGCTCGAGCGGCACGGGGACGGGCTGCTCTTCTCGGCGCGGCACGATCCCTCCGGCCGGGCCGTTACGCTGATGCTTCTCAACGCGAAGCTCTGCAAGGCGGTCGACATCTGGACGGCCATCGTCCGTCGCACGTCGGCCGCCCATCAGGCGGCCGACCCGATGCTCTCGCGAACCTGGGCGCTGGAGCAGGCGCAGGGCAGCCGGTTCATCGTCTGCGAGGCCGTGGCCGGGGTGCCGCTGGCCGACGAACTGGCCCGGCTCGGGCCGCTGCCGCCGCCGCAGGCGGCGGTGCTGGCGTTCCAAATCGCGCGGGCCGTGGCGGAGCTTCACGCGGCCGGTGCCGTGCACGGCGGGCTGTCGCTCGA
>JBIJCJ010000095.1:0-13843 GCA_044344765.1 Pirellulales bacterium | reverse complement strand
ACGGTGCGGCCCACGGGGTCGAGGCTCGCCCCGACCGCGTCATCGGCGAGCGACGTGAGGATCACCGGGTAGCCGGGCTGGCCGATCACCTGCACGGTGCCGCCGATGCGGTCGTCGATGTCGGCCTGCGCCCCGGTCGCGGTGAGGCCCGCATTCGCGCCGAGGAGCTTCACGACGAGGCTGGCGGTCGGGCTGCTCATGAGCCGCAGGCCGGTCGCCGTGTGGAAGTTGGAGACGACGATCTCGCTGCGGACGACGTGCACGATGTCGGTGTCGTCCCAGACGCTCTCGACCGTGATTTCGCCCCCGCGGACGGTCATGCCCGTGACGCCGCCGGCCGTGACCCGGTTGCCGCGGACGAGCGGGCCACGGTTGCCGTCGTATTGGCCGTAGCGGGCCGCGAGGCCGGTGCTGCGGCCCGGGTCGGGAATTTCCAGCGAGCTCAGCGAGTTGACGTCGATGCTGATCAGGTCGCCGCCGTTGCCACGGAAGTCGTTGCCGACGATCACCGGCTGGGCGCCGACGACGTAAATGCCGGTGGCGTTGTTCTCGAACCGGCTGTTCGCCAGCCGCAGGCTTCCCTGGTCGACCGAGAGCGTGTTGAACGAGGCGAAGCCCCCAGGCACGCGGGCCTGGCCGCCGCCGTAGCTGATCCACGCATTGTCGATCGAGGCCTCGGCGTCGTCATTGACGATGATGCCGCCCCAATTGCCGGCGGCGGGGTTCGCGGCCGTTGCCCCGACGACGAAGGTGCCGCCGGCGCCGAAGCGGTTGTCTTGCGTGCTCGTGAAGATCACCCGCTTCTGCGGCGTGCCCTCCGCGTAGAGCTGGGCATTGCCCCGCTCGAGCTCGATCCGCGACTGCTGGAGCTTCACGACGACGCCGGGATCGACGGTCAGCCGGCCACTGCTCCGGGCCCTGATCTCACCGCTGGTCGCGTCGTAGCCGCCGACGCCGCCGGCGATGAAGAGGTTTTCCGGAATCACGTAGGTGATGTCGGGGCTGGCGAACCGGGCCGGCACGGTGAGCCGGTCGATCGGCTGGCCGGACTCGGTGCGGATTCGCACCTGCAGGCCGTTCACCGAGTTCTCGCGGACGATGTTGCCGCGGATCGAGGGGCCGGCGCGTCCCGGGCTCTCCTCGAAACTGTTGGGATCGGCCGAGATCGCGGCGCTGGCGCTGTTGCGGACGTCGTTGAAGGCGATGGTCGGCCGGGAGGTCTCCAGGTGCAACGGCGAGATTGACTGCAGCCTGGAGTCGATCGTCACCTGGCCGCCGCCGTAGCGGATGTTCGACTGGCTGACGCTGTTGAGAAACACCCGCCGCGTGACGGAGTCGGAATCCTGGCGGAAGATGATGCCGCCCCACTGGCCGCCGGTCACGGCGGGCCCCTGGCCGTCGGAGTTGCCGCCGATGGTGTCGTCGTGGAAGGAGCTGAACTGCACCCTGTTGCCAGGCGTGCCCAGCACCTGGAGTGCCGCCCCGGCCCGCGAGATGAGCTGCGACGAGCTGCCGACGTCGATCACCTGCGCACGGAACTTGAGCACCGCCCCTTCGTCGATCATGACCGTCACGCCAGCGGGCACGACGAACGTGGGGCCGTCGGCGAGCGCCGCCGTGTTGGCGAGGTTCATGCCGACGAGGTAGGGCGCTGCGGCGGCGCCGGGCGAGTTGCCCACGATCCGCACGATCGACTTGCCGGCGGACGCGGCCAGTCCTGCCGAAATCGTGTTGTACGGATTGGCGAGGGAACCATTCGCGCCCGCAGTGGGGGCGAGCTTGTCGACATAGACGGTGTTGGCGGCCGTCGAGGAGCGGAACCAGAAGTTGAACGCGCCGCCGGCCAGCCCATCGCGGTCGCCGTCGAGAGGCGTGCCGGTCGCATCGACGATCGTGTTGGAGGTCTCGCCCGCCGGCGTGAACGAGAGTTGCAGGCGGTAGGCTCCGTCGGACCGGCCGTTGGCCCCGCTATCTTCCACCTCCGGGTCGAAGCCCGTGTTGCCCACGCTCGTGACCGCGAGGTAGTAGGTGTATTTCACGCTGGACGGGGCGGTCGCGTCGAGTTCCAGGCCGATGAACGAATCGCGGCCGTTGAAGTTGTCGTTGCGGGCGATCATCGTCCGCACCGGGCGGCCGTCGACGATCTCCTCGCGGTAGAGCGTCAGCACGCTGTCGAGCAGGCTCGCGACGGGCTGGCCGGGGCGGGCGACGAACGTCTCCGCCGAGAGCGTCCCCTTCTTGTCGAGCTGGAAGGAGTAGACGTCGATGTCGTTGCCGAAGGCGGGATTGAGCACCGTCAGATGCACGAGGTCGTAGTCGCCCGGCAGGACGCCGGGGGCGTCGTCGCCCATGTTGGACGGAATGTCGTAGGAGTGGCCGAGGCCGAGCGAATGGCCGATCTCGTGCATCGCGACGGCCTGCCACTGGCCGTTGTATTCGCTGGTGCCCCAGTCGAGCGTGCTGTTCATCACGGCAAGTTTGCCAACCACGCTCGAGCCGCAGATGCCGGCCAATGCGCCTTCGGGCGCGTTCGGATCAACCGCCCGCACATCGCCCGTCACGATGCCGAGTTCGGCACCCACGAGCGTCTCCACGAACCGGATGCCGGTCGCGCGGCTGTAGAGCTCCAGAATTTCCCGGGCCCGCAGCTTCTGGTTCTCCGTGATCGCGTTGGTAAGGGAATTGCCCTGGGGATCGAATCCATAGAAAACCGGGAAGTTGTAGGTCACCACCCGCGCGTTGGCGGCACCAGAGAGCGTCGATCCCGGCATGAGATGGGTTTCGAGCGGCAACGGGATCTCGCGATGCCCCGGCTCTTCGATCGTGCCCGGAGGAGAAGGGAATTCGACTTCCCCGACCGGGGTGGGCATCAGCTGCGGAAGGATCGACGCACTGACCGATTGCCCCCCTGCGCCGAGCGTGCCGAGGCGAGTCGCCGTGCCGAAGCTCGAGTCGCCTTCCAGCAGCGGCATGGGAACGCTGGAAAGAATTTCGAGCCGATACCCGCCGCGGGTCGTGCCGCCCGTGGCGCCCGAGCCGGTGACTGCGTCGTAGGCCGTGTTGCCCGTGCTCGAGACGCCGACGAAAAACGTGCCAGCCGCCGACGCGTTATAGGTGAGCGTGTCGGTGCCCGTCGCGAGCTCCGCGCCCGAGGCACTCAAGAGCCGGAGCGCCGGCGTGAACCCCGCCACCGGCGTGACCCGGACGGTGAGCGTGCCGGGGGCCGCGAGGGCGACCTTGTAGAGATCGACGTCGTTGGCGCCGGCGGTGCCGTCGCCGAGGAAGGAGTTCGTCGTGTAGGCCGGCGTCGTGTTCGGGGCCTGCTGGAACACCGTACCCACCACGACGGCCGTGTCGATCGTGGCGTTGGTGTCATCGGAGCCGCCCACCTGCAGCCGGTAGAGCTTGTCTCCGAGGGCGGCGGCGAATGTCAGCGTGGCCTTGCCCGTGGCCGCACTGTAGCTGACCGTTTGCGGAATCTGGACGGCGACGTCGGCGCCCGTCGCCGGGTCGGTTTCGACGAGCCGGTAGTTCCGCGGATTCTGGGCGGAAGCGAGCTGCAGGGGATCGTTGGCGTTGAAATAGACGTCGATGGTGTTGAGCGACTGCTGCAGCGCGTTGCTGACGCGGGCAATGGGCTGTGGAACGACCGACACCACCTGCGCGCCGAGATCGAGCCGGACATCGAAGCTGAGCGGCGCCCGGAACGTGTCGCCCGCTTCGGTCTTGAGGCCGCTGCCGATCGTGATCCGGTAGAGGTCGTCGGGCAGGTTCTCGGCGAACCGCAGCACGACCTGGTTCTGGTTGGGGAAGTCGTCGACGGTGACGATGCCCACGCCGCTGGTGGGCGTGAGGTTCACGTCGCTCGCATTGCCAAAGGCGTTGTCGCCACCTGCCCGCGCCACCGTGATCGCGCCGAGCGTGCTCCCGTCGATCTTCGCGCCGGAGCTGAAGCGGAGCGTGATCTGCTGCGGGGCCTCGGTCAGGGTCTGGGCCGTTTGGCCGGTCACGAAGAACGGCGTGTCGGACTGCGCGAACGCCGCCACGAGGTCGAACGCCATGACCCGCCGGCCTTCGAGCGACTCGGCACGGTGCAGCCCGCTCCGGCGGCGACGCAGGCCGACCAGCCGCGGTTCACGACGGCGGCAGAACAGATCACGAAGCGAAGTCAGCCAGGAAGGACCTTGCATGGCATGCTCTCGGGCGCGGAGTTGGAGAGTTCGGGGAAAATCGGCGTCTTGAATCCTCGCGGAATACAGGGCATCCGCAGGGGAGGTCAATTTCTAAAGATTCGTGAGTACCTTGACCCAGTATTCCGAAGCTTCCCTGCAGGCCCGGCACCGGGCCAAACCGGGCGCGGGCCCCGGTGTCCTAAGACGAACCATTCATCATCGGGCACGGCCGAGCGGACCGGGCTTTTGAAAACCTGACGCCGCCCCGGTCGATCCAGGTTCCGCAGACTACCTACATCACTCAGTTGAAAAGGACCGGGGCGCGACCACGGCAACTCGGGGCAGCGACCCGAGCACTACGGCGTGCCCATGAGAATGGTTCAAACCTAACAGTCGCCAACAGACAGCACAAACAACGGGTCAAGAGGGCGCGGCCACGCTTTTGTCGCCGAATTCCGCAGAATATTGGCCCATTCTGTGGTCCCAGCGGGGCCCACGACCGGTTTTCGGCCGGCTTCAGCCCGTGAGCTCGTCTTCCACGACCGTATCGTCGTCGTCACCTTCCGTGACGATCCGCCAGGCGGGAAACGGGTCCTCGAAGCCCAGCCAGGCCGCCGGCCCCAGGTCGAGCTCGGCGTCCGAAAGGCAGCACGCATCGAGCCGCTCGAGCAGATCCGGGGCGAGCTTGGCCCCGATCACGACCAGTTCCTGCCGCCGATCGCCCCACGGCTCCTGCCAGATCGCCTCGATGTCGTCGGCGTCGAGATCTTCCGGCCACTCCTCACGCGGCGCGGTCGCCAGCCATGATCCGCCCGGCTGCAGGCTCGACACGACCCCCGCGCTCGACCAGACGCCCGCCCAGTCGGGCCGGGTCGCCAGCCACACGAAGCCCTTGGAGCGGATCACGCCCTTGAAGGCCGGACCGGTCACCAGGTCCCAGAACCGCTGCGGATGGAGCGGCCGCCGCGACTGGAAGACGCGGCTCGAGAGGCCGTATTCCTCCGTCTCCGGAACATGCGTGCCCGGGGCCTCGGCAAGCCACCCCGGATGGCTCGCGGCATGTTCCATGTCGAACGACTGGGTGCCGAGAATCGCCTCCAACGGCACCTGGCCGCGGGATGCGCGGACGATGTTCGCGGCCGGGTTGAGCTTCCTCAAAATCGCCTCGAGGTAGGCGACGTCGTCGGCCGCGACGAGATCGGTCTTGTTGATCACGAGCACGTTCGCGAACTCGACCTGGTCGACGAGCAGCTGCACGAGGTCGCGGGCATCGTTGTCGTCGAGGCCCACGCCGCGGTCGCGGAGCTCGTCACGAGAACAGTAATCGTCGAGGAAGTTGCGGGCATCGACCACGGTCACCAGCGTGTCGAGCCGGGCCAGCGACGAGAGGCTCTCCCCCTGCTCGTCGGTGAACGTGAACGTCTCGGCGACGGGCAACGGCTCGGAAATGCCGGTGCTCTCGACGAGGAGGTAGTCGAACCGATCCTCGCGGGCGAGGCGGGCCACCTCCTCGAGCAGATCCTCGCGGAGCGTGCAGCAGATGCAGCCATTGGAGAACTCGACGAGTTTTTCCTCGGTGCGGCTGAGCTGCGCGGCCGGAGTGGCACGCGGGCCGCCCACCAGCTGGGCGTCGATGTTGACCTCGCTCATGTCGTTGACGATCACCGCGACCCGCAGTCCCGCGCGGTTGGCGAGGATGTGGTTCAAGAGCGTGGTCTTGCCGGCCCCGAGAAAGCCGGAGAGGACGGTCACCGGCAGGCGGCGATCGACGCGGGCCGGCGGATTGTCGGTGCGGGTCGGCGAGTTGTCGGGAACGTGCGGCATGGCATGGCCTCCGTGGAGATGGTCTCGACGATCGAGCGGCGAGTCTGCCCGTTTTGCAACATGATTGCAAGTAGGCCGGAGGGCTGTCGCGAAACGCCGGCCGCTTCGATACCATCCACAAGTCGCCGCACCCGCCCAGACGGCTCTTCCGATGCAGCTTGCCACACTTCACGAATCCGGCGGCGTGCTCGCCGTCGCCAAGCCGGCAGGCCTGCCCACCCAGGCGCCGCCCGGCATCGCGTCGGTCGAGTCACTGGTGCGGGAGCAGCTGTTCGCGGCGGCGATGGCGGCCGACCTCCGCGCGGGCAAGCGGCGGCACGCGGGCGGGTTTCTCGGGATTCCGCACCGCCTCGACCGGTCGGTCTCCGGCGTGCTCCTCCTCGCCACCACACCCCGCGCGGCCCGCCAGCTCTCCCGCCAGTTCGAGCGTCGGCTGGTGCGCAAGACCTATCTGGCGATCGTGACGCCCGACGCCGCGGATCCGCCGCCGGTCGGCACTGCGCTCGAGTGGACCGACACGCTCCGCAAAGTCGATGCGCAACCCCGCGCCGAGGTCGTGCCGCAGGGCACGGAGGGAGGCCGCGACGCAACGACGACCGGCCGGGTGCGATCCGTGGCCGCCGACGGCAGTCTGCTGCTCGAACTCGAACCCGTCACCGGCCGGATGCACCAGCTTCGCGTCCAGGCGGCGGCCCGCGGCCTGCCCGTCGTGGGCGACGCGCTGTACGGTGGCCTTCTCGTCGCGGAGCAGCCGCCGACCGATGCCCGCGCCGCAGCGATCGGTCTCCACGCCTGGCGGATCACGTTCCTCGATCCCGTCACCGCCGCCGTGACGACGGTCACCTGCCCACCACCGCCGGGGGCGATCTGGCAGGCCCACGCCGCGGATCTCGCCCCCGCATGAACCCGACACCCTCCCGGTTGGTCGCATGACCGAGTCGTCCGCCGCCGGCAGCCTGCGTTTTGCCCGCACGTCGTGGATTCTGCTCGATTGGGCGGCGAGCGGCTTTTCCACGGTGCTGATCACGCTCGTCGTGGCCTACGTGGAGCGGGTCGTATTTCCCGGCGGGGCGTGGGGCGTGGAGGCCGGAGTGATCTGGGCCTGGACGCTCGCGGCGGCGATGCTCGCCTCGGCCTTGCTCGCCCCCTGGGTTTCGGCCTGGGCCGATCGCCTGCACGCCCACCAGCGGGCGGTCGTCGCCGCCACGCTCGCCGGCACCGGAGCACTCATGGCGCTCGCGGCAGTCCCACCAGCGGCGCAGGTGGCGGTTCTGGGAGCGATCGTGTTCGCCTGCGTCGGCTTCGATCTCGCCCAGATCTTCACCGGCAGCCTGCTGCCGCGAATCGCGGACCACGACGCCGACCGCCTCTCCGCCCGGGGCTTCGCAGCCGGCTACGCGGGCGGCGCGATCGCCCTGATCATCGCCACGGCCCTGGTCAGCGGCCATGCACGGTTCGGCATCGACGCGGCCGGTGGCCTCCGGCTGGCGTTCGCATTCACGGCCGCCTGGTGGCTGGTGTTCTCGCTGCCCGCCGCGGCGGCTCGCTTCGGCCGGGACGAAGCCGCGACCCACGCCGCGACCTCCGGCCGGGAACTCTTCGCCTTCGCCCGTGGCCTCGTCGCCGGAGACGCGGGCGGGGCATCGTCGCGGCTGGCCGCGGTGCTCGGCGGAGCGATGCTCGCGCTCGGGGCGGTGCAGACGGGGATCAGCCAGTTCACGAGCCTGGCCATGCAACGGTTCGCGCTCGACGGGCCGGCACTCGTGCGACTCGTCCTCCTCGTGCAGGCCGTGGCGTTGCCGGGGGCGCTGTTCATCGGGTGGCTGTCGGGGCGGTGCGGCAGGCGGATCGCGGCCGCCGTGTGCCTCGGCGGCTGGCTCACCGTGCTCGCCCTCGCCTGTCTCGTGCAGACGCCGGCCCAGCTCTCGTGGCTGGCCGTGCTCCTGGCGCTGGTGCTCGGCGGCATCCAGAGTCTGCTGCGGGCTGTTGTCGCGGTGCTCGCGGCCCCGGGCCGCGCCGGCGTCACGTTCGGTCTCTTGCAGGTGGGAACGAAGCTCGCCGGCTGCGCCGCCAGCTTCCTGTTCGGCACGCTGCAGCTGCTCTCGGGAGAGCCGCGGACCGGCCTCGTCGCCCTGGCCGCACAGATCGCCTTCGCCTGGTGGCTGCTCCGCCGGATGCCGTGACGCCGGAGGCCGCCGTGTCCGCCACCGTTCCCGCCGGTTGACCGGACGGTTCAGGCAAGGCGGGCGTCGAGCGGCGCCGCCTCGGGCGGCCGAGTGGCATCGGCGGCCCCGCTCGCGACGCCGGGCAGATGCGGATGCACCCGCAGCGCCGCCACCTTGCCACCGTGGCCAGCCGGGCGACGGCCGAACTCATGCTCGATCGCGAACCGCGCCATCCGCAGCAGCGTCTCGCGGTCGAGCGGCGGACAGGGCAGGTCTCCGGCATGGGCCAGGGTGTTCGCGCGGTCGAAGACGGGATCGTGGCGGAAGTACCGCTGGTAGACGTCGAGCTCGCTGCTCAGGTTGTCGGCGAACCAACGCTCGTCCTGCAGGTCGGGATCGTCGGTGGCCGCGGCCCGGGAGTACGTTTCCACCGCCTCCTGGATCGTGGCCGCGACGGTGCCCGTCGACAGCGGCTCGGGATGCGTGACGTGGAACGTGCGGCCATGGGCCTCCGGCCGGCCCACGAGCGTCGCGATCACGCGGGCCACCCAGTCCACCGGCACGAAGTTCTTCCGCGCCGCCGGATCGACGCCCATCAGGGCCAGCAACGACAGGCCGCTCGTCGATCCCAGCGGCACCCGCGTCAGGAGCGTGTGGCCGAGCCGCAGCGCCGCGAAGAAGCCATGGTAGGTCGACGTGTACCCGGTGACCGAGTCGCCGACGATGATCGAGGGGCGGTAGACGGTGACGCTTTCGAGGTGGCCCGCGGATCGCACCAGCCGCTCCGCCTCCGCCTTGCTCCGCTCGTAGTCGTTGCCGAACGACTGGCCGACGTCGAGATCCGCTTCCGCGACCACGTCGGTCCGCAGCCCGCAGACGTACGCCGTCGACACCTGGTGCATCCGCCGCAGGCCGGCCCGCGCCGCCAGTTCCAGCACGTGCGTGGTGCCGCCGACGTTGGTGACCCACGGCTCCTCGTCGCGCGAGGTGCCCTTGAAGCTCAAGCTGGCGGCGTTGTGCAACAGTTCGGAACAATGATCGCCCACCCACCGCAGCGCCGCGTCGTCGAGACCGCAGGCCGGCTGCGTGAGATCGCCGGCGAGGACCACGGGCCGCGGCAGCCGCACGCCCAGCCGCGCCTCCCACTCGGCCACGAGCGCCTCGATCCGGGCGGCCGGCGACCGCTTTCGCTCACCCCGGGCGATCACGGCCACGGCACGGCCCGCCAGCAACAGATCCCGCAGCAGGTACGAGCCGAGCAGCCCCGTGGCTCCCGTGAGCAGGAGATGGGGCGATCCATGAGTGGAGCGAGCGTTCATGCCGAGATCCGAGGCGGGCGACCGCCCGTCATCCACGGGCCGTCGAGTTCCCACCTTACGGCCACGCGGCGGGTCGATCAATGGACCGATCCGGCGCGGGGGGCGGAGCGAAAGCCCGCGGCCCACTTCGCCAGTTCGATCACCGTCACCGGCACCAGTGCCAGGGCGACGACGAACACCCAGTCGCCACCGACATGGTGCTCGACCTCGAACACCGACTGGGCGTGGGGCAGGGTCACGATCACGACCTGCAGCAGACTCGAGAGCAGGATCGCCAGCAGCAAGGCGGGGTTCCGCAGGAACCCGAGCCGAAACGCCGTGACGCGGTCGCTGCGGCAGCCGATGGCGAAAAACAGCTGCGCGAACGCGGCCACGCAAAACGTCACGGCGCGGGCCCGCTCCAGCCGCGCGGCGTCGCCCCGCCAGGTGCTCCAGAAGGCCCAGAGGACGACCGCCGCGACCAGCGCACCATGGGAGAGAATGAGGATGCCGCGGGCCCGCGTGATCACCGCCTCCTGGGGCGGCCGCGGCGACCGCTCCATGATGTCGCGCTCGGGCGGCTCGAGCCCCAGCGCCAGCGCCGGCAGGCCGTCGGTGACGAGATTCAGCCACAGGATCTGGATGGCCGCCAGCGGCGCGGGCCAGCCGGCGACCGCCGCCACGAACATCGTCAGCACCTCGCCGGCGTTGCAGGAGAGCAGGTAGTGGATGAACTTCTGGATGTTGTCGTAGATGCCGCGGCCCTCCTCGACGGCGGTCACGATCGACGCGAAGTTGTCGTCGGTAAGCACCATGTCCGAGGCTTCCTTGGTCACGTCGGTGCCCGTGATCCCCATGGCGATGCCGATGTCGGCCGCCTTGACCGCCGGGGCGTCGTTCACGCCGTCGCCGGTCATGGCCACGATCTCCCCGCGCCGCTGCCAGGCCCGCACGACCCGCAGCTTGTGCTCGGCCGACACCCGGGCGTAGACGGCGATCGACGCCACCTCGTCCAGGAGCCGGTCGTCTGAAATGCCGTCGAGCTCGGCGCCGGAGACGACGCGGTCCGCGGCGGACATGCCGAGCTCGCGGCCGATCGCCAGGGCGGTGGCCGGATGGTCGCCGGTGATCATCACCGGGCGAATGCCGGCGGTGCGGCACCGCTCGACGGCCCGGCGGGCCTCGTCCCGCGGCGGATCGATCATCCCCACGAGCCCCACGTGCACGAGCTCCCGCTCGGCGACGGCCGGCTGCGAGTCGAGCGGCTCGTCGGCGGGCATGTCGCGCGAGGCCAGCGAGAGCACCCGCAGCGCGCGGCCCGCCATCTCCGTGGCGGCGGAGAGGATCTCGCGCCGGCGGTCGTCCGTCAGCGGCACGACCGCCCCGCCATGCAACTCCGCCGTGCACCGCGGCAACACGGCCTCCGTCGCGCCCTTCGTCACCATCAGGCGTCGGTCCGGCGCCGTGCGGAGGACGACACTCATCCGCTTCCGCTCGGAATCGAACGGCAGCTCGAAGATCACCGGCTCCCGCGGATCCTCGGCTGGCACGCCCCCCTTGAGCGCCGCGACCACCAGCGCCCCCTCGGTCGGATCGCCCACCACGCGCCAGCCCCCGCCATCCCCCGTCGGCTCCACCGTGGCGCTGCCGCACCGGGCGGCGATGAGCAGGGCCCGGCGCAGGTCCGGATCGGAAACCGCGACCACCACCCCGTCAGGCTCGCGCAGAAACTCGCCCCGCGGCTCGTAGCCGGCGCCCGTGACGCGATACCGGCCGCGGGCCGTCACGATCTCACGGACCGTCATCTCGTTGCGGGTCAGCGTGCCGGTCTTGTCGGAGCAGATCACCGTCACCGAGCCGAGCGTCTCCACGCTCGGCAGCCGGCGGACGAGCGCGTTGCGGGCCACCATCCGCTGCAGGCCGATGGCCAGCACGAGCGTGACCACGGCCGGCAGCCCCTCGGGCACGGCGGCCACGGCGAGGCTCACGGCCCGCAGCATCACCTCGCCCAGCCCGCCATCCCGCCACAGCGCCAGCAGCCCGCCACCCCGCCAGGTCTCCAGCAGAAAGATGATCCCGACGACCACGAGGCAGATCACGATCAGCACGCGGCCGAGTTCACCCAGCCGGCGCTGCAGCGGCGTGGTCTCCGGCGGCGACCGCTCGAGCAGGCTCGCGATCCGGCCGAGCTGGGTGCGCATGCCGGTCTCGACGACCAGAGCGGCCCCACGGCCCGCGGCCACGACCGTGCCCGCATGGACGATCGAGCGGCGGTCGCCGAGCGGCGTCGCCTCCGGCAGTGGACCGGCCGGCCCCTTCTCCACCGGCACGCTCTCGCCGGTGAGGGCCGACTCCTGCACTCGCAGCCCGAAGGCCTCGACCAGTCGGGCATCGGCCGGCACCTGGTCGCCTGCCTCGAGCTCGAGCCGATCGCCGGGCACGATCGACCGCGCCGGCACGGGATGCACGCCCCCGTCGCGCACGACCTTGGCGAGCGGGGCGGCGAGCCGCTCCAGGGCGGCCAGGGCCTGCTGCGCCCGCTGCTCCTGGAAGAAGCCGATCGCGGCGTTGACGAGGACGATCGCCAGGATGGCGGCCGTGTCGGCCCAGTCTCCCATCGCCGCCGCGATGCCCGCGGCCACGAGGAGGATCCAGATCACCAGCTCCTTGAATTGGGCGAGAATCTTTCGCCACAGCGGCTCCGGCGCCGCCCGTTCGAGGGCGTTCGGTCCGCAGGCCGACAGCCGGCGTGCGGCCTCGGCCGCGGGGAGGCCCCGTTCCGGATCGGTGTCGAGCCGCCGCACCACGTCGTCCGTGTCGCGTGCATGCCAGGCCGCGTTTGCGTCCATGGCAGGCCCGCTACGGGACGCGCCGCCGGAGCACCACCAGCGGATCCGCCTCCTCGCGCACGCTCGTGAAACTCATCGGCTTGGCAAGGACCATGCCGGCCACGAAGCCGGCGATGTGGGCCGAGTAGGCCACGCCGCCGCCACCGCCCTGGTCGAGGACGCCGCTGACGATCTGGAACAGGAACCAGATCCCCACGGCCACGTAGCCGGGCACGTCGACCATCATCCGCAGCAGGATCACGCTCACCCGCCGCTGGGGATGGAGCACGAGGTAGGCACCCAACACCCCCGAGATCGCCCCCGACGCCCCCAGGCAGGGCGTGAGCGCCGCCTCACCGGTGCGGTTGAGGAACACGAACACGAGCGAGGCGATCACGCCCGTGGCCAGATAGAAGAGCAGATACTTCACGTGCCCCATGTCGTCTTCGATGTTGTCGCCAAAGATCCACAGGAACCACATGTTGCCCGCGAGGTGCATGAGGCTGCCGTGCATGAAGATCGCCGTCAGCAGTGTCAGCCAGGGGGGAACCGGCGTCGGCTGCAGCCCCGGATCGGGCACCTGGAAATCCCCCTGCGGCGTGTGCACCGTGCGCACGGAAGGCTCGGTGACGATGTCCTTCCCCGAGAGGATCTCGGCCGGCACCTGCACGTAGGCCATCGTGAACTTTTCGTTGGCGCCCATGCCCTGGAGGACGACGAACACGAAGATGTTCGCGGCGAGCAGCGCGATGGTGACGAACGGAAAGGACCGCCGATCCGAGTTGTCGTCACCGACGGGAAAGACCATCACGAAGCTCCTGGAGATCGCGGACGGAGACGAGCCGCCGGCCGAACTCGAACCGGATCGACTTTTGTGTTGCACCGGCTCGGGGGCGGCAAAAGTCTCCTCGCTGTGGTCGCAGCGACCACACGCTCGTCGAGCGTTCGCCGACCCCCTCGCCTTCCGCACTCAGTTCGCCAAAGACGGCTGTCAGAGTGCGGTGCAAGGATACCGTCCGGCCAACCGCCCGGGCCAACGGTGGCGGTCAGCGGCGGAAGCGGTGCACCATCGTGTGCCGGTAGGTCTGCCCCGGATCGAGGCGGACGCTCGGCCAATCGGGATGGTGGATGGCGTCGGGATACTTCTGCGTTTCCAGGCACAGGCCGCCGTTGGCCTTGTAGACCGCCCCCCCCTTCCCCGTCAGCGTGCCGTCGAGGAAGTTGCCCATGTAGACCTGCACGCCGGGCTGATCGGAAAGCACCTCGAGGCTCCGACCGCTCTGCGGATCGCGGAGCGTGGCCACCGTGCGCAGTTTTCCGTCGGGCTCCCAGCCACGGACCAGGTAGTTGTGGTCCACGCCCCGGGGCGTGCCCGGTCCGGCGTCGGGCGGGAGCGTCTCGATCGCGGCCCCGCACCGTCCCCACGGCTCCCGCTCCGGCCGGAAGTCGAAGGGCGTGCCCGCGACCGGCGCGAACGCCCCGGTGGGGATGCTCGTCGCATCGACCGGCAGGTAGCGGTCGGCGGCGACGGCCAGTTCGTGGCCGGCGACCGAGCC
>JBIJCJ010000270.1:0-3809 GCA_044344765.1 Pirellulales bacterium | reverse complement strand
CCTGCAACGAGGAGGCGAGGGGTTGCCCCTGCCATTGAGCCGGCGTATCTCGGGCACCGATCCGCCGAGGGCGGATTGGTCGGCGGAGCCATGGATGGCGGAGCGCAGGCAGATCCGAGTGAGTGAAGGCCCGGAGGGCCGTAGCGAACGTCCGGCGAGATGGCATGGGGCAACCCCTCGCCGCGACGCGATCACGGATTATCGACTTGAAACGCGCGGTCCATGAGGTCGGGATTGCCCGTCTTCAGCCCGTAGAGAAACCAACGCACCCGCTGCTCGCTCGAGCCGTGCGTGAACGCCTCCGGCACCACGTAGCCCTGGGCCTGCTTCTGGATCCGGTCGTCACCGATCGCCTGAGCGGCGTTGACCGCCTCACGGATGTCCTCCTCGTCGAGGATGCCGGCATAGCGGGCCATGTGATGGGCCCAGACGCCGGCCAGAAAGTCCGCCTGCAGTTCCATGCGAACCGAGAGCTTGTTGTATTCCCGCTCCGAGAGCCGGGCCCGCATCGACTGCACCTTGTTGCTGATCCCGAGCTGGTTCTGCACGTGGTGGCCGATCTCGTGGGCGATCACGTAGGCCTGGGCGAAGTCGCCCGGGGCGCCGAAGCGGCGCTTCAGTTCCTCGTAGAACACGGGGTCGATGTACACCGTCTTGTCGAGCGGGCAATAGAAGGGGCCGGCGCCGGCGTCGGCGATGCCGCAGCCGCTGCGGACCTGGCGGGTGAACATCACGAGCTTGGGGGGCGCGAACCGGCGGCCGAAGACCTTGGGGAACAGGGCCGACCAGACGTCCTCATTGTCGGCCATTACGGTCTTGATGAACTTCCCCATCTCGTCGTCGACCGGCTTGCCCGGCTGGGCCTGCTGGGGCGCCATCATCTCGGGCGCCATCTGCATCATCTGCATCGGATCGGCACCGAGAAACATCATCACGATCATGAACAGCAGCGTGAGCAGCCCGCCGCCGACGAGAACCTGCTGCCCCGTGCTCCGCCGATCCTCGACGTTCTGGCTCTGCCGCCTGCCTTCCCAACGCATTCTCTTGTTCCCTTCGTGAAGGTCCGTCGATCACCGCACCATTCTTCAGGCGGTGTTCGGATTGTAAGGGCAACCCGAGTCCGCTGCACGCACCTGGACCGCGAGCGGGCACGCAGCGGCCGCGTGCCTGTTCCGCGTGCCTGTCCTCTTTCCTCTTTTCCCGCTACAAGCCCACGGAGTGGACCGCGTCACCCCCGGGCTTCCGCCCGGGGCTTTCGGGGAGGAACACGCGAGGATCAAGCCCGCGCCGGCGCATCCCTGCGGGCCTGCTTCGGCTTACGCGAGGCTCGCCTGGAGGGCGAGCCATCGCAGGTCGAGGCACACCTTGGCTGTGCCTCCGACCTGCCAAGCCTGCGGGGGCCAGGGATGGCCCCGCAGGCGTGAAGTCACGCTCAATCCTCCGGCAGCGGCCGGCCCTTGGTTTCCGGCGCGAAGGGGAGCACCGCCAGCCCGAGCAGGAACACCAGGCACATGAGCAGCCCCGCGGGCCGCATCGGCTCGGCCGCCCCGGCGAACACCGAGCCCGACAACTGCCCGAGCAGGAACGGGCCGCTCGCCGCCGCGAACCGGCCGACGTTGTAGCAGAAACTCGTGCCCGTGCTTCGCAGCCGGGTCGGGAACAGCTCCGGGAAGTAGATCGCGTAGCCGGCGAACAACGACAACTGGAAGAAGCCCATGATCGGGAGCATCCACCAGAAGTCGCTGATGTCGTCGAGATAGCGGAACACCATCGCCGTGGACAGCATGGCGGCGGTGAAGAAGATGGCGAAGAAGGGCCGCCGGCCGAGCCGCTGGCAGATCCGGGCGGCGAGCATCATGCCCGCGAACGCTCCCACCTGGATCATCATCGAGGCCACGCCCGACCAGATCGTGAGCCGGCCGGCCAGGTCGCGGCCCGAGAGCCCCTGGGCCTCGAACGTCTTCTTGAGCACGCTGCGCTGCAGGTCGATCGCGAAGAAGCCGATGCCCCACAGCCCGATCACGCCGGCACAGGCCAGCAGCATGCCGAGGATCGCGTTCCGCCGCCAGCGAGGATCGGCGAACAGCGCTGCATAGCCACCGAGCGCGGTGCCCGTCAAAGCCGCCCGCTTCTTCATCTCCTGCCACTTCTCCGGCTCCCGGAGACCGGCGCGGATCACGAGGGCCAGCACGGCCGGCAGCGCGCCGATCACGAACTTCCAGCGCCACGGCTCCCAGCCGGCGATTTTTCCCGTCTCGGTGAGGAGCTGCATCTGGCCGAGACCGATGCCGATCAGGGCCGCCGCGAAGTTACCCACCGCCGAGAGCGCCTGCAGCAGCCCGAGGGCGTAGGGCCGCGCTCGCTCGGGCATCACCTCCGCGACGAGCGCCACGCCCACCGCGAACTCGCCCCCCACGCCGAGCCCCGTGATGAAGCGGTAGAAGGCGAAGTCCCAGAAGCCCTGCGAGAGCGCCGACAGCCCCGTGCAGAGCGAGTAGATGAGGATCGTGATCATCATCGTCTTCGCCCGCCCGATCCGGTCGCCGACCACGCCGAAGATCAGGCCTCCCGTCGCCCAGCCGGCTAGAAAGATGCAGGTGGAAAGCCCGCCGAAGAAATCGACGGCCTTGGGATCGGCGGCGGCGTCCGCCGTGGCGAGCAGGGTCTCCATCGCCGGCTTGCGGGCCAGGTTGAAGAGCTGCTGGTCGAGGCAATCGAACAGCCAGCCGAGCGCGGCGACCGTGAGCACGAACCAGTGGTAGCGGGTCATGCCCCGATACCACGGGCCGTCCGTGGTATCCGTCGCGGAAGACCGGGAACCGAAGTCGGCGAAATCTGCCATCGGACACACCTTCCTGTGGGCGTCAGCCGAGCGCTGCCTCGACGCGGCGCATGTACTCGATGCTCTCGCGGGCCAGACGCTCGGGACCGGGAGCATAGTCGAAGACCTCCACGCTCACCCAGCCGGCGTAGCGGACCTCGTCGAGGGCCGTGAAGATCGGCGAAAAGTCCACGGCACCGAACCCGGGGCCCTGGAGGTTCGGGTCGTTGGCGTGGAAGTGTTCCAGGTGGCGGGCGCTCGCCAGGACGATCTCGGGAATCGGATCCGCCTCGCTCGCCATCGCCTTGACGTCGAGATGCAGGCGGACGTGGGGCGAGTCGATCCGCTCGATCAGCCGGCAGGTCTCCGCGGCGGTGGTGAGCACGTCGGTCTCGGCGGGCGAGAGCGGCTCGAGGGCCACCACGGTGTCGGTCGTCTCCAGCACGGGCACGAGCCGCGCGAACACATCGTAAATGTTGTCGAGGGCCTGCTCAGCCGTCAGCCCGGGCAGCAGGCTGCGCTGTTTGGGCGACCCGAAGACGAGCACGCGGCCGCCGAGGTCCTGGCAGAGGCGGGCGAGCTCGCCGAGGTACGCGACGGTGCGGCCGCGGACGTCCGCATCGGGATGGGCGACGTGAAAACCCTCGGTCTTCGCCAGCAGCCAATGGAGGCCGACGCAGTCGAGCCCGGAGCGGGCGATCGTCCGCCGGATGTCGCCGCGCTGGGCGGCGGTGACGTCGGTGGCCAGCCCCGCGAGCGTAAACGGCGCCACCTCCAGGCCCGTGTAGCCGGCGGCGGCCGCGAAGTCGCAGGCCTTCGCCAGCGGCCAGCCTTCGAAGGTCTCGTTGCAGATGGCGTAACGGAGCGGGCTGTTCATGCGGGCGTCCTGATCAGGTTCCGGCGACCTGGGCCGGCCGGCCGGTGCGGGCCGATTTGTAGCAGGCCTCGATGATCGCCACGGCCTTGCGGCCCTCGAACCCGTCGAGCG
>JBIJCJ010000094.1:0-13870 GCA_044344765.1 Pirellulales bacterium | reverse complement strand
GGCGGCATGCAGGCCGCCGATCTCCGCCTCGAGGGTTTCGATCAACGCCGGCAGGGAGTCGAGCTCCCGCTGTTCCTTGAACGACAGCTTCTTCTTCGCGGCCGCGCGTTCCGGCGGCGCCGGCGTCGCCCGCGGCCGGGCGGCGGGCGCCGCGCTCGCCGGCGCCGGGCCCCGCTGCCGCAGCCAGTCTGCATACCCGCCGACGTATTCCTTCACGCGATAGGCCGCGGCCCCGCCGGCCGGCTCGAAGACGAGCGTGCTCGTGACCACGTTGTCGAGGAACGAGCGATCGTGGCTCACGACGAGCACGGTGCCGGCGAACTCCACGAGCCGTTCCTCCAGCATCTCGAGCGTCTCCGCATCGAGGTCGTTGGTGGGCTCGTCGAGCACGATCAGGTTGGCCGGCTTGGCGAACAGCCGCGCCAGCAGCACGCGGTTCCGCTCGCCGCCCGACAGAAACTTCACCGCCGTGCGGGTGCGATCGGGCGTGAACAGGAAATCCTGGAGGTAGCCGACCACGTGCCGCGGCTGGCCGCCGATCTGCACGGTCTCGTAGCCGTCGGCCACGTTGTCGGCCACCGTCTTCTCGTCGTCGAGCTGGTCGCGGAGCTGGTCGAAGAAGGCGATCCGCAGGTTGGTGCCGAGCCGCACCGTGCCCGTCGCGGGGGCGAGCTCACCGAGCATGAGCCGCAGGAGCGTGGTCTTGCCCGACCCGTTCGGGCCGATGATGCCGATCCGATCGCCGCGCATCACGGTCGTGGACAGGTCCTGGATGATCGGCCGCGTGCCACGCAGGAACGACACGCCGTCGAGCGCCGCCACCAGGGCCCCGCTGCGTTCGGCCTCCTGGATCTCCAGCTGCACGCGGCCCACCGCGTCGCGCCGCTGGCCGCGCTGCCGCCGCATCGCCTCCAGGGCCCGCACCCGCCCTTCGTTTCGCGTGCGGCGGGCCTTGATCCCGGTCCGGATCCACACCTCTTCCTGCGCCAGCTTCTTGTCGAACAGCGCGTTCTGCTTCTCCTCCGCCGCGAGCGCCTCCTCCTTGCGGACCAGGAAGGTGTCGTAGTCGCACGACCAGTCGAAGATCCGGCCGCGGTCGATCTCGAGGATCCGGTCGGCCATGCGGCGGAGGAAGGTGCGGTCGTGCGTGACGAACATCAGCGTGCCCCGCCAGCGGCCCAGAAACGTCTCCAGCCACTCGACCGCCTCGATGTCGAGGTGGTTGGTGGGCTCGTCGAGCAGCAGCAGGTCGGGCTGGGCGATGACCGCCCGCGCCAGCAGCACCCGCCGCTTCATGCCCGCCGAGAGCGACTCGAAAGCCGCGGCCCCGTCGAGCGACATTCGCCCCAGAATCTGCGCGACCGCCTGCTCCCGCTGCCAGGCGTGATCGGCGGCCGACGTCGGGGGCAGGCCGGCGGCGACGATGTCGTGCACGGCCCCGGCCACGTCCTGCGGAACCTCCTGCTGCAGCAGGGCGATCGTCGCTCCCGGCGCGAAGGTCACGCCGCCCGCGTCCGGCTGGATCGTGCCGGCGAGCAGCCGCATCAGCGACGTCTTGCCGGCGCCGTTGCGGCCGAGCAGCCCGATCCGCTGGCCGGCCTCGATGTGGCAGGTCACGTCGTCGAGCAACGGCGGCCCGCGAAACCGCAGCGACAGGTTGCGAATCGTGACCAGCGGCATGTTTCGAATCCCTCGGTCGGCCCGCGCCGCGTCCGAAGGCACCGAGTGTCTCGGGGGCATGACCCGCCGTTTCGCCGCAGCCCACGCACGATACGCATCGGCGGCCGATTGTTCCATATGGTTGCGTCGGGCGGCGTGTGCCGGCACCGCCGGGAGACGAAAGCCGCTCCGGGAGGCAGCCTGCATGAACGACGAACCGATCACGGTCGAAACCTGCCCGGCCCCCGACCGGATTCTCCACCTGCCGCTCGCCGGGGCGATCGACGCCGCCGCGTCGAAGACGCTGCTGAAATCGGCCGGCCTCGAACTGATCCGGCTCGTGATTCCGGCCGGCAAGGAGATTCCGCCGCACCGGGCGGCCGGCGAAATCACGGTCCAGTGCATCGAAGGCCACGTCGTGTTCGAGCACGACGGCCATGCGCTCGACCTGCACGCCGGCGACCTGCTCTACCTCTGCCCGCAGGAGACGCATGCGATCAAGGCTGTCGCGGACTCCTCGGTGCTGGTGACCCGTCTCCGACGGCACGCGGAACTGCCCGAGACGTTCCCCGCTCCGTAGCCCTGCCCGGTCCTGCTGGAATACGCAAAAGCCCTGGCCCCCTTGCGCTCGGGCGGCCTGACGGAGCGCGATGAGTTCCCGGACGGGATGTAAATCTGCCGCCATTCGGGCGGCCCGCGGGCGAACGTGGTTGGCTGCATGTGGTACTCTTCCGCCACGGCAGCCCGCCGGTCGGCGGGGCTGGAACCCGACTTCCGAGAACCAACGGCCAACACTCCATGAAAGACCCGACCGTCCGCGGCGTCGTCCACCTGATCGAGGAAACCAAGACCTTCGGGCAGAAGGGCTTTCGCAAGCGTCTGGTGGTGCTCGAGCAGTCCAAGGGCACGTTCACCAACTTCATTCCAGTCGAGTTCGTCAAGGATGGCTGCGACGCGGTGGACGAGCTGTCCGTGGGAGACGAGATCGAAGTGACCTACCGCCTGAGCGGCCGCCGTTGGCAGCGGGATGCGGCCAGCGAGGCCAAATACTTCCTGACCGCCGAGGGCCTGTCGTTCAGGCAGTTGTCGGGAAGCGGGCGGGCCGGCGACGGTCCCGACGACGCCATCGATCCCAACGACGCCTTTGCCGAGGCCGGCAACGACGACGTGCCGTTTTGACGCGGCCTGCCGCGTTCTCGCGGCCACCATCCGGTCATGTGGTCGCGGAGCTTACGGAACGTCACGCCTGTCGATCTTCGATCGATAGTACAATTTTCGAATCGCGTTTCCGTCCCGGATCGATTCGTCGTCGATCCGGTGCGTCGTGCCATTTCCACCGGGTCCCGCAAGCATGCCAGGACTGAATCGGCTCAGCATCCAATCGAAAATGATCCTGCTGCTCCTGGCGGTGAGCCTCGCCTGCATCGGCGTGGTCGCCTGGATCGGATACGCCTCGGGCAAGGCCTCGCTCGACAAGGCGATCGAGCAGCGGCTCACGGCGCTCCGCTCGGTGAAGACCACCACGATCCAGACGATGCTTTCCTCGCTTCGGGAAGAGGTGCTCGCCATCTCGGACAGACCGTCGACGATCGAGGGAATGCAGGCGTTTCGTGAAGCCTATCGACGACTGGCCACGGCCACGCTGACGCCGAACCAGACCGCCGCCCTGCAGCGGTTCTACGCCGATGACTTCCTGCCGAAGCTCGCCGCCAATACCGACAGCGAACCGGTGGCCGAATCGTATGTCCCCGCCAGCCCGGCTGCGGCCTATCTCCAATACCACTACATCGCCGGCAACCCGCATCCCTACGGACAGAAGCAGGAGCTCGAGACCGCGGCCGACGACGCCTCGGACTACGGCGCCGCGCACGAACGGTTCCACAAGGTGTTCGCGCGGGTGGTGAAGATTTTCGGTTTCGAGGATCTGATGCTCGTCGATGCGGACTCGCTGGAGATCGTCTACAGCTACCAGAAGACGACCGAACTCGGCACCGGGCTGGAAGCAGGCCCGTATGCCGGTTCACAGCTGGCGGCCAAGGTCCGCGGCCTGCGGGGGCAGCGCGATCGCGACGACTTCCGGATCGCCGACTTCGAGCCCTACCGACCGAGCCTCGGCCGGCCGATGGGCTTCGTCGTCAGCCCGATCTTCAACGGCCCGCAGATGATCGGCATCCTCGTGCTGCAGTTCCCGATCGACAACTTCAGCCGCGTGATCACGGGCAACTACGATTGGGCCGCCGAGGGCTTCGGCCGGACGGGCGAGTGCTACCTCGTCGGCCAGGACCGCACGGTCCGCAGCCGCAACCGCTTCATGCACGAGGACTCACAGCAATTCCTGGAGACACTCCGAGAAGCCGGCGTCTCGTAGGAGGTGATCGCCCGAATCGAGCGGCAGAACACGACGATCTGCCTCCTGCCGGTGGAGACCGCGAGCGTGGCCGAGGCCCTCCGCGGCCGCTCGGGGCTGATGCGGACGATCGACTACCGCGGAGTGCCCGTGCTCAGCGCGTACGGGCCGATCGAGGTCGACAACCTGCGTTGGGCGCTCCTGGCCGAGATGGACGAGGAAGAGGCCACCGAGCCGATCCGCTCGTTCGGCCGCACGGTCCTGCGGGTGGCCAGCGGCCTGGCGGTCGCCTCGACGCTGCTCGCGCTCGCCTGCTCGTATCTGCTCACGCAGCCCCTGCGGGCGCTCGCCAAGGCCGCCAAGCGGCTGGGGGCCGGAGAAACGGACGTCACGGTGCCGGTCAGGAGCCGCGACGAGTTCGGCCAGCTCGGCGAGGTCTTCAACGAGATGTCGGCGAGCATCAGGCAGCAGCGGGAGAGGCTGGAGTCGCAGATCCGTGAAAACCAGGAACTGCTCCTCAACATCCTGCCCGCCTCGGCCGTGGCCCAGCGTCGCGAGGGGGACGAGAAGGCGAGCCGCGAGTTCGCCGACGTCTCGGTGCTCTTCGCCGAGCTTATCGGCATGGAGGAGTTCGGCGCCGCGGCCGGCGAGGCCCGGGCACTCGCCATGCTCGGCGACCTCGTGGCGGCGATCGACGAGGCGGCCGAGGAATGCGGCATCGAGAAGGTGAAGACGATCGGCGGTTCGTACCTCGCGGTCTGCGGCCTCTCGGTGACGCGGCCCGACCACGCCCGCCGCATGGTTCAGTTCGCCGAGGCGATGGAACGGATCGTGGGCATGTTCAACCGCGACCACCACGCCGGGCTGCGACTGGCCGTGGGGATCAACTCGGGGCCTGTGGTCGGCGGCGTGGTCGGACGCCGCAAGTTTCTCTACGACCTCTGGGGCGACACGGTTTCGATCGCCAAGCGGCTGGCCGCCGGCCGTGAGGCGGCGATCCGGGTGACGGCGCCGGTCCGCGAGCGGACTGGAGACGCGGTTGCGTTTCGGGGGCCGATTCGGATCGATCTCGACGGCCGCCCGGCCATCGAGGCATGGACGGTGGGGGCCTGAACGTGATGCCGGAGTTTCTCGACCTCGAAATCGCCCGCCAGATCCCGAACTTCTGGCCCGCCGTGCTCCTGGCCGTCGGCTTCCCGGCGGTGCTGCTCGTGCTCAACGAGGCGATCGCCGCCTGCGACCGCCGCGGCCTCGCGCTGGCCCGCTCCCTGCGGGCCTTCCGGACCCTCGTCGCCCCGGCGCTCGCGCTGCTCATCTTCGTCACGTCGATCCTCGAGATGCCGATGGAGAGCACCGCGAGCCGCGTCACGGAGACGATCTTCTGGGTCGTGCTGCTGTACGCGATTCTGGGCCTCTTCAACGACCTGTTCTTCGGCCTGGCCGGCACCGATTCATGGCGGGAGCGTGTGCCGACGCTCTTTCGCGACCTCGTGCGGGCGATCCTCGTGGCCATCGGCGGGCTCGTGATCTACTCGAAGGTCTGGGGGCAGGAGGTCGAGGGGGCGCTGGCGGCGCTGGGCGTGGGCTCGATCGTGATCGGCCTCGCCCTGCAGGAGCCGCTGGGCAACCTCGTCTCGGGCCTGATGCTGCTCTTCGAGCGGCCGCTGAGCGTCGGGGATTGGGTCCAGGCGGAGGGAGTCAAGGGCAAGGTCACCGAGATCAACTGGCGCAGCGTGCGGATCGAAACGCCCACGCGAGAGCAGTTGATCGTTCCCAACGTCTCCCTCTACAAGTCCGCCTTCAGCAACCTCTCCCGGCCCACGACCGTTCGATCCGACTTCGTCGAGATCGGCTTCAGCTACGACGATCCACCGAATCGGGTGAAGCAGGTGATGCTCGAGCTGCTCCGGTCGACGCCCGGCGTGCTCGCCGACCCGTCGCCCGCGGTGCGAACCGTTGCCTACGCCGACTTCTCGGTCACCTACCGCCTGCTCTTCTCGGTCGCCCGGCAGGAGGAACTCGGCGCGACCCGGGACGAGATCCTGACGCGGCTGTGGTACGCGGCACGGCGGGCCGATCTGACGATCCCCTATCCGATCACGCTCGAGTACGGTCCGGACGAATCTCCGGGCAAGCCGTCGCGAACCATCGACCAGCTGCTCCACGAACACGCCCGGTTCAAGCCCGCGGCGGACGATTCGCGGCCGCCACGGATCGTCGAATTCGCCAAGGGGGAGTCGGTCCAGGCGGCCGGCCAGCGGTTCCGCGGCTTCGCCCTCGTGGTCGAGGGCCGCGCGACCTTGCAGACGACCGACTCCGCCGGGCGGATCACGACGGTGGGCGAGATCGGCCCCGGCGAGTGTTTCGGCGACCAGCTCGCCATCGGCGCCGCAGCCGACGACGTGGGGATCGTGGCGGCCGACGACCTGAAGGTGGTCGTGTTCGACCCGGCGGTGATCGGCGGATTGTTGCAGCGGTCGCCCGGCCTGGCTGCGGAGATCGGCGACTCAGTCGAGGCCCGCCGGCAGGCGGTGCGGTCGGCCAAGCGGTAGTTTCCCTGCCCGCTCGCGGCCACCGGCAGAAACCCGCCTTGGCCTATTCTCAACAGCAGCCGCCGCCGTCCACGCCGCACTTCTCCGGGGCAAGGCAGGCGGTGTGCTTGGTGCCGAGATAGAACAACAGCCCGGCGGGCGTGACTTCGACACCGGCAACCGGGTACTGCGAGATCGTTCCGGCCTCGTACTCGACTTCGACCGGCAGCTCGTCGCTCGCGAGCACCGGCCCGGCGACCTCCATGATTTTCGCCAGCTTGGTGGTCTCGAGCCGATGGTCCTTGTCGTCGGCCACCCAGATCTGCAGCAGGCAGGAGGTCAGGGATCGAATCGTGCCGCCGCAGTCGATGAAGTCCTTCTGCACCCGCCCCACTTCGGTGATGTGGTAATGCTCCGGGACGAACGACCTGTCCGGCAGCATCCAGTGCATCTTCGCGTCAGGATGAGCGGCCAGAACCGCCCGGAATTCCGCAACTTTCATCGACGCCCTTTCAGCAAGAGCCACCCAGGGAAGCAAGCAACGCCAGCACCTTTTTTTCAACCAAATCCCTCACGCCCCGAAACTCCGCGGGCGACATCTCGCGGGGATCGGGAATCTGCCAGTCCTCGCGTCGGGCGGCGCGCACGAGCGGACATTCATCGCCGCACCCCATCGTGACGGCCACGTCCACCGCCCTGCCGTTGAAGGCCTCCAGCCCCTTCGAGGAGTGCGTCGTCAGGTCATACCCCAACTCCCTCATGGCATCGATTGCCTTGGGGTTGATGCGACCCGATGGCCGTGAACCGGCACTGGCCGCCTGCACGTCGGCTCCGCCGTGCATGCGGGCGAAGGCTTCGGCCATCTGGCTCCGATTCGAGTTTTCGACGCACACAAACAAAACAGTCTTCATGAACTTTCCTCGATGTCACCTGAGCCGCAGCATGGCGACGAATGAATGCACCGGCACAGCGGCACGCTCGCCAACGCCCCGGCAATCGGGGCGACGATATAGATCCACACCTGTTCGAGGTGCATCGTCACGAGTGCCGGAGCCAAGGACCGCGCCGGGTTCATCGACGCCCCGCTGATCGGTCCGGCAAACAGGGCTTCGAAGCCGATCACCCCGCCGATGGCGATGCCCGCCAGACGTTTTGCATCGCCGCCGGCGGAGACGCCGAGAATCACACACATCAGGATCAGCGTCAGGAGGAATTCGAGCACGAGCGACTGGAGATCGCTTCCGGCGGGAATCGTCGCCCCGAGGGTTCTGCTTTCCGGAAACAGCATCCGCAGCATGCCGCTCGCCAAAAAAGCTCCGACGCACTGGCTGCCGATGTAAGGCAGAACCAGATATCGGTCAAACCGACCGGCAGCCCACAGCCCGAGGGTCACGGCCGGATTGATGTGGCATCCGGACACGTTCCCGAGGGCGTAAATCATCGCCATCACGACCAAACCGAACGTCAGCGCCACACCCACATGCGTGACCCCGCCGCCCGTCACCTCGTTGACGACCGCCGCCCCAGTTCCGGCGAACACGAGGCAGAACGTGCCAAACGCTTCCGCCACCAGCCGCCGTGATAGCCTGATCGGTTTCATCATCCACCTTGCTGGCGTCTCGTCGCCTCCTCGGTCAGGCACAATCCCTGATCGAGCAAAGACCGGACGCAAAGATCCACGACTCGATAGTGGACATTCACCCCGGCCCGGCGGGCCTCGATGATTCCGAGACTGCTCAGCCGTTGAAGTTGATTGGAAACCGCCTGAGGCTTCATCCCGACCTCGTCGGCCAGTTCCGTGACACACAGCTCGTCGGCTCGAACGAGGGCGTGGAGGAGCCGGAGCCGTGTGTCGTTGGCCAGCACCTTGAAAACGGCGGCCAATCCGCCCGCCTGAATGGGCGACATCAGCGGACGCTCTTTGAGCGACCGGGGCTTGCGGCACTCGGCAGCAGCGGCACAGCGTCTCTTCGCCATGCCGCCACCTTACACCTTTACACGACTACGTGTAAAGAGGCCGGATCGCTCTCGCTCGAAAAAACGGCGGCTTTGCATCAGTCGGGACGAAGCCAACCGAGCTGGACATCAAGGCCGGAGACACGATCGTCGTCCGCGCGAAGGGCGATGGCCGGGAGTACGTCATCAATCTCTATACCAAGAGCCGCCGGATGGCTTTCTCGTACCGGGCGCAGCTGCCGACCACGAAGGACGAGTGGACGGAAGTACGAGTCCCACTCGAGGACTTCATTCCCACGGCATTTGGCAGGCGGGTTCAGGGCATGGGGCCAGTCGAGCCGGATCAGATCAACGGCCTGGGCTTCATGCTCAGCGACAAGAAGCCGGGAAAGTTTCGGCTGCAGGCCGAGTGGGTGAAGGTCGAGCGAGGCGAGCGATAGCCAAGGGCTCATGGAGCCGGGAACTTCTCTGGCAGTTCATCGGCGTGCGGACGAAGCCGTGTCACCAGCACAGAAGAGTTTTCGATGCCCTTGAGGGCGTGCGTCTCCTGCGGACAAAGATGCAGAAGGTCGCCCGGCCTGAGTTCCAACGCATGGCCGTCGTGCTCGAAGGAGACGAGCCCCTCGATGCACTGCACCGTGATTTCGCCGGGCGCGCGGTGCGGTGAAATCTCCTTCCCGGCCGGAATGACGAGCCGGATCAGTTCGAGCCCGCCTGATTTCATCAACGTGGCGGACTTGGCGTCGCCGACCATCTGCCCGAGCGGCAGGTGAAGAATCCTGTCGGGCGCCGGGCAGGTCTCGATCGTCAACGGTTGCTCGCTCATGAAATGGTGTGCCTCCTCGCACGCCAAACTGCCGAATGGCGTGTCGCATGGAATCGGGGACGGTCGGCCGCCTTCGCTCACCTCGGCGTCGATCATGGCGGCAGTCTCGCCATTCGGACGATTCGGCAGGCCGGAGGCACTCTGCGGCGAAGATGACATACGCGAATCTCCGAGACCAGACACGTTCGCGCCGACGACGCTGAATCCTACGCATTCAGCCCGGCCAAAGACTCCGTGGATGCAGGCCGCGTAACTCCGACGGGCACGACGTCTGGTCTCCCCGGAAGACACCTCGTGCAAATGGCTGCCCTCACGTTCCGCAGGAATCTTTCCCCAGACAGGCGTCCGGACGGCTTTCCGCGATCGCACGCGCCCCGGGCCCGGCGCCGCCGCGACAATTGCCCGCCGCAGGGACGCAGCACTCAGCCGGAGACGTCCCAGATGACCGTCGCGCGAAAGTTTGAAGGGGAGTCAATCGCTGGAGAGCGAGTCGCGGGTGTCCCGCCGCCTTCTCGAGGACATCAAGGCGACGCCCCACCCGGCGGAGATCGACCTCATTGGCCCCGGACAGCTTCGTCGTGCGACGAGTCAGTTTGCCGAGCGGGTACAGGGGGAAGTGATTTGGTTCAACGCCTGCCCCGAAATGCTCGAAAACAAGGAACTCTGCGGCACGATTCCGAATCCGTTTCTCGCAAACCCGGAAGTCACCACGATCCGCTTCGTGCTCGCCAAGGCCGAGGAGATGGGCCGGCGGCGGCCAAGCGAACGGCTCAAGGAGCTCCAGCGAGCTGGCCGGCGACCGCGGGTGAAGAGCGTGCGGGAGCTGGACGTCGTGGCGGCACTCATGCGACATCGCCACGCGATATGGTCGTTCCGCTCGCGCGGAAGTGCGATCGGGCGACGTCGGACGTGCCGGTTACGCGCCCGGCTGACTCACGGCGGCCGCAGGCGTGATGAATTCCCCGAAACTCGCCGATCCCGAGGAGATGGGCATCACCTGAGACAATCGCCTCCACTCGATACGCAGTGATCTCCGCGTCGATCTCGTCGGCCGTCATGGGAGGCGTTCCGGCTGCAGAAAGCCTCTGCCGCGTCGCTTACATCTTGGCGACGCGGGCAGCCGCGAGCCGCTCGCGCAGGATCGCCTCGATCGGCCCGGTCTCGAGCAGGCCTTCGGCCGCAGCCTCCTTGGCGAGGGCGTCGGAAATCGTGATTTGGACGGTGGTCATGGAAGGCTCCGCCGCGCTGCTCGATGCCGCACCCGAAACGCTCGCCCGGTTCCGCATGATGCTGATCGCGTTCCACGGACTCGGTGGGCGTCTCAACCCGCCGGCGTCCGATCTCCTCTTCGCTACATTCGAACGGCTCCTGGAGACGCACGTCGTCAGCGACTCGATGCCCCAGTTGGCGAGGTCGTCGGTGAGGTGGCCCCCGAGGATGCAGTCGCGCGGGTTGCAGTCGCGGGCTCAGGGGGCGAGAATTTCGTCGCGTTCAATGTGGAGACGGATCACCTTGGGCGCCTGCCCTTCCTCGAAGTGGCACTCCGCAGCAGACCGCAGGTTGGCTCGCAATTCCTCGAGCATGTCGGCCTCGGTGAAGATCGACTCGCCAACCGCCCGGGCTGCGAAGCCACGTCTCGCGCGAATGTGCAAACTGGCGATCCTTTGGCCCCGAGAACCAGCTATGCATGAAAAAGGACGATCTGGCCTTATCGTACACACGATTTGCATGCTCCAAGTGTCATGTGTAGGGAGCATATGGAGGGTACATTCGATGCCGGCCCCCCACCCATGCGTTGCTCTCGTACCTTGCCGACCTCACCAGTGAACGGCCGGAGCTGGCAAAGGCACCCAACGAAAAGCTACCGCTCTATCTCCGCAAGCGGTACGGGTGCTACCGCTCCCGGATCTTGGGCCGGGACTGGATTCTTGCCATCGCGAACGCGCACGAAGACGCAACGCCAGCCGACGGCTTGGTTGCCGGGATGACGGCCCTTGGTCGAACGACAAAGATCTCGGATGACCGCATTCCTACGTTCTGCATGGCGCCCCTGTCGTCCGTGAAGCAGTCGAAAGGCGTACCGTGAGAATCGTGGCCGAGCCGAATGAAGCAAACGTGCACACTGAGGCTTGGTCGTACGATCCCCGCGTGTTGACCGATCGCGACATCGCCGATCCACTGTCGGTGTACCTCACGTTGCGTGAAGGTCTCGACGAGCGGGTGCAGGAACAACTCGAAACACTCCTGAAACGGCCAGCGACTGTCGTTTCGGGCGGCGAAGGATCTCGACATGGTCCTGCTGGCCGACGATGGCGGGTATCGCATTCGCCAGCGTTCGACGGCGACTCGCGGAAGATCAAGAAGCATCGCTCCGACGTGTTTCGGCTGGCCCTCACCCTTCCGGCGACACCGGGTCCAGAGCTGCCAGAAGAGATTCGAGCGGACGTCGCATGCCACCGTCCACCGACCACTGGCCTCTCCCCGGAACCGTCAGCCCCCCCGCTCGGCGTTGCTTGCCGAACATCATCGTCGTGGTCCAAAATCTCCGGATCCCGTTTGGTGCAAGATCTTTCAAACCCCGGTAAAACGGCCATGTTGAAAACTTTTCTGAAAACCTCGAGAGCCAAGAAAGGGTTTTCGGCTTTGGTGATGGGTCTGCTCTGGGCTTGGATCGCCCCCTGTCGGGCAGACGAACAAGCAGCAAAGCCCTCGCCCAAGCCCGTCGCAAACACTGCCGGCACAGTTGGTTCCCCAGGGGAGGCCCAAGCCCAACGCGACGAGACCTTCAAGAAGCTCGTCACGAACATGCGGCTGTCCGGGCATTTCACGCTCGATGGCGAAGAGAATGCGAAACTTCACAAAGAAGAGTATGTGATCACCGGGGCCACGAAGCTCGGCACGGCGGATCTCTGGGCGATCACGGCCCGAATCAAGTTCAATGACGTCGATCTCGCGGTGCCCGTGCCCGTCCAGGTGAAGTGGGCTGGAGACAGGCCGGTCATCGTGCTGGAAAAAGTCAGCATTCCGGGCCTCGGGACATTCTCGGCCGGGGTCCTACTCGACGAGGGCCGATATGCCGGCACCTGGACCCACGACGAGAAGGGCGGGCACCTGTTCGGCACCATCACGCCTGCCGGTGAAAACCTGCCGAAAGCCAGCCCAAGGCCGTGAGAGCGTCCCCGCCATAGAGCCTGGCGGCTCATGCAAGACGAGGATTGCCGGGACCAGGACGGCGACAACGGGCAGCCGAGTTTATTTGTCAGCAATTCAATCGCTGCCGAGCCATGCCCAAGAAATCGCGAAAAAGACGCCGAGTTCGCTCAGCCCCCGATCAGGAAGCCACCTATGTGTGCGACTCCTGCGGCGAAGAAATCGTCGTCCCAGTGGATATCTCAGCCGGGGCCCATCAAGACTACGTCGAAGACTGCCCGGTCTGCTGCCACCCCATGATCTTGCACGTCCAGATCGATTCAGACGGCGAGGCCCATGTCGAGGGCGAGCACGAGTAGGAACTTCTGCCGGTCGGGCTTGCCCGAGGCGCTCGCGGACGTCGAAGCCGGGACACACGTGGCACTACGGCGCCGGGGCCGCCTCGGCGGCAGACCAGCCCCGCAGCTTCGCGTGCATGACGGCGACCTTGCCCATGTAGTGGTCCATGCGAAAGGGCCCGGCCGCCTGGAGGATGTGCTCCCGGGCTTTTGCAGCATCACCCAGGGCCTCGAAGTACAGGCCCAGATACAAGTGCGCGAAGCACAGCTGGTTTCGGCGGGCTGCACCTTCGCCCTTCTCAGCCGCCGCCAGGACTTCTTCGGGCTCGCACTTCCCGGCGTAGAGAGCCAGGACCTGCTTCATCGGAACCCGCGGGTCGTCGCCCACCGGCAGGAGAGCTTCGCGGGCGGCATTGAGCCCCTTGAGCTTGGCGACGCACAGGAAGTGCCAGGCGGCGTTCTCGACGTCGTTCGGGTTCACCGTCCTGTGCAGCTCGAACTGCTTCTGGCCATCTTCGAAACGGCCGGCGCAATACAGCGCCAGCCCGCGTTGCCATAGTTCCGGCTCCGCCCTTGGCTCGGCCACGACGAGCTGATCGAACACCCGGGCTGACTCCAAGGGCTTGGCGTCGAAAAACAGCTCCACGGCTTCGCTGAATAGCTCTTGGGGCGTGGGCTCAGCGGCAAACCCGGCGGCCGCGAGGGACAGCACAAAGGCCGCATACAGAAAGCGGAAAGTGTTCATAGGAGGTTTCGAGGGCCTGCGGCGAACGGAGAACATCGCCATACTCTATCCACCCAGCCCTGCATCAGCACCCAGACAAGACCGTTTGAGCCCACGGCCGGGACTTTCTTGCCGTGCACGCACACGCTGGCCCTCGCGGACTGGATCGC
Source organism: Pirellulales bacterium (assembly GCA_044344765.1). GTDB lineage: Bacteria > Planctomycetota > Planctomycetia > Pirellulales > UBA1268 > QWPN01. Next base: position 169 of record JBIJCJ010000094.1, on the reverse strand, counting down.
CCTTGTGCTCTTCCCGGGCAGGAAACTCGTCTCGGGCGTGCTGTGCGCCCCTCACCGGCCGATCGTCAAACACCTCACCCACCATCCGAGACTGGACGGTTATCCAAGGCAAGTCGGGGCGACCCGCGACGTGCGTTCCCTGACGAGGCAGCACCTTCGCAAAACGCCC
>JBIJCJ010000269.1:0-3824 GCA_044344765.1 Pirellulales bacterium | reverse complement strand
CATCAAGGCTTCAACTACCTCGCGAAGACGCCAACACCATGACGATGCTCGAAGGGCGTGAGATCGTGCTCGGCGTCAGTGGCGGCATCGCCGCCTACTGTGCATCGCGCCCGCAGGGCCATTCATGGCCCCTGCGGGCTTACGCTGCCGGAGGCGAAGCCGAGGTTCGACTCGGCAGCGGGCGGCCGCCCTCCCGGCGGCCGGGGAGGTGACGATGCTCGGAGGGCGTGAGATCGTGCTCGGCGTCAGTGGCGGCATCGCCGCCTACAAGGCCGCCATGCTCGCGAGCGTGCTCGTGCAGCGGGGCGCGGGCGTGACGGCCGTGCTCACACGCAACGCGCGGCGGTTCGTGGGCGCGGCCACGTTCGCCGCGCTCACCGGCCGGCCCGTCGCGTCGCGGTCGTTCGACCCCGCCGTCTTCCCGCTCGGGGCCCACATCGAGCTGGCCGCCCGGGCTGACCTCGTCGTCGTCGCCCCGGCCACGGCCGACCTGCTCGCCAAGGCCGCCGCCGGCGCCGCCGACGACCTGCTCACGACCCTGCTGCTCTGCGCCGAGTGCCCGGTACTCCTCGCCCCGGCGATGAACTCCGCCATGTGGGCGAAGCCGGCCGTGCAACGGAACGTCGACCGGCTCGCCGCCGACGGCCTGACGATCGTCGCGCCGAAGACCGGCTGGCTCTCCTGCCGGCAGCATGGCGCCGGGCGGATGGCCGAGCCCGACGAGATCGCCGCCGCGATCACCGCGGCCCTCGCCGACCGGCCCCGGCGGAGCCCCTCCTGAACACCCGCACCCGACCGATGGCGAAGATCCTGCTCACTGCCGGCCCCACGCGGGCCTACCTCGACGACGTTCGCTACCTCACCAATGCGTCGAGCGGCCGGATGGCCAAGGCCCTGGCCGAGGCTGCCCTGGCCCGCGGCCACCAGGTGACGATCGTCAGCGGGCCCGTCCAGATCACCTATCCCAGGAAGGCCCGCGTGATCCCCGTCGTGACGACGGCCGACATGCTCGCCGCCGCGCTCGCGGAGCTCCCCAAGGCCGACGGCGTGATCGCAGCCGCCGCCCCCTGCGACTTCGAGCCGGTGCGAAAGGCGGCCGGCAAGATTCCCCGCACGGGCGCGGGGCTGACGGTGAAGCTCGAGGCCACCACCGACGTGATCGCCACGCTCGCCCGGCGGCAGCGGCCGGGCCAGTGGTTCGTGGCCTTCGCGCTCGAGCCGGGCGCCGACCCGCGGCGGGCGTTCGCAAAGATCACCGCCAAGCGGTGCGACCTGATCGTGGTCAACGACGTCACGGCCCTCGAGGCCGACGCGACGGCGGTGGCGGTCTACGACGCCCGGCACGAGCACCTCGGCTCGAACCGCGGGTCGAAGCGGGCCGTGTCCGGCTGGCTGGTGCGGCTCATCGAGTCGCAGCTCATGGTTGGCCGCAGGGGCGGATGACGGTACAACCGAAGCCTTTCGTTTGCAGCATTCGGTCCGCAGGGTTCCATTCATGAGCAGGCAGGTCACCGTCGCCATCCTCGGCGCCACCGGCTACACGGCCCTGGAGGCGATCAAGATCCTCCTCCGGCACCCGCACGCGAAGATCGTCGCCGTCACCAGCCGCCAGGAGGAGAAGACGCCGATCTCCGCCGTCCACCCGAGCCTCGTGTCGCGGCTCGACATGCCGCTGGAGGACCTCGAGCCCGAGGAGGTGGGCCGGCGGGCCGACTGCGTGTTTGGCTGTCTGCCCCACGCGGCCAGCGCCGAGATTCTCCCCCGGGTGCTTGCCGCCGGGGCGAAGGTGGTCGACTTCAGCGCCGACTACCGGCTCGACGACCCGGCCACCTATCGCGAGTGGTACGGCCACGAGCACCCCGATGCCGCCCGGCTCGGGAACACGGTCTACGGGCTGCCCGAACTGTTTCGATCACGGCTCGCCGACGCCACGCTCGTCGCCAATCCGGGCTGCTACTCGACCTCGGCGATCCTCCCGTTGGCCCCGCTCGTGAAGAGCGGCCTCGTCGAGACCGACGACATCATCATCGACTCCAAGAGCGGCGTCAGCGGCGCCGGCCGGCAGCCGAAGCTGATGACCCACTTCCCCGAGTGCAACGAGAGCCTGTCGGCCTACAACGTCGGCCGCCACCGGCACACGCCGGAGATCGAGCAGGTGATCGCCCGGCACGCCGGCGTCCGCCCCGCGGTGATTTTCACGCCGCAGCTCGCCCCCATGGACCGCGGCATCCTCTCCACGATCTACGTCAAGCCGCGGCAGACCGTCGCCGAGGGGGACGTGCTCGCCCTGCTCCGCGAGGCCTACGCCGGCGAGCGGTTCGTGCGGATCGTCGATCACCTGCCCGGCACGAAGGACACTGTTGACACGAACTACTGCGACATCACCGCCCGGGTCGTCCGGGGCCGGATCCTGCTCATCTCCTGCCTCGACAACCTCGTGAAGGGGGCGGCCGGGGCGGCGGTGCAGAACTTCAACATCCTCTTCGGGCTGCCCGAGCACGCCGGGCTGGCATGACCTCATGACGATCACCGACACGCCCGTCCGCCTGCCGATTCCCCCCCTGCCCCGCGGCTTCCGCGTGAACGCCGTGCACGCCGGCATCAAGCGCAACGCCACCCGCGAGGACGTGACCCTCGTGGCCTCCGACCTGCCTGCCACGGCCGCCGGCGTCTACACCACGAACCTCGTGTTCGCGGCACCCGTGGCCTACGACCGGAGCCTGACGCCGGGCCGCAACTTCCGCGGCGTGGCGATCAACTCGGGCAACGCCAACGCCTGCACCGGGACCCGCGGCCTCGACGACGCCAAGGCGATGGCGGCGGCGGCCGCACGGCAGATCGGCGCCACGGCCGACGAGCTGCTCGTGCTCTCCACCGGGATCATCGGCGAGTTCCTGCCGCTGGAGAAGATCACCCGCGGCCTGGAGCGGGCCGCCGCGGGCCTCGGCGCCGACGACGAGGCGGCCGTCCGGGCAGCCCGTGGGATGATGACCACCGACACGCGGCCGAAGCTGGCCGGATCGACGTTCTCCGCCGCTGGCACGACCTACACGCTCTTCGGGATGGCCAAGGGCGCGGCGATGATCGGCCCCCGGCTGGCGACGATGCTCGGCGTCGTGCTCACCGACGCTCCCGTCGAGCCGGCCGACGCCCAGCGGCTGCTGCGCGAGGCCGCGGAGACGTCGTTCAACTGCGTGAGCGTGGACGGCCACATGAGCACCAACGACACCGTGCTCCTGCTCGCCAACGGTGCCGCCGGAGGCGACACGCTCCACGGCGCCGGCCTGGAGGCTTTCGGCAGGGCCCTGGCCGCGGCCTGCGAGACGCTCGCCCGCGACATGGCCGACGACGGCGAAGGAGCGACGCACGTCATGCGGATCGAGGTCACGGGCTGCGAGAGCCGCGACGCGGCCCGGCAGGTGGCCCGGACGATCGCCGACAGCCCGCTGGTGAAGACCGCCGTGCATGGCGCCGATCCGAACTGGGGCCGGATCGTGTCGGCGGCCGGGTATTCCGGCGTGCGGTTCGAACCGTCACGGGCCCGGCTGCGGCTCAACGGCACGCTGCTCTTCGAGGCCGGCACGCCGGTGCCCTTCGACGCCGACGCCGTCTCGGCCTCGATCAAGGCGGAGCGGGAGACGCTGATCGAGCTTGACCTCGGCTCCGGCCCGGGGGCGATCCGTTTCTATTCGAGCGACCTGACCGCCGAATACGTGCACCTCAACGCCGACTATCATACGTAGGCCTGCCGGGCCATCCATGGCCCCGGCAGGCCTTGGCCGGCGTGGGCCCAGCTGAAGTGTGCCCAGCCGGCCGGGCGGTCG
>JBIJCJ010000304.1:0-14013 GCA_044344765.1 Pirellulales bacterium | reverse complement strand
TAAGGTGAGGGAGTACGCGTGGCTTCTCTTGCAACGAACCGCATTCCCTCGGCTCGCGCCTCGGGCTTCCCGGCATCGGGGTTCCGTCATCATCGGCGCTGGCGGTCTCAGACCGTTGTGCCCGGTTGCTGGGAAGCCCGAACCGTGAGGTGAGGGAATACGCGTCGCTTCTCTTGCAACGAACCGCATACCCTCGGCTCGCGCCTCGGGCTTCCCGGCAGCGGGGTTCCGTCACCATCGGCGCCGGCGGTCTCAGACTGTCGAGCCCGGTTGCTGGGAAGCCCGAACCGTGAGGTGAGGGAATACGCGTCGCTTCTCGTGCAACGAACCGCATTCCCTCGGCTCGCGCCTCGGGTTTCCCGGCAGCGGGGTTCCGTGACCATCGGTGCCGGCGGTCTCTGACCGTCGAATCTCGCGGCTCACCTACCTGTAGCGGCGGTCTCTGACCGTCGAGGCGCGCGGCTCAGCGCCGCCAGAGCAGCTGCAGGGAGAGGCCGAGGCCGGGGTCGAACTCGACGACGTCGGTGCGGCCCGACGTGAAGTTCGTGCCCTGAAAGAGCTCGCGATCGAAGAGCCACGAGGCGAGCGCCTCGACCGTGAACCCGCCGCCGAGCGACCGCTCCAGGCCGACGGCCGCCCGCTGGTCGAAGACGTAGAACCGTTCGTCGTCGAGGGCCCGGTCGGCGAGAAAGTAGATCTGCGTGTCGGTGCGATAGAAGGCGACGAAGCTCCAGGCGTCGCCGAGCCGCCGCCGGGCCTCCACGTTCACATTCACCAGCGGGAAGTAGGCCGCCGAGATGGTCCAGTTTTCGTCGGGCCGCCATTCGAGTGATGCCGGCACGCCGATCTTGGCCTCGAAGGAATCGTCGGGCCGCCAGGCGTAGGCCAGGCCCGGCAGCGGGTAGGGAAGCTGCGACGTGGGCGAATAGAAGAGGCTCATGTTCCACTCGTCGCGGTCGTTCTTGGCCGGCGTGTTCCAGAAGGCGATCGCCATCAGCGTCAGGTCGCGGGCGGCGGCGAAGGGCTGGTCGCTCGCGGAGCCGAAGAGGAACGTGCCGCCGGCCGTGCCGCCGCCGGCCAGGGGGCGGACGTGCGTCAGGCCCGTCTCCACGAGCCACAGTTGGTCGGGCACGGGCTGTCGTGAGTCGGGCAGGATCGCGGCCGTGTCGAGCTCGAGCCGGCCGAAGCGGCCGATGCCGATCCACAAGGGCGCGCCTTCGGCCGGCGGCACGAGCGGGGCGGCGACCCGCGCGAACTGGGCGTTCATGCCGAGCGTGGCCGGCTGGCCGACCACGTCGGTCGGGGCCGCCCAGAAGCCGCCGAGCGACACGGGGGCGGCGGCGCCGAACGGGCCGCCGCCGCGCCGCCGGGGCCGCGCGGGCAGCGGATCGGGGTCGGCGTCGGCGATCGGCTCGCCGGCGAACGAGTCTTGCTCGAGGTTGAACTCGACGGGCGGCAGGGCGGCGACCAGCAGACGGTTTGCACCGGCGACCTCATCACCGCCGTGGGCCGAGGCGAGGAGCAGGCAGCAGGCCAGCAGCGCGACGGAAAACGGCGGGCGGGAACTGCGCGGCGGCACGGCCATCGGCCCCTCCGGTCGTCCGCGGAACCTCGCGGGGCGGGGAGGGTAGCCGCCGCCGTCCGGCCCCACAACGGAGGAACGGCCGCCGATACTCCCTCTCCCTCTGGGAGAGGGCTGGGGTGAGGGTGCAGGGAATCGCTGCACCATCTCACAAGGCTCACCATTGATCCTCGCGCACCGTCGGCGTTGGCCCCGATGGTGGAACGGCAATCGGGCGTGACGAGGATCCAGAAGCCCCCGGCGGGAGCCGGGGGGTGACGGGCTGCCTCGCGGATTTTGAGGGAACGCGGGAACGCCTACATTGGACCGGTGGGCGACCTGCGGCACAGGGCGCCGGTCACGGAACGCACGGCACATGCATCAATCGATTTCGGCGGCAGGCTGGCGGTTCGACAACTCGTACGCCAGGCTTCCCGACCCGCTGCACGCTCCGGCCCAGCCGGTGCCGGTGCGCGGCCCGACGCTCGTGCTCGTCAACGAGCCGCTCGCCTCCGACCTGGGCCTCGACGCCGGCATCCTCCGGCAGTCCGGCGCCGCCGTGTGCGCGGGCAACGAGCTTCCGCCCGGCGCCGAGCCGATCGCGCAGGCCTACGCCGGGCACCAGTTCGGCCACTTCACGAACCTCGGCGACGGCCGGGCGATTCTCCTCGGCGAGCAGCTCGCGCCCGACGGCCGTCGTTTCGACATCCAGCTCAAGGGGGCGGGCCGCACCCGCTACTCGCGCGGAGGCGACGGCCGCGCGGCTCTCGGGCCGATGCTCCGCGAATACATCGTCAGCGAGGGGATGCACGCCCTGGGCATTCCCTCCACCCGCAGCCTGGCGGTGGCGGCGACGGGCGAGGCGGTGCTGCGGTCCACGCCGCTGCCGGGGGCCGTGCTCGTGCGGGTCGCCGCCAGCCACATCCGGGTGGGCACGTTTCAGTTCGCCGCGGCCGTCGGTGACCCACGGCTCCCCGCCGCGCTGCTCGATCACGCGATCGCGCGACACGATCCGGATCTGGCCGGCGACTCCGATCGCGCCGTCGCGTTTCTCGACGCCGTCGTCTCCCGGCAGGCCGACCTCGTCGCCCGCTGGATGCTCGTCGGCTTCGTCCACGGCGTGATGAACACCGACAACATGGCGGTGTCGGGCGAGACGATCGACTACGGCCCGTGCGCCTTTCTCGACACCTACGATCCGGGCACCGTCTTCAGCTCCATCGACCGCGACGGCCGCTATGCCTACGCCAACCAGCCGGCCATCGCCCACTGGAACCTGGCGCGGCTCGCCGAGAGCCTGCTGCCGCTGGTGCCCGGTGACGAGACCGCGGCGGTGGAGACGCTGCGGGCGCCGCTGGCCAGGTTTCCGGAGCGGTATGCGGCCAGCCACCTGCGGCACGCGCGGGCCAAGCTCGGACTGGTCACCGAGGAGGCGGGCGACGCCGACCTGTTCGCCGCCCTGCTCGCGCGGATGCACGAGACGCGGGCCGACTTCACGGCCACGTTCGCGAGCCTCGCCCGCCACGCCGCAGGCGCTGCCGGGGCCGCTGCCGGTGCGGAGCCGCTCGGCGCCTGGCTCGCGGCCTGGCGGGCCCGCCTCGCGCGGCAGCCCGGGGCTCCGGGCGACGCCGCGGCGCGGATGCGGCGGGTGAACCCCGTGGTGATTCCCCGCAACCATCGCGTCGAAGAGGCGCTGTTCGCGGCCGAATCCGGCGACCTTGCCCCCCTGCATCGGCTCCTCGCCGCGCTGCGGACGCCCTTCGCGGAGACGCCCGCGAACGAGCCCTACCGGTCCGGCCCCCCGGCCGGCTGCGGCCCCTACCGCACCTTCTGCGGAACGTGACCGCGATTGCGAATCGGGCGCCGCCCCGGCTATCCTGCTCGGCTCAAAGGTGACCATGCCAATCTTCGACTGGATCAGCCGCCGCGTCTTCAACGCGGTGCACCGCAACAACCTGGTCTACAACACCTGCTGGGAGGATCCCCGGCTGGACCGGGAGGCGCTGCGTATCGGCCCCGACGACGAGATCCTGGTGATCACGTCGGCCGGCTGCAACGCCCTCGACTACGCCCTCTGCACGCCGCGGCACGTGCACGCCGTTGACATGAACCCGCGGCAGAACGCCCTCCTCGACCTCAAGAAGGCGGGCATTCGGGGGCTGGAGTTCGACGACTTCTTCCGGATGTTCGGCGCGGGGCGGCTGCCGGGCGTGCGCCGGGTCTACGACCAGAAGCTGCGGGCCGGCCTGCCGGCCTGGTCGCGGACGTTCTGGGACGCCAACATCAAATGGTTCGACGACCCGAAGCGGTCGTTCTACTTCCGTGGCACGTCGGGCTTCTTCGCCAAGCTGGCGAAGGTCTACACCGACAAGATCATCAAGATCCGGCCGCATCTCGACCGCCTGCTCGACGCCGAGAGCCTCGCCGAGCAGGAGCAAATCTACGACGAACACATCCGCGACCGGTTCGGCAAGGCGCTGCGGTTCGCGCTCAACCGCGACACGACGATGGCGATGCTCGGCGTGCCGCGGGCCCAGCGGCGGCAGATCGAGGCCACCTACGACGGCGACCTGGCGCAGTTCATCCAGGACTGCCTGGAGGGCGTGTTCGTGAAGCTGCCGATGAAGGACAACTACTTCTGGCGGCTGTACATGACCGGCTCGTACACCCGCGGGTGCTGCCCCGAATACCTCGTGCCCGAGAACTTCGCCCGTCTCAAGGCGGGCCTCGTGGATCGGGTCACCACGCACACCGACTCCGTGCAGGGGTTCCTGGAGCGGCACGACCAGCCGGTGACCCGGTTCGTGCTGCTCGACCACATGGACTGGCTCAGCGACCGCTTCTTCCCGCTCCTCGAGGCCGAGTGGCAGGCGATCGTGAATCGGGCCGCTCCGCGGGCCCGGCTCATCTGGCGGAGTGGCGGCTTCAACACCGACTTCCTGAACGACGTGCGGGTGACGATCGACGGCCGCTCCCGGGGCACGCGGGAGATCCTCTCCTACGAAAGCGACCTCGCGGCCCGCCTGCACCCGCTCGACCGCGTGCACACCTACGGCAGCTTCTTCATCGCCGAACTGAAGGAATAGCCGACGGGTCGCTGCAAGTGGGGCCGCTGGGACTCGAACCCAGGACCAACGGATTAAAAGTCCGATGCTCTAACCAACTGAGCTACGGCCCCGGGACAATCGTACCGCAGCCGTGCAGGGGAGCAACCGTGAGCCGCCCGGCGGGCACGAAGGCCGCCGGGGAAATGCCCGAGAGAGGACTTGTACGATCCCCGAAAACTCTGGAAATCCGACACACAGCGAGACACTCGGGTCAGTTTTGGGTCAACAGTCCGCGGTGCCGAGCCCCTCGCCGGAAATCCTGGACCTCGCGGTTCAGCTTGCGGCGTTACCCGCGGAGACCATCACAGCGCTGCAATTGCTGCTGGGCAGGAATGAACGGAGAGCGAGCTCAACTCTCCCTTCCTGACAATCGGCTGCGAAACGGGGTCAACCTGCGACCGAAAGGTTCCTGCGGGCGGCCGCCATGCCCTGCAGTTGTTTCATGGTGCTGGCTTCGGCGGGCGGTCAATAGACGCGGCGCAAGAGGGCGGCCCGCGTCCTAAGGGGCATAAAACAGGGGATTTAAGTGTCCTCTGGGGCAATCATGCCCGCCGTCGCGGACCAAGGTTGTCCGCGACGGATGCTCTACTCCTGCCAGTTCCCCAGCCGACCCTTACGCAGTAGTATGATGCCCCCCGCGAGACCCAGACGCATGACGCAGACCAGCGCGGCCAGACCGGCTGTCACGGAAAAGGGCTCCTCTACTTGGAATGTGCTCACCTCACCATGGCTTGAGGTCATGGACTTGCAGGGTCGGCCACTGAGACTGGCCCCACTACAAGCCCTCCAGGACGCGGCCAAGCTTCACCGGATTGCTCTTGCTAATCCCCTTGATGGCTTTGCCGCCCATCGCTTCTTACTGACGCTGCTGTACTGGACGGCAGAGTCCGCTGGCGGGGTGGAAAAAACCCGCAAGGCGCTCCTCGCCGGAAATCCGCCAAGAGCAGTCATCAGTCAATTGAAGAGCGAAGTCGACTGCTTCAACCTCTTCGATGCGAAGCGGCCGTTTCTGCAAGACCCGGCAGTCAAAACTTCAAAGGTACTGTCGGCCGGCTCCCTTTTTGCGGAGATGGCGTCTGGGACCAATGTCGCTCATTTTCATCATGGAGACGATGAAGAGGACCGGCTCTGCGTTGCCTGCGCCGTACAAGGACTGTTGCGGCTTGTGCCTTGGACCCAGTCTGGCGGGGCGGGCAAGCAGCCTTCGGTACATGGGGCGCCGCCAATCATGGCCCTTGCCATCGGCAAAACTCTCAGCGAAACGCTCGGCCTCAATCTCGTTTCACTGGATGCGTCGCTCGGAAAGCCACAATGGTCAGGCCAATTCAAGCCGTCCGGCCGTAAAGGTGGAATCTCTGTGCTAGAGGCTCTCACCTGGAATCCGCGACGGGTTCACCTGCTTGAACCCCAGCCGCCTTCTCTTTGCTCATTCTGCGGCGGCCGCACGCTTCCGACAGTGGGGCCAATCGTTTATGAGAAAAACCCGGCCTGCCAGCAGACTGATGAATACATGGCAACATGGCGCGACCCTGCCGCTTTCTACAGGCCCGACGATCAGCGCACCGCCAAGACCACCAAGGAGTCCGAGGCAGCGATCGGCAGTGATGTGCGCCGGATCTCTGTCCAGCACTTTGGGAAAAAACCCGAGCCCGCCCCGCAGGCGACCGTAGGGAGCGTCAACACCGCGCACTCCAACTGGTTGGTTGTCCTGCCGTGTACCAACCCGGCAAACAACAAGTCTTATGACCATCGTTGCATGACCTTGCCTGCGCTAGGAGGCGAGGCCACAAAACCGCCCCCGTTATGGCATGAGTCTGAGCCTTGGCAGGCAGGCGACGAACGAAACCTGCCTTCTCCCAATCATTGGGACTCAAGGCCAACGCCTGGGATGTCGCGTTTCGCATTGGCTGCATCGCATTTAGACGATGTCTCTTGGGGCATAATGGCCGCTGCTGCCGATCGAAGCATGGACGAGGACCCCGCGGCATTCGACATTTTCACGGGCTTGTATTGGCCGCTGCGGAACAAGCACCGCACCTTGCCATCACGCCCAGCTGCGTGGCTCGCTTTGAAACTGATGGCGACCGCCGGCAAGGCGCGGCCACGCCCCTCCCAGCGAACGGGAAGTTTTCGGCCGTGGCACAACCTGGCACGTCTTTCATCCCCCGTCAAAAAGCGAGCGTACCCGAGAGCCCTACCATCCAGCCGAATCCTGGAGCATGAGCTGCGGGAAATCATCCGCAGAGGACTCTCCGACTCGCCAAGCTCTGTCGTCGATTGGCCAGGCCTTTGTCAGTTTCTCCACAACGTCCTCCGATAACCCCAACGAAAGGATCCGTCATGTTCGTACAGATTCACATGCTTCAGTCCATGCCCCCGGGCAATCTCAATCGGGATGACACGGGCCAGCCCAAGAAGTGTCTTTTCGGCGGCGTCACCCGTGGTCGGATCAGCAGCCAATGCCTCAAGCGGAACATCCGACTCTCGCCACTTTTCCAGCAGGCATTCGGTGGCATGGTGGCGAATCGCACCAAGTACCTGCCCCGCCTTGTTGCAGATGATCTCATTGAGAGCAGCAAGATTCCTGCAGATGAGATCGAAGGTGTTAAGGGCGGCATTGCTCGCCTCTTCAAGAAGGAGGCAAAGGCGGAAGCGTCTGACGATGAATCGCAGAAGGCTGAAGACGGGGCAGGGGATGTCACGCCGCAACTGGTTTTCTTTCCGCCCCCGTTTGCCAAAAAGGTGGCCGGCCTTCTCGCCGAGCTCCGCAAAAAGAATCCGGCCGCCTACAAGAAACTGATCGGCATCAAAGAAAAGGGCGCGAAAAGCAAAGAAGACGAGAAGAACGCGGACGCGGCGATTGAGGAGTTCAAACAGATGGCATTCAAGGCCAAGGAGTCGATGTCCGTCGACGTTGGCCTGTTTGGCCGGATGACCACCAGTGACTTGATCGCAGACGTTGAGGCGGCGTGCCAGGTGGCCCACGCCATCAGCACGCATGAGTCGCTTATCGAAGGCGATTACTTCACGGCTATGGACGATAGGCAGAATGAGTTCATCACTTCACAGGTCCAACGTGGCGGAGCAGCGTTCCTTGGGTCTGGCGACACGGTGACGTTCTTTAGCTCAGCCGTCTACTACAAGTATCTGAATGTCGACACCGACGCGCTGGCCGACACGCTCGGCAACGAGCATGCGGGCCAGGCGACAAAGGCCGCTGGAGTTCTGATCGCAGCGGCTGCATTGGCCACGCCAACCGGGAAGCAAAACAGTTTTGCGGCACACTCTGTACCGGAACTGATTCTGGTGGAGGTGTCGAAGACAAAGCAGCCCATTAGCTACGCCAATGCGTTCCTGCAGGCCGTGGAAGGGCAGGATCTCATGCGGGAGTCCGCTCAGGCGTTGGGCGATTACTGCGGCTCTATCGCCTCCGCATACGCTCCCGCCGACACGCAGCGATTTCTCCTGGCAGTTGGGCAGGCCGCTGATGTCAGGTTTTCGCAGGAAGCGGTGCGACTGAAGACGCTCAATGACCTTGCTGCCGCTGTTGAGAAGGCTGTCGGTGCTGCATGAACACGCTTTTCCTCCGTCTGTCTGGGCCCATGCAGGCCTGGGGAACCGGATCCAGATTGCAGATTCGGCGAACCGATTTGCACCCCAGTAAGTCTGGCGTGCTAGGAATGGTTCTCTGCGCCATGGGGGTCAACCGGGACGCTGCAATGGGCGTCGTTGTCCCCCTCGCCGAATTGGAAATGGGGGTCCGGATCGATCGGCCCGGTGTGCTGGACTGGGACTATCACACTGCCGGCGCCGGAGTAGGTATTCGTCAAGCGCAGGGTGGCGTGAAACTCACGGCGACTACCAAGAAGCCGGAAACACTGCTGAGCCGTCGACAGTACCTTTTGGATTCGTCGTTCCTGGTTGCGTTACGCGGCAAGCCGGACGTTGTTGCCCAGGCGGAGCATGCTCTTCGGCATCCGGTTTGGCCGGTATTCCTCGGACGGAAGTGCTGCGTACCGACGGAACCTATTGCTGCTGGGGCTGGCGAGTATTCGTCACTGCGAGCGGCGCTGGAGTCGGTTCCGTTTTACGCTGATCGGCTGATCGGGGATGAGGGAATCGAACTAGAGGCGATCCTGGAACATGCTCCTGGATCCCCGCCGCCGGCGAATGGCCGCCTAGTGCATGACGTGCCCCGCGCGTTTCGCAATCCAAGCCACGGCCCGCGGTGGATTTATGCCACAACCGTGACCGCGCCATGCTGCAGTGCGCCTCACATAGAACGCGGTCGGTCCAATCGTTCCACGGTGGACTACACCAGCGACCAGTGGAAGAGAGTCCGAATCGCAAGGCTGGAGTTCGACAACAATCTTTGCGTGTTCTGCAAGTCCGCTGCTGAGGAAGTGCATCATGTCACGTATGCACACGCTGGCAATGAGCGACTTGAAGACCTGCGATCCCTCTGTCGGATATGCCATGACGCCTGTACCCAACTGGAGTACGGCCATGACATGAGGGAGCATCGGATTGATCCAACAGACCCAGCGCAACGTGAGCCGATCCTGCGGCAGATTGCCCGGCTGATGACGAGTCGTCGACTCGGGCGACGCAGAGCGATCCTTGAGTCAACTCGGTCTGCAGTTCCAAACTTTCTCTTAGACGCTCCGGAATGATTGGGGAGATCATGTTTCTGTCTCAACTGCTTGTGAACCCGGGCACACACCCAGACAAACCTCGGCCTGGGGTGGATTGGATGAAGCAGACCTACCGCGTCCACCAACGCATCTGGATGGCGTTCCCAGGCGCGCATCGAATGAACGAGGACCCTTTTTTCTTGGGAACTTGGTCATCGGATTCGTTATCAAAACCGCGCCGGCAGGAAGGTGGCTTTCTCTTCCGCATCGAACCTGAGCCTCCGATGCGGATTCTGGTGCAGTCATCGGAACGTCCCAAGTGGGATTACGCGTTTCAAAACGCACCATATCTCTTGGCGGGCCCGCCTCAGGTGCGGGAGTACGAGCCGAGCTTCAAGGCTGGAGAACGATTTCGATTTCGGCTGACAATGCTCATGGTGAAGCGACGAACGGCACCTGCCAACGCGGCGACGGAGAGCGCCAAAGCCCGTTCCGAGCATCCAATCCGTTGCCTGCTCCCGGCGTCCGAGTCCAACGGAAACCCTCGGCCAGACCCGAATTTCACGGCGTGGCGGGAACGATTTGCATCAGTAGCTGAACGGTCCGGTTTCGCTGCTGGTGACTACCAGCAGCATCTCCGCGTTGAGCCTGTGCGCAACCTGCACATGAAGCCTGAGGGAACCAAGCCAGGCAAGCCATTCAATGCGGCCATGTTTGAGGGGATCCTTACTTGCACTGATCCCTCGCTCCTACGTGAGGCCATCATCAACGGCATCGGTAGAGGCAAGGCTTTTGGCATGGGTCTGCTGTCTTTGGCGGCGATCCGATAACTTGAGGCGGCACCGTGGCCGGTAAACCCTCTCTGCATGATCTGCCGCGATTTGACGACAAACTCACGTACCTGTACGTGGAACATGCGGCGATAGAACAGCAAGATACGGCTGTCGCCGCCCATAAAGCCGATGGTGGAACAATTCCCATCCCGGCTGCGTCGCTCGCAGTGCTTCTGCTCGGGCCCGGCACCACTCTTACCCATGCTGCGGTGAAGAGCCTTGCCGAGAACAACTGCCAGGTTCTGTGGCTCGGCGAACATGGCGTTCGGTTTTATGCACATGGACTTGGTGGGGCCCGATCCAGCCGTAACCTTCTACGGCAGGCGTTTCTGAGCACCCAAGCGACAGCTCGCCTTCAGGTAGTAGTGCGAATGTACTGCATGCGATTCGATGACCAGCCACCTCCGGATATCACGCTACAGCAGCTGCGGGGCAAGGAAGGCATCCGTGTTCGGGAGTCCTATGCTCAGGCGGCCCGGGAGTTTGGCATTGATTGGCGTGGCCGACAGTACGAACGCAGCAAGTGGAATGCTGCCGATACGGTGAACCGCGCGCTGTCCGCAGCAAACTCTTGCCTGTACGGGCTCTGCCATGCCGCCATTCTCTCCGGCGGTTATTCGCCAGCCCTTGGCTTCATCCACACAGGCAAGCAACTGTCTTTTGTTTATGACATCGCGGATTTGTACAAAGCCCGCTTCACCATCCCAATCGCCTTTCGCGAGGCCGCGGCTAGTTCTGTGGATGTTGAGTCCCGGGTTCGGCGGGCATGCCGCGACGCATTCCGCTCCGGCAAACTAGTGCAGAGCATCTTGCCTGATATCGCCAAGGCTTTTGATGTGTCGACTCAAATGGCAGATGACGATACCGAAGTGGACGAATTTGCTGGCGATGAGGCCCGGCCAACCGATTGGTGGGAACCAGACCCACTGATGCCTCAGATGCCAATTGGCAAAATCTTAGACCAGGCGGTCCAGAAACCTTGGAGGTAGGGCTTTGATGACCGTCCTCGTTATCTCCAAGGTGCCTCGCTCGTTGAGGGGAAAGTTGACCCGTTGGCTGCTGCAGCTAAAGGCAGGCATCTACGTCGGGGCACTGTCGCACCGTGTTCAGGGCCGGCTGTGGAAGTCCACATGCGAGTCCCTGCGGGGCGGCTGGGCGGTCATGCTGTGCTCGGCCCAGACCGAACAGGGCTTTGAAATTCGGTCGCATGGTGCCGGTCCGGTTGAGTTCGAAGACATAGAGGGGCTTTGGTTGGCAAAAAAGCGGAAATTGCGGTAGTTTTCCAGTCTGCTCCCCGTGCGTACGGGGGTGAACCGCGGCTAGACGCCGCCGTCCGTGGCCTGCATGACTGCTCCCCGTGCGTACGGGGGTGAACCGGCGGGAACGGTCGTAGTGGAATGCTAGCCTACCTGCTCCCCGTGCGTACGGGGGTGAACCGTATTCGACGGCATCTTCGCCGCCTAACACGGCCTGCTCCCCGTGCGTACGGGGGTGAACCGGCGTGCCTGGACGCGTTGC
Organism: Pirellulales bacterium; assembly: GCA_044344765.1. Taxonomy (GTDB): domain Bacteria; phylum Planctomycetota; class Planctomycetia; order Pirellulales; family UBA1268; genus QWPN01. Next base: position 2,360 of record JBIJCJ010000304.1, on the reverse strand, counting down.
AGGACATTATCGGCCTGCTCCCCGTGCGTACGGGGGTGAACCGCCGCTACGGCAATGGCGTGCCGCCGTCAGTCCTGCTCCCCGTGCGTACGGGGGTGAACCGATGTACGAAAACGGCAGTCCCGTAGGGGATTACCTGCTCTCCGTGCGTACGGGGGTGAACCGTTTGTCGGCATCCCGTCGTGGAAGGGCGCGATCTGCTCCCCGTGCGTACGGGGGTGAACCGCCCCATACCGCGCACGCCGTCGATCAGCGTGCCTGCTCCCCGTGCGTACGGGGGTGAACCGTGGTACGACGTCAATGCCTGTGAGTCGCCATGCTGCTCCCCGTGCGTACGGGGGTGAACCGTCAGCGGTCGCGGGCCGCTGAGCGCTGGCGTTCTCCTGCTCCCCGTGCGTACGGGGGTGAACCGGCCGACGCGGCCTCCGGCGTGATGCCCAACGATCTGCTCCCCGTGCGTACGGGGGTGAACCGTACGCCCACCGAGCCGGGTACTGCGAGGGGACCTGCTCCCCGTGCGTACGGGGGTGAACCGGCATGACCACGACACTTGAGGAAGCGAACGAACTGCTCCCCGTGCGTACGGGGGTGAACCGGAATCTCCGACAGACTCACGGCGTCAGCCGCCCTGCTCCCCGTGCGTACGGGGGTGAACCGATGATCCGAAGATGGTTGGGTACCAGCCTGTTCTGCTCCCCGTGCGTACGGGGGTGAACCGTCTTACGGCATGGAGGCACGGACAACCGTGCACTGCTCCCCGTGCGTACGGGGGTGAACCGGCACAGCCTACGAAGGAACGCGCCCACTACGCTGCTCCCCGTGCGTACGGGGGTGAACCGTGGTGGGCCGATGGTACGTTCGGCGCTTTATACCTGCTCCCCGTTCGGACGGGGCGAATCGGATTTTCCACCCGTCCGGCACTAAAGGGCCCGCCGCTTGGGAGCATGTTCGCGGAACCCATCGATGGCGTGAGGCTGTCGATCGGCGCTCATTCCCACACATATTTCGCCGCTCGGCACGGGACTTGCGGCCACCGCGGCCGAAGGACTACCGGCACATCGCCGTAAATGACTACTGAACGGAAGACGGGAATCACCTGCGTTGGGTGATTCGGGGACGATTGATCGAAGGTCTGCTAAGCCAGAGAGAGGAGAACAGTGCATGAAGCGACCGACATTGAGTGATCTTGGCATTGGCGGAGAGGACTCGCGTCCGGACCACCCGGCCGATGTTTTCCAGTGGGTGTTCAACTTGGACGCCTGCCTAACGGTGTTCGGCAAGATGGTCAGCGCCCCCTACCTGTACCAGGCGCTCATTGATCTGCGAACGGCGTCCAATTCCCAGCAGTCGCATGCCCATGAGGTCCGCCTGGCGTGGCAACTGTTGCTGGATGTCGCAGGCCCATTGCTTACTGGCATGTTCATCAGGGAGGGCGGCTGGTCTGAGGTGTGCCCGCGCCGCACAGACTGGGACGCCACGGCCTCCATGATCGTAGTTTGGGAGCGCGACGGGCAGCGCGTGCTGGCGCTTCTCCAGTACCAGGGCGACGAGGCGGTTGGCATTCGGTTCGATGTTGAATAGGAGCCCCTCATTTACTCGGAATTACTGGGACTTTCGGTGACTGGCAAGCAGAGACGCTTGCGCAATGATTATTTTTGAGATTTTTCCCCGGGGGGTATCGGCCATATATACGGGCAAAGGCCTCCAGCAGGGCGGGCACGGACGACCCGGCTCGCCGAAGGAGACCGGGCCCTTATTTTGGAGAACCCTATGACCGAAGTTGAAGTAATGCAGGATTTCTTCGATGCCTTTGAGGTTGTCAATAGGCTGAACGCCATTGTCAACGTCGATGAGTTTCTGGCTGGCCGGCATGGCCTGCTGGAGTATGCACGCAAGGCAGACTCCGATCCGCGGCATGTGCTGTCTTGCATCAAGCGTATCTACAAGGGCATCGGTCCCCGGCTCCTCAAGTCCTTCATCACGCTTGAGAACGTGGCCCCCGGCGATGGTCTGGACGATGTATGGGCTCACTGGTGCCCGCTCCCTGCGGGCGTAGAGCTGCACAAGCAGACCTACCCAGCCGGCACTGTCCCTCTGTGGAGTAACGGAACCTCAACCGTGTTCGTCCGCATAACGCAGGACAACCACGGAAACGATACTTTCGATTTCGCTGTCTGCTAGAATTCCATCGCGCACACGGATGTGCTACGGCTGATCCACATCCTGGCAACTGCCATCCTCGGGTTGTTGGCGGGGAGGTTGCAGGAGATCTGTTGGTCTATACTCAGGGAGCTACAACGATGAGCCCGGTTGCTGATTTTCTGTGCGGTTGTGTGATCATTTTCCTCCTCGGCTGGTGG
>JBIJCJ010000268.1:0-3871 GCA_044344765.1 Pirellulales bacterium | reverse complement strand
ACGAAAGGCATGGGGCGCGGCTGGTGGGTCAGGAGTGCGGTGCGGAGGTGACGGCGGCGGCGAGCTGCCGCTGGAGGACGGGATTGCGGGCGGCGTCGATCGCCAGCGGGCCGGTGGCCTCGACGAGCGCCCGCTTGCGAAGCTGACGACCGGCCGTGTCGAACTCGCGGCCGTTGATGGTGCCCTCGCGCTGGATTTTGTCTTGCAGGTCGATGATCGCCTGGATCAGCTGCTCGGGCCGGGGCGGGCAGCCGGGCACGTACATGTCGACCGGGATGAAGCGGTCGATACCCTGCACGACGGCGTAGGTGTCGAACACGCCCCCCGTGCTGGCGCAGGCGCCCATCGAGATGCACCACTTGGGCTCGTGCATCTGCTGCCAGATCCGCTGCAGCACCGGTAGCATCTTCATCACCACGCGGCCGGCGACGATCATCAGATCGCACTGCCGCGGGCTGAAGCGGAAGACCTCGGCGCCGAAGCGGGCCAGGTCGTGCTTGCTGGCCCCCGTGGCCATGAGCTCGATGCCGCAGCAGGCCGTGGCGAAGGGCATCGGCCAGAGGCTGTTCTTGCGGCACCAGTTGGCCAGGGAGTCGAGCCGGCTGACGAACACGTTCTCCGGCAGCTGCAGGTCGTTCACCGCCATCGGAACACCCCCTTTCGCCAGTCGTATGCGAAACCCACGATTACCAGGGCGATGAACGCCATCGCACCCGCGAATACTAGGCCCCGCGAGGCGACGAGCCCGCCGGCCACGGCGGCGTCGACGCCTGCCGCCGAGCGGCTTGCCACGGCCCAGGGATAGAGAAATAACAGCTCGACGTCGAAGACGAGAAAGGTGATCGCCACGAGATGGAAGCGGACGTCGAACCGCCGCCGGGTGTCGTGGACCGGGTCCATGCCGCTTTCGTAGGGCATCTCCTTGACCGCGCCGGACCGGCGGGGGCCGATCAGCTGGGCGGCAACCACCAGCCCCACCGACACGGCGGCCGCGATGGCGACGAACAGCAGGACTGGAAGGATGGCATCCATGGCGTCGGCAGGGGCGTCGGCGGCGGCTGAATTGCAAAAATCGGCCGCAGGAACGGACTTCGTGAAATTCGTCACGAAGTCGGCCCCAAAAAAACCGGACCCCGGGGGGGGACCGGCCAGCCGTCACAACCGGGACAGTTATACAAGGACGCCGGCGAGTCGGCGAGCCGGACTGTTTTCCGCCGGGAGTGGCCCGCCCTTCAGCCGCAGCGGGCGAGGTGGCCGCGGATCAGGGGCAGGGCGTCGGGATGCAGGCGGCCCAGCGCGGCGGTCACGCGGTTGAGGTCGAGGCCGTAATGATTGACGCGGAGCAGCCCCACCTTGACGAAGGGAACGCCCGCCTCGAGGAGCCGCAGCCAGGCCAGTTCGCTGGGGTTGTGGGGCGTGCGGCGGCCTTTCTTCCACAACCGCCACGACCGCCGCGGCTCGGCCAGCGACAGATGGGGCCAGAGGTCGCCGAGCCGCATCGGGCCCGCCGTGCGGGCGTCGTAGATTCCGGCGATCCGCAGTCCCGCCTCCCGGCAGGCCACCGACAGGCCGAGTTCGTAGCGGTCCACGACCTCCTCCTTGTCGAGCACGGGCACGATCGCGTTCCAGAAGGTTTCGTAGACCGGCGATGCGAGAAGCCGGCGCCGCATGCCGAAGAACCACGATTGCACGTGCGGGCAGCGGCCGCCCCGGCGCCGCGTCGATTGTTCGGACAGCACCATTCCCCACAGGTCGGCATCAGCTGTGCGCGGATCGCGCAGCGCGGGACCGAGGTCGAAGAGCGGGCCGTAGACGCTGTCGTTGACGCACAGGATCTCGTCGAAGTCGGCCCGGCAGAGGGTCGCCAGGCCGGCCTGCCAACTGCCGAAGTCGTAGCCCACGTTGGCGCGTGGCACGAAGGTGTCGACGACGCCCCGCAGGGCGGCGGGAAGTCGTTCGGCGCTCGTCGAAACGACCACGAGCCGGTCGGCGTGCGGCCGGTAGCGGAGCAGGGCCTCGGTCACGTGCGGGTCGAGGCCCCCGTGCGGATCGAAGTGGGCGAACACGATCGCCCGGCATGGCCGATCCGGCGCCGACGACCGTGGGGCCGAGATCAGGGGCATGGGGTGATGGCCGGGGTGAGAAGTGTCAGGCGGCGCGGCGGACGGAGCGGGCGATCCGCGCGCGCATATCCGAGAGCCGCCGCTGGACAAATCGCGTCGGCTCGTCGGACCCGATCAGTCGCATCATCGCGGGCACGTGCTCGACCGTGACGGCGGCCTGCTCGATCGCGCCCCGGGCGAGCAACCGCTCCGCCGTCCGCAAGGCCGACGCCGCATGCCAGCGGGCGCTGGCCTGCAGCGTGGCGTTCCGGCACGACTCGGGAAGGGATCGGGCGTTGATCTCGAGGGCCCGCAGGACGTCGGGCCACACGGCACCGCTTTCGAAAAGCCGTGTCGACTCGTTGTCGGAATGCCGGCGGTAGACGGCCAGGCAGCGGGGTTCATACCAGACTGGATACGCGGCGGCGATCCGCACCCACATCTCCCAATCGACGGTCTGGCAGAGTTCCGGAAGAAAGCCGCCGAGGCTTTCGTACGTCGCGCGGCGCACGACGGCGGACGGCGTCTGGATCCGCTGCCGCTCGCCGATCATGGGAAGCCAGTCGGCGAGGAGGCCGGGCCGCCAGCGGAGCCGCGACGACGACTTGATGGTCCGGCCTTCCCCATCGACGATCTGACTGCGGCAGAAGGCCATGCCGGCGTGGGGCGCGGCACGAAATCCCCGATCGATCGCCGCGTAGAATCCCGGTCGGACGTAGTCGTCCTGATGCAGCAGGTGCACCAGTTCGCCGCGTGCCAGGTCGATGGAGCGGTTCCAGTTGCCGGCGAGTCCGAGGCGGTGTTCATGCTCCACCACCTCCACCCGTCCCTCGGGGTCGGCGGTCCGCACCAGGTTCCGTGTCAGGCCGGGGGGGGACGCGTCGTCGACCACGGTGATTTGCATCACCGCCGGTGGCGGCGCCTGGGCGAGCACCGAGCGCAGGGCCGCCAGCAGTTTCTCGTCGGGCGCGAAAGTCGGCAGCATCACGGAGAACCGCGGTCGCGGGCCGGACGCATGTGGTGGCACGTGCGGCGCGGGTGCGGGAGCGCTGGTGTCGAAGATGCGGAGCATGGCCGAACCGTGGGCGAAGCGAGAACCGGGCGGGAAATACCAGCCGGAGCCGGTGCGATGCCAGCCCACCCGCGGCCATCGGGGGGCATTTGCAGTCCCTAAAGTCCCGGGTCTGCCCAGCCAGCCCAAGGGAAGGCCCTGGCTATCGATGGTGAGAGACCGCGGGGCGGAGCGGAGGGTGGGGTGTGGTGGAGAGGCGGCGTCGCGCGGCGCGGAATGGGATGGAGGACGACGCTCCGTGCCCTTGAGGCCCGAGGCGTGAGCCGAGCCGAGGGAATGCGGATCGGTTTCCGTGGCGGCGGCCCGTATTCCCTCAGCTTGCGCTTCGGGCTTCCCGGCAAGGATCATTTCCCACGTTCGTCAGTCGCACGCAGCGGCCGCAGGCCGCGTCGCGTGCCGCCGCGTGCGCGGCGGCCACGGTCGCCCGGAGGTTCGACCGCCTGGCCGTCCGGCGAAGCCGCGATCCCGCACCGCCTCGGCATCGTGCCTCGCGGTTGCGTTGCCGGCCTCCGCCGGCTTTCGATGGCCCGCCATCCCGGCGTGCAGTCGCACGCAGCGGCCGCAGGCCGCGTCGCGTGCCGCCGCGTGCGCGGCGGCCACGGTCGCCCGGAGGTTCGACCGCCTGGCCGTCCGGCGAACCCTTGGCGTTCGCCGCGACGGCCCAAGGCTGTCGGGGCCATGGATGGGCTGGTTTTCG
>JBIJCJ010000093.1:0-14088 GCA_044344765.1 Pirellulales bacterium | reverse complement strand
AACCTCGTGCCTTCGCTGGAGTGGTCGGGCGAGACGCTCTACGACATCGCCTCGGCCCGCGTGAAGGCGGCCAGCGCAGGGACGCCGCCGGCCACCCTGGCGCAACTCTTCGAGCCGGCCGTGGATCAGCGGCGGCTGATCGACGGCCTCCGCAGCCTGCGGGTGCCGCGGCAGCTGTTCAAGTTTCTCTACCGGATGCTCGTGGCCCACTGCCACGCGCACACCGACGAGCGGCCCGTCTACACGATCTCGCTGCCGGAGTTCGAGCGCGAACTGGCCGTCTTCCGTCGCGACCAGGACGCCTTTGATCGAGGGCTCGCGCCACGGTGACCGCCATGCCTGGCGACGCCGACATCCACACGATCGTGGTCGGCCGGGAGGCGATGGCCTGCCGGTTCGAGATCGTGTTCAACGCGGGCGAAGTGGCCGATGCCACGGCGTTGGCCTGCGAGGCCCTCGACCTCGTCGATGAGATCGAGAACGCGTTCAGCGTCTACCGCGACACGAGCGACCTGGCGATCCTCAACGCCACCGCCGCCGCCGGCTGGCAGCCGGTGTCGCACGAGGTGTTCGCGCTGCTCGCCCGGGCCCGTGAGCTCCACGAGCGGACCGGGGGCGGGTTCGACATCGCTGCGGGGTCGCTCGTCAGGGCCTGGGGATTCCTCCAGCGGCAGGGGCGGACACCGTCCGACGACGCGCTTGCCGCGGCACTGGCGAACGCCGGCATGCGGCACGTCGAACTCGACGCCGCGACCCGACGGGTGCGGTTCACGCGGGCCGGCGTAGAGCTCAATCCCGGGGCGATCGGCAAGGGCTGGGCGGTCGATCGGGCCGTGGAGCGGCTCACCGAGCGCGGTGTGGGCAGCGTGCTCGTGCACGGCGGCCTGAGCAGCGTGCGGGCCCGCGGTGTGCAGGGGGCCGCCCTGACTGGCCGCCGCGGCTGGCCGGTGGGCCTGCGGCATCCGCTGCGGCCGGGGGTGCGGATGGCGACGATCGCCCTCGCCGACCGCGCCCTGGGGACCAGCGGGTCGGGCACGCAATTCTTCGTGGACAGGGGCCGGAAGCTCGGCCACATCCTCGACCCGCGCTCGGGCCGGCCCGCCGCGGGCGTGCTCTCGGCGACGGTGCTGGCCCCAGATGCGGCCACGGCCGACGCCCTGGCGACGGCGCTCTACGTGCTCGGCCCCGCCGGCCTCGACGTGGTTGCGCCGGCCGGGGGCGACGTGGCGGCGATCCTCGTGCTGCCGTCCCCCGCTGCCGGATGCGTGGGCGTGCTGACCGCGAATCTCGCCGCCGCAGACGTGGCCTGGGAGCCTGCGGCCGCCGTGGAAATGCTGGATCGTGGCTGAACGGCGGGCGGCGTGTAGAATGGCGATTTTTTCCGCCCCACCCCACCGCCCGTCATCTCCATGCTGGACTGGATCGAGCAGACCTCCTACATGGGGATCGTCCTGTTTCTCACGCTCACGGGCATCGGCCTGCCGGTGCCCGAAGAGGTGCCGATCGTGGCGGCCGGCGTGGCCAGCAAGGCCGGTGCGCTGAAGTGGTATTACGCCCTGCCGGCCTGCATGGCCGGGGCCCTGCTCGGCGACAGCCTGATGTACGCCATCGGCCGGTTCTTCGGGGCGCGGATCCTCAAGGAGCATCCCTGGTGGTCCGGCTTCCTGACCCCCGAGCGGGAGCGGACGATCGAGGACCTCCTCAAGAAGCACGGCATCAAGGCCTTCTTCGTGGCCCGCTTCCTGGTCGGTCTCCGCAGCCCCTTCTACCTCACGGCCGGCATCCTGAGGGTGAAGTATCGCTGGTTCCTGCTGGCCGACTTCATCTGCGCCACCGTCGTGATCGGCGGGTTCTTCGGCCTCGCCTACCTGTTCGGCGACCGGATCACGGGCCTGATCCAGTCCGCGGAAAAGGGGCTGACCGTCGTCGTGATTCTCGCGGCCCTCGCCGCCCTGGCTGTGGTCGCGTTCTTCTCCTTCCGCAAGCGGCGGATTCGGATGCTCGACCAGGATCCCGAGGCGCTGTTCGAGAACCGCGAGATCCTCCTCGGTCCGGCGGCCGATCGGATCGCCGACGCCGTCAATCTGGGCGACGTCAATCACGACGACGACGGCCGGCCGCAGCCGCGGCCGTGACGGCGGCGCCGGTCGTGCGGGTCGTGCCGCCGCGAGGCTGACGTTTTCGTCGACTTGTCGCCCTGGGGCGACTTTGCCGTCGCCGTTTCGCGACCTAAAGAATCGTGGAGGCGGTGTCCGCGCCTCCGTCGCGGGAGCTCCTCATGACCGACAGCCCGTCCCTCTTGCCGACCCCCTGCCGACTGCTCGTCGTCGACGACGACCGGCGGAAGGCGTCGCACCTCGCCCAATGGCTCTGCGGCCTCGGCCATCACGCCTCGGCCGCGGGCACGGCTGCGGAGGCGGTGCAGTCCCTGGCCCGCGCCGCCTGTGACGTGGTCGTGATCGACGGAGCGCTGGCCGACGCCTCGCGAGTGGCTGCGGCAGCCGGCGCCGGTGCCGGCATCGTCGTGCTCCTGCCCGAGTCCGCAGGCACCGTCCTGGCCGGCGACGCCGCCGTGGCCGCCCCCGTGCGGGATGCCGACGTGCTCACCGCGATCGATCGGGCCCGTACCGCCGCGGCCGGTCGCGCCGCCGCCGCGGCCGTCGCCCCGGCGGTTCTCGGCTCCCATCCCGCGCTCCGCCGCGTGCTCGAGATCGCGGCACGGATCGCGGCCACGCCCGCCACGGTGCTCGTCACCGGCGAGAGCGGCACGGGCAAGTCGCTCCTCGCCCGCGAGATCCACCGGGCCAGCGGCCGCACCGGCCGGTTCGTCGAGGTGGCCTGCGGGGCCTTGAGCGAGACGCTGCTCGAGAGTGAGCTCTTCGGCCACGTCGCCGGCGCGTTCACCGGCGCCACCGCCGATCGGGAAGGGCGGTTCCTCCAGGCCGACGGCGGCACGATCTTCCTCGACGAGATCGCCACCGCCACGCCTGCCATGCAGGTGAAGCTCCTCCGCGTGCTCCAGGACATGGAGTTCGAGCCGGTGGGCGGAGCCCGCACGCATGCGGTAGACGCCCGAGTGATCCTTGCCACGCACGAGCATCTCGAGCGACTGGTGGCCGACGGCCGCTTCCGCGCCGACCTCTACTGGCGGATCAACGTCGTGACCGTGGAGATGCCCGCCCTGCGGAGCCGGGCGAGCGACGTGCCGCTGCTGGCGACGCACTTCCTGCGGGCCGCCGCCGCGAAGGCCGGTCGCGTAGTCGAGGGCTTCACGCCCGCGGCCCTCGACGCCCTCGTGAGCCATGACTGGCCGGGCAACGTTCGCGAACTGGAGCACGCCGTGGAGCGGGCCGCGTTCCTCGGGCGGGGGCCGCTCGTGGACGCGACGGACCTGCCGCCCACGGTGCTCGGTCGCCGGCCGCGGATCGGCGACGCCGCGGCGGAGCGCGAGCCGCCGCCGCTCAAGGCGGCGATGGCTGTTCCGGAGCGGCAGATGATCCTCGACGCGCTCGAGCGGTCGGGCTGGCGCCGGGACGCCGCGGCGCGGGCGTTGGGCATCAATCGCACCACGCTCTACAAGAAGGCCAAGCGGCTGGGCATGAACCTCGCCGCCCTGGCCGCAGGGCGGTAGCGGATCGCATGCACCCTCACGCCAGCCCTCTCCCCGAGGGAGAGGGCGGAGGTGCGGCGGCAATTGTCTGCCTTGCCCCAATCATCCCTCTCCCTTTGGGAGAGGGTGGCCGCAGGCCGGGTGAGGGTGCCTGGATGGGCGCGGATTCCATGCACCCTCACCCCGGCCCTCTCCCAGAGGGAGAGGGAGGAGCGGCGGCATCCGCGGCCGGCTTCAGCCGTCCGGGTCGTCGAGCAGTTGGCGGAGGCGGACGGCGTGCTCGGGCACGCACCGCGACAGCCATGAGTCGTCGATCAGACCCAGGGAGATGAGGTCCCGTAGGTGGGTGCGATCCTTGTCGCGGAACGAGTTGAGCTTCATTCGCACGAGGGCTTCGAGCGCCACGACGTGGTAGTCGTCGGCCCGCTCCCGTTCGGTGACGTCGGCGGTGGGCAGCGGATAGGACTCGCGGACCTTCTCCCCGGCAAACAGCAGGTGGATGGCGTCTCGCGGGCTGCCCTGCGGGCCGTCGATGAAGCAGGCCACGTCCATCACGGTCGCGTGGACGAATCCGACCGCTTCGAGAGCCACCTTGACGGCCGCGAAGTCGGCGCGGCGGACGAGGATGTCGACGTCCTGCGTGTTCCGCACGGCGGCCCGATCGACCCGCGACACCCAGGCCGCCACTGCGTTGCCCCCGGCCACGGCATACGGAATGCCCGCCCGCTCCAGGGCCGCGGTCGCTCGCAGGGCACGTTCACGGACGGCTTGCACGGCCTCGATCATCCTCTGCCAGGAGAACTCACGGAGTTCGACCGCCACGCTGCACCTCGACCGCGGGAGCCACGTTGTCCGTGGACAAAGCCTTTCCTGGCCTTGATCCACTTCATCGACCGCAGGCAACGCCGTGGGTTACCCGGGTCGATGGCCATCGCATCCTTCTCGGGCAGACTTGTTCCACAGTCTGCCAGCTAACCGGGCGACATCATACCCGGGCGGTCGTCCAGCGTGATTTTCTACCGGGCCGGAGGAAGGCGGATTTCGGCCTCGACGGGGAAGTGGTCGGAGCCGACGAACGGGCCAACGGCACGGCGGAGGATCTCCGTGCCCGGCGGGGCGAGGATGTGGTCGATGGGGATGCGGGGCGCCCAAACGCGAGCGTTCCACGTGGCCTGCACGCCGCGGCCGAGGGCCGTGTCGCGGAGGCCGCTGGTGGCGATGAGATCGCGGAAGGCTGCCGACCAGGGCGTGGCGTTGAGGTCGCCGGCCACGATGCAGGGCAGGGGCGACGCGGCGACGAGCTGCGCGATCGCGCGGAGTTGGGTGTCGCGGTCACGGGCGTAGTCCGGGCTCTTCGGCGGCACCGGGTGCGTGGCAATCACGGTGTAGTCGCCTGCCGGGTCGGCGAACGTGGCCACGATCGAGGGCACGCCCGTGTCGCCGAACTCGCGCACGCGGTGCTCGCGGGGCGGCCGCTTGGCGAGCAGGGCGATGCCGAAGTTGTCGGCGCGTGGCTCCACGATCGTGTGCGGCCAGCGCGCGGAGAGCTCGCCGAGGGCCGCGGCCCAGGCGGCATCGACTTCGAGGGCGATGATGATGTCGGGGTCGCGCGACCGCAGATACGCGAGCACGGCCGGCTTGTCGGTGTTGCTCGTGAGCACGTTGATCGACACGAGCGAGATGGGCTCGCGGCGGCCGGCGGTCGGCGGCCCGGCCAACGCGCCGCCGCTCGCGGGTGGAATCCAGTACGGGAGCAATGCCCAGAGATTGCCCGCCAGCGCCACGGCCAGGCAGCCCCGTGCCGGCCAGCCGGTCCGTCGCCACGACGTGGCGACCGAGACGCACGCCAGGAGCAGCCAGTACCAGCGGAAGTGATTGGCAAGATCGAGCAGCCAATGCCAGCCGCCGCCCCATCCGGCGGCCGTCGCCGCCGCGACTGCGAAGGGGAGGAAATCAAGCAGGCTGCGCCGCGGCGCGGGGGCGGGCGAAGGGCGGGGAGCGTCGTGCATGCGGTCATGCTAATCGATCGCGCTCGTGCCACGGAGTGGACCGCGTCACCCCCTCGCTTCCGCGAGGGGCTTTCGGAGCGAACCCGCGAGGATCTTGGTTGAGCGGTTCATGCGTCGCACACTCGATCGTCGGGCACCGTTGGGTTTGGCCCCGATGAGTGGAAAGAAAATCGACCGTGACGAGCATCCAGAAGCCCCCGGCGGGAGCCGGGGGGTGACGGGCTGCCCCACGGATTTTGGGGGAACGCGGGAAGGCGATCCACAAGTCCACGGAGTGGACCGCGTCACCCCCTCGCTTCCGCGAGGGGCTTCCGGAGCGAACCCGCGAGGAGCATGGTTGAGACGTATGAGACCGCCGCTACAGGGCGAGCTTCGCAGCCGGCACCAGGCCGGATGCCAACGACCAGGCAAGCAGGCCGGCCAGGGCGAGCCGGTAGGCGATGAAGGGCCAGAGCGTGTGGCTCGTCAGCATCCGCAGGAGCCAGCGGATCGCGGCGTAGCCCACGATGGCGGCCGTGAGCGTGCCCCAGACGGCCGCCTCCACGGCCTCGCGTGAACCGAGCAGGGCGTGCCGTTCCTCGACGAGCTCCAGGAGCGCCGCCGCGGCGATCGCCGGCAGCGAAAGCAGAAACGAGAACCGGGCCGCGGTGCGGCGGTCGAGGCCGCCGAGCATCCCGGCCGCGATCGTGATCCCGCTCCGCGACGTGCCGGGAAAGAGCGCCAGCGCCTGGGCGCAGCCCATGCCGATGCAGTCGGCCCAGCCCACGGCCTCCAGGCCGTCGCGGCCCGCGTAGCCGCGCCGCCGCCCGATCCACTCCGCCGCCATCATCGCGACCGTGGCCGCGAGCAGCGCCATGATCACGGCCTCCAGCGATCGCAGCGGCCCCTTGATGAAGTCCTTGAAGGCCAGGCCCGCGACCACGATCGGCACCGTGCCGACGACGATGAACAGGCCGGCCCGGGCCCCCGGGGTCGTGGGCAGCCGCCCGGACCGCAGGCAGGCCAGGGATTCGCCGAGGATCGCGGCGATGTCGCGCCGCATGGCCACGCAGACCGCCACCAGGGTGCCGCACTGGATGACCGCCGAGAAGGCGGCGCCGGGGTCTTCCCAGCCCAGCAGGGCAGGGACGACGCGAAGGTGGGCCGTGCTGGAGATCGGGAGAAACTCCGTCAAACCCTGCACAACGCCCAGCGTGACGGCCTCGAGAATCGACATGGAACCTTGTCCTTGCGGCGCCCGCTTCAAAAACGGGCGGAGTCAGGTAATACTACTCGGCCCGCCGTTTTCCCGAACCAGGAGCCTATCCCCGGATGTTCCGTAACCTCAGCACCATCGGTCTGCCCCTCTCCGGTCGTCCCAGCGAGCTCATCGAACTGGCGCTCTCGTTCGGGTTCGACGCCATGGACATCGACATCCTCGATTTCCAGCAGCAGGCCGATGCGTTCGGCGTGCCCCACGCCCGGCGGCTGATGGTCAGCGCCCGGCTCAAGGCGGGCGTGTTTCACCTCCCCGTCGAACTCGCCGCCGACGAGGCCGCGTTCGAGCGAGACATGAAGGCGCTGCCGCGATTCCTCGAACTGGCCGAGGCCACCGAAGCGACGCGGGCCGTGGCCACCATCGCACCAGCCTCCGACGAGCACTCCTTCAAAGACTTCTTCGAGCTCTACCGCACCCGGCTGCACACGATCGGCGATCTGCTCGCACCGCGCAACATCATGCTCGGCCTGGCGATCCGGCCGGAGACCGAGGCCCGCGAGGGCAAGGCGAACCAGTTCATCTCCACATACGAGGGCCTGCTGGGCCTGGTCGCCGTGTCGCACGAGCGGATCGGGGCGGTCGCCGATGCCTGGGCGTTGCACGTCACGGGAGAGCCGCTCGAGATGATCGAGAAGACGCCGCGCGGGCGGCTCGTCGAGGTTCGGCTCTCCGACGCGCCGCGCGAGACCGCGGGGGCTTCGCTGGGCCACGCCCAGCGGCTGATGCCGGGCGAGACGGGTGTCATCGACGCGGCGGCGGTGCTGCGGCACGCCAAGGCGGCTGGCTTCGAAGGACCGGTCACGCCCTGGGCCGATCGGGCCACGCTGGCCGGCCGCGGCCGCGAGAAGATCGTGCGGCTCGCCGGCGACCGGCTGGAGACGGCCTGGAAGGATGCCGGGATCCCGATCGCACCGCGGTGGTTCACGCCGGTCGCTCGCGACCAGTTCGGCCGCCCGATCGGCGACGATGCGGTGCCGCTCGGGATGCCCGTTGGGGCCGAGTGATTCGCGCTGCTGATGCTGAGCGGATTCCCTGTACCCTCACCCAGGCCCTCTCCCAGAGGGGGAGGGAGGAGGGAAAATCAGTGCCGCAATCGCCCCTCTCCCTTTGGGAAAGGGTGGCCGCAGGCCGGGTGAGGGTGCCTGGTGCAGTCCGTGTTCAGGGGCAGTCGCGTCACGCGCCCTCGCGAATCCACTCCACCCGGGGATCGCCCGAGCCCTTCACGGTTGCGCCCTTGAGGAACTCGGAGACGTACCGCAGCGACTTGCCCGGCCGATCGGGGTCGCGGAAGTTGTCGCCCTTCTGCAGGATCGGCAACTGGTCGGGCATCGCTCCGAAGGACCGCGTGCCGGCGGCCTGGCAGGGGAACCACCAGCCCTTGCCCGTCGCGTCGACGAGATAGAACTCCGGATAGCAGTGCCCCTCGACCCACACGGTGCGGGCGGGGATGTCTTCCGCCCGGGCCATGGCGATGAACAGGCAGGTCAGTTCCTCGCAGTCGCCCCAGCCGTCGGCGAGCGCCCGCCGGGCGCCTTTGAGCTCGCCGTTGCGATACTCGACCTTGTCGCGGACGGTGTCGTAGATCGCCTCGACCTTCCGCCAGCCGTCGAGGTCCTTGCCCGCCGCCTTCGCCAGGGCCGCGATCTTCGGGTCCCGCGTCTCGATGTAGGGGCTCGTGCCGAGGTGGGCCTTGAGCCCGCGGTCGGGCTTCTCGGGGATTCGCAGGCCGGCGGTGTCGCTCGGCGCGACGATCGCCGCCCGGTCGAGCTCGAAGGTCACCACGGCCCGGGCCTGCTTGCCGGCAGGCAGGTCGGGGATCTCCACCACCATCTGCTTCACGCCGCCGAGGAGCGTGCGGTAGCGGAGGTTGCGGACCGCCGGCGAAACGTCCTCCGCGACGATCCGCACCCTCTGCTCGGGCCACTCGTCGGGCACCGGCAGCGTGGCGTAGAGCCCGGAGCAAGGGCCTCCTTCCGCCGTGACGACCAGGCCGACCTTGTACTTGAGCGTGCGCACGTCGCCGAGGCCGGGACCGGTGGCGGCGGCTTCGGATTCGAGGAACTGGGCCCGCGCGGGCCCGGCCGCGAGGGCCGTGGCCACGAGGAGCAGCGACAGGATGTGGGGGGAACGCCGGCGCATCGCATCACCCCCGGGCACGCCGGGGGACTCCGGTTTGGGCGGCTCACGCCGGGGGCTGCCAGGGTCGGTGAGCCCCGAGCGACACGTCCCTTTGTATGGCATCGGCGCGCCGGCAGGCCGTGGATGCCCTCCGGGCCCGACGCACGGGTCGGGCAGTCTGCGGCGGCGTGGCGAAAACGCTCGATTGTGAGGCCTCCCGGCCGCTGCTACACTTCGTGGCTCGACCGATCGTGGCCCGCAGACTTCCCCTCCCCCAACCCGCTTTCCCGAAACCCCCCGACGCATGGTCAACCGCAACCTCATTCGCGAACTGGAACTTGGAGACGAACTCGATCAGGAACTCGAAC
Source organism: Pirellulales bacterium (assembly GCA_044344765.1). GTDB lineage: Bacteria > Planctomycetota > Planctomycetia > Pirellulales > UBA1268 > QWPN01. The sequence continues at coordinate 4,725 of JBIJCJ010000093.1, read as the reverse complement.
TGGCCATGGCCGGCGCCGCGGAGGGTGAGTATTCGGTCGGGGCGGCGACGCTCGCGGTGAACTCGGTGCTCGAGGGGAAGGTGCTGCGGGTGGACGACGAGTTCGTTCTCGTCGACGTCGGCTACAAGAGCGAAGGCCACATCCCGCGGAACGAGTGGGACGAGACGGAGCCCCCGCCGCAGGTCGGCGACATCGTCAAGGTGCTGCTCGAGGAGTTCGAGGACGGCTCGCTCGAGGAGCAGCGCGGCCTGATCACGCTCTCGAAGCGGAAGGCGCGGCGGATCGAGGACTGGCTCCGCGTCATGGAGAGCGTCCACGAGAACGACGTGGTCACCGGCTTCGTGACCCGGAAGATCAAGGGCGGCCTGCTCGTCGACATCTCGGGCGTCAACGTGTTCCTGCCCGCCAGCCAGGTGGACATCCGCCGTCCGGCCGACATCGGCGACTACTGCGGCCGCTGCATCCAGTGTCTGGTGCTGAAGATCGACGAGGCGCGCCGGAACATCGTCGTCTCGCGGCGGGCGCTCATCGAGCAGGAGCGGGCGGAGCGGAAGAAGCAGCTCATGGAGACCCTCGAGGTCGGCCAGATCCGCCGCGGCATCGTCAAGAACATCGCCGATTTCGGCGCCTTCGTCGATCTGGGCGGCATCGACGGCCTGCTCCACATCACCGACATGAGCTGGGCCCGCATCGGCCATCCCAGCGAGATGGTGCAGATCGATCAGGAGATCGAGGTCCAGGTGCTGCACATCGACCGCGAGCGCGAGAAGATCGCCCTCGGCATGAAGCAGCGGACCGCCAGCCCGTGGGCGAAGGTCGCCGACAAATACCCCGTCGGCACGGTCTGCAAGGGCACGGTCGTGAACGTGATGAGCTACGGTGCCTTCGTCAAGCTCGAGGACGGCGTCGAAGGGCTCGTGCACATCAGCGAGATGAGCTGGACGAAGCGGGTCAGCCACCCGTCGGAGCTCGTCAAGCCGGGCGACGAGGTCGAGGTGGTGGTGCTCGCCATCAACAAGGAAAAGCAGGAGATCTCGCTGGGCATGAAGCAGACCCAGCAGAATCCCTGGGAAAAGGTCGCGGGCGACTACCCGCCGGGCGCGGTGGTCAAGGGCGTGGTGCGGAACCTCACCAACTACGGTGCCTTCGTCGAGATCGACGACGGCATCGACGGCCTGCTCCACGTCACCGACATGTCGTGGACCCGCAAGGTCACCCATCCCAGCGAGATGCTGGAGAAGGGGCAGGAGGTGGAGTGCAAGGTGCTGTCGGTCGATCAGCAGCGCCGCCGGATCGCCCTCGGCCTCAAGCAGATGGCCGACGACCCCTGGACCACCGACATCCCCAAGCGCTACAAGTCGGGCGACGTGGTCAAGGGCACCGTCACGAAGATCACGAACTTCGGTGTCTTCGTGGGGCTGGAGGACGGCCTCGAGGGCCTGCTCCACATCTCCGAACTGTCGGAGGACAAGATCGAGAACGCCGAAGACTTCGTGAAGGTCGGCGATCCGCTGGAGGTGAAGATCCTCCGCGTCGACACCGACGAGCGGAAGATCGGCCTCTCCAAGAAGCGGGTCGGCTGGTCGAAGGAGCGCGAGGCCGCCGAGGCGACCCACGAGGACGCCTGATGAGGGTCGAACTTCGAGGGGGCGGTGGCTCCCTCGGCTCAGGCCAGTTGGCGAACGTCGGCGCCAATTGTGGCGGATGCCCGATGCAGTGAAGCCCGAGGCGTGAGCCGAGGGAATGCGGATCGGTGTTCGGTGGAGCGACGCGTCTTCCCTCAGCTTGCGCTTCGGGCTTCCCGGCAAACGGCACGACGGTCATGCTCGCGCTGGAGCGGCGGTCTCTGGCCGTCGTGGCCCGGGCTCCCGCGGCACGGGCACTGTCGTTGATCAGTAAGAACTGCAGCCCGCGGGGGGAACGTGTGAGCCGCGTTACTTGCGGCCGATGGCCAGCGCCGTGATCGGGCCGAGGGTCTCGCCGCCGGCCTGGCCGTGATGCGCCGGGCCGACCGGAGTGATCACCAGCGAGTCGCCCTTCGTCACGACGGCTGAATGGCCGCCGCGGGCGTCGCGGATCTTCACGCGGCGAGCGGCCATGCCGGGCGTGCAAAGGAGCGCCTCGCCCGCCGCCGGATCGACGATGTCGATGGCGATCCACGGCTGTCGGGCGATGGCTGGCCGGCCGATCCAGAACGTGACCCGCTCACCGGGCTGGAGCGTCGCCAGGTCGAGCCGCTCGGGACCGTTGCTCGGCGGCGACGGGTCGAGGGCCGGGATGACCGGCCGGGCGACCGGAGGACTGCGGAACGGGTCGGGCGTGGGTGGCGGCACCGCCGGCTCCGGCGGAAGGAGCGGCTGGGTCGCCGCCGAGACGGCTGCCTCTTCCGCGGCCGGCTTCTCCTCCGACGGAATGGTGCGGGCGTTCACGAGCCGCATGCCCCGGGCGGCCAGCCAGCCGAGGTCGCCGGTGGCGGCGAACCCGCCGCCCACGAGACCGATTGCGGCGCAGCGGGCGAGAAAGTTCGACATCCGGGACACGGCGTGAGGAGGGCCGCACGGCACAGATGCCGGCGGCCAGCAAGTATGCGCCCGGAAGCCGAGACGGTGCGGGCCGGGGGCGTCCCGCCGGCCGGCCGGCGGGACGCCTGGTGCGGATCGTGACGGCTGGCGCGTCACAGGTCGGCCAGCGCCTCCAGCACCTGCTGGTCGTGGCCGTCCACCTTCACCGCTTTGAACACCCGCGCCACCCGGCCGTCGGCGTCGATGATGAAGGTGCTCCGGGCGATGCCCATCGACTTCTTGCCGTACATGTTCTTCTCCCGCCAGGCCCCGTACTTTTCCGCCACCTTGTGGTCCACATCGCACAGCAGCGTGAAGGGGAGCTCATACTTCGCCCGAAACTTCGCGTGGCTCTCCGGCCCGTCGGGGCTGACGCCGAGGACCACGGCCTTGTGCTTGGCGAGTTTGGCCTGGGCGTCGCGGAAGCCGCAGGCCTCACGGGTGCAGCCAGGGGTGTCGTCCTTGGGGTAGAAATAGAGCACCACGGGCCGGCCGCGGAGGCCGGAGAGCTTGACCTTCGTTCCGTCGTGGGCGGGAAGCGAGAAGTCCGGGGCTTTGGAGCCGGGGTCGAGCCAGTCGGCCATAGGAGAGGGTTCCGGGGGTGACGGTGCCTGGGATGACTCAATGATAGACCGCCGTTGGGCGGGGGTGCCCCTGCCACGTCTCCGGACGTTCTCTCCGGCCCTCCATGGAATACCGTTCGGCGCGGCATGTACTCCCGCGCGTGGTGATTTCATCTTCCCGCCTCTCCCTCTGGGAGAGGCCGGCCGTAGGCCGGGTGAGGGTGCTGTGCGAGTTTTCGCGGACTGTCCCTGCACCCTCACCCTGCCCTCTCCCAGAGGGAGAGGGTTGGAGAGCACGCGCCGCGTCGGACAGGATTGCTTTCCGCGGACTGCAAGTCCGCCACGCGCCGCATCCTCACGCCGACCCGCTCGCCTGCCGTGGTGGGGTGAGCGGCCAGGGGCCAAGTCGGCCGGAGGGATGCCGTGCGAGACATAAGATCAACCGGCACCGGCACGCCCGGAGGGGGCGGGGTCGTGGTGGCGCTGCTGACGCCGCCGGGCCGAGGGGCGTTGGCCGTCGTCGGTGCGGCCGGGGCAGGGGCCGAGACGCTCGTCGATGCGGTGTTCATGCCGCGCGGCGGGCGGCCGGTGGCCGGGCGGGCGGCCGGGGCGATCGCGTTCGGATCGTGGGGCGGTGCGGGGGGCGAGGAGGTGGTCGTCGTCCGGTATGCCGCCGAGCGGCTCGAGGTGCATTGCCATGGCGGGCTGGCGGCGGCGGCCGCGATCGTCGCCAGCCTCGTGGCCCGCGGGGCACGGGAGATCGAATGGCGGCAGTGGCTCGCGGGCGTCGGTCACGACGCCGGAGCTGTCGCCGTGGAAGCTCGGGAGGCGTTGCCGCTGGCGGGCGGCCCCAAGGCCGCGCGGATTCTCTGCCGGCAACTGGCCGGGGCGCTCGATGCGGAGATCACGCGGATCGCGCGGCTCGTCGCCGCGGGAGAGAACGACGCAGCGTCGGCCGCGGTCGCACGCCTCCTGCGGGCCGCGCAGGTCGGGCTCCGGCTCACCAGGCCGTGGCGGGTCGTGGTCGCCGGGGAGGTCAACGCGGGGAAGAGCAGCCTCGTCAACGCGCTCGCCGGACACGCCCGCGCATTGGTTTCGCCGATTCCCGGCACCACGCGGGATCTCGTGGAGACGCGGCTCGTGCTCGACGGCTGGGAAATCGATCTCGTCGACACGGCCGGCATCCGGGCGGCACCGGCCGGGGCCGTCGAGGCCGCGGGCATGGCCCGCGCGACCGCCGCCGCCGCAACGGCCGATCTCGTGCTCCGGGTCGTGCCCGCGGACGCGGCCCACGCCTGCCCGGCGGCTGGGCTGCGGGAACTCGTCGTGCTCTCGAAGGGCGATCTCGCAGGCGATGGCGTGGCGCTGCCGGCTACGGATGCGGCGGTTGCGAACCGAGGAACATCCGAGCTTTTGGGTCGTTCGACCGATCAGGCGCGCGGTGTGTCTTCAAACTTCCCTCTCCCTCCGGGAGAGGGTGGCCGCAGGCCGGGTGAGGGTGCCTTCGATGCCACGCCGATACCCGGCACCCTCACCCCGACCGGCACCCTCACCCCGACCGGCCCCCTCACCCCGACCCCTCACCCAAAGGGAGAGGGAGC
>JBIJCJ010000092.1:0-14111 GCA_044344765.1 Pirellulales bacterium | reverse complement strand
GCCTCCGGGCTGCGCGAGCCCGGGCATCGCCGGCCCCGCGGCGCCGCCACCGGCTCCGCCCCGCGACTGGCCTGCCGCGCCGGCCGCGAGCCCGCCGCTTCCCGAGGCTCCCGTCGCGGCGTTACCCGACGCCTGGCCGGACGACTGCGTGCCGGACGACTGGCCGGACGACTGCGTCCCGGACGACTGCGCGCCCGCCGTGGTGCCGCCAGAGGCACTGCCGCCCGCTGCGGTCCCGCCGGCCGCAGACGCCCCGCCGGCGCCGGTCGCGTCGCCCGCGTGCGCCACGTAGAACTTGGACGGCCCCGAGTAACGGTCGCCAAGGCCGTCGCCGCCGGCGTGTGGACCGCCGGCGCCGCCACCCTCCGCATCGGACGACCGCGCGGCTGACGCAGAGTCGCCCGCGCCGCCGACGCGGCCGTTGCCAGCGCCGCCGGCGTTGCGACCACCGCCGCCGAGGATCGCATCGCCGCCGGCCGTGTCGCCGGTGCCGATGCCACCCTCGCGCTGGCCCGCGGCGCCGGCCGCCACGAAGCCACGGCCCGGCCCACCGGCCTGGCCTCCCGCCGCCTGCTCCTCGGTCCAGTCGAACCGCGACTGATCGCCGAGCACGCTCGGCCCGCCGTCGGCCACCACGCCGCCGCGGGTCGTGGAGGCCCGATACTGCTGTACCGGCTTGGTCGGCCGCGACTTCCGCACCTCGCCCAGCCAGGCGATCCGCCGGCGCGACTCCTCCACCGCCCGCAGTTCCGCGTCGGCGAGCACCGGGTCACGGGGCGGATAGTCGAGAGTCCAATCCTCGTCCACGAATTGGTAGCCGAACTCGCTGCCCCACGACTGGATCGCCTCCCGGGCGGCGTAATAGGCCATCACGCCAGACGGCCGCACGAGCAGCAACGGGTAGGGCTGGGCGGCCGGGTCGCCCGATTCTCGCGGCCCCTTGGCGATATGTTCGCGGGCGGCCCGCAGGGCGCTGGCGAGCGGGTTCCCGGGGCCCGGCGGCCCCTCGAAGTCGGCGGGCCCGAGGCGGATTCCCTCCGGCTGCAGAAACACACCGTCGATGCTGCATTCTATATACAGCGGCCTGCGGTGCGTGCCGTTGACACCCTCGTAGGGCACGACCGCGTAGGCCGGGGGCTTCGTGGCCTGCTCGCGTTTCGCCTTGTCGAGCGACTCACGGGCGTTCTTCAGCCGGCGTTCCAGGTCTTCCAGGGCCGCGGAGGCGGCCGGGTCGGGCGCGGCGTCGTCGGCCAGCGCCGCCGCCATCCGCTCCAGCCCGTCGAGCTCGTCGGCCAGCTTGCGGTTGTCGTCCTCGACGCCCGCGAGCTGCATCCGGGCCCGCGACAGGTCGGCGAGCGTGCGGTCGCGCACGTCCTGAAGCTGCCGCAGCCGCCAGGCGAGCTGCTCCTGTTCGAGCCGGAGGTCGTCCTCGCGCTGCCGTAGCCCCGCCTCCGCCGCGGCCCGCTCCGAGTCCTTCGCCGAGCGGCTGAAGAGCACGAGCAGGACCAGCAACGCCCCCATCGTGCACAGGAGCACGGCGAGGAACGGGAACAGCGAGATCGAGGCCCCCGATGCGGGGCGGATACGACTCATGCGGCCTTTCCGACCCGACGGGCCGCCTGGAGGTCAACGGTCCGGTGATCGGCGGCCTGGGTCCGGGCGGCGAGCAGCTGCACCGCGGCAGCGAGGGTGGCGAGCGTCTCCTCGAACCGGCCCGTCGCGGAGAGTGCGGAGAGGTTCGCGTCGAGGGCCCGCTCGAGCGAGGCGACATCGCGGGTCGCGGCCACGACCTCACCGAGGAGCGCTGCCTGGCCGGCGAGCGCATCCTGGTGCCGCTCCAGGCCGCGCACGGCGACCGCGAGCGATTCGGCCGCCTCGGTCCAGCGGGCCTCGCGGCGGACGGCGAGATCGTCGTGCACCCGGGCGAGCGAATCGGCCCACCGCTCGAGGCTCGCATCGAGCGAGCGCGAGAGCGAGAGCTGGATCCGGTCGCCGGCCTCGTCGAGCAGCCGCCGCATGCCGGTGGCGGCCGTCCGCTCGAGCGTCTGCCACGCCTGCTCCTGTGACTCGAGGAGCCGCGCGGAGCCGCGACCGAGCGTCTCGCCAAGCCGGGCGATGGCCAGCGCCGTGCCCTCGTCGCCGGCCAGTGACTGGAACCGGCCCGCCAGCGCGGCCCAGGCCCGCTCATCGACCTCGGCGAGCAGCTTCTGTTCGGTGCGGTCGATGGCGAACTGCACGAACATCAGCACCATCGACAGGGCGAGGGCCGTGGCCGTGGTGTCGAAGGCCGTACCGAGGCCGGCCACCACGCCGGAGATGTTTTCCAACTGCGTCGGCGAGAGGCTGGCGATCGCCACCGTGATGCCGATCACCGTGCCCAGAAAGCCCATGATCGGGATCGCCCAGATCACGAACCGCACCAGGCCATAGCCCTGCGCCGCGCGGGCCGCGTCGAGGTCGGAGAGATACTTGACGTGGTCCTCCAGCCCGTCGGCCGAGCCGGTGCGGACGACGAGGTCGAGCGCCTCGCGGAGCCGACGCACGAGATAGTCGCCGCCGGCCTCGCCGTCGGGGAGGGTCGCGACGAGCGCCGCCGCCTCGGCCGGCTCCTGTCCGCCGGCCGGAATCTCGGACAGCAGGGGCTCCCCGCCCATCCGCTTCCGCTGCCCGGCCAGGTCGATGCCCTTGATGGCCAGGGCGGCGAGCCCCACGCAGAACATCGCGGTCTCGACGTACTCGACCCAGTGGCCGGCGAGGTAGCGGACGACGTTCGGGTCCTTGATCACGCCCCCGTGAATGAGGGCGAAGAAGCAGAACGCCAGCGCGCCACCCCACAGCAGGGGCGAGCGAAGCAGGGCCGCGGACAGGGCGTTGACCTTCGACACCGTGCACCTCCCGAAACGGTTGCGGTCGTCGCCGCGAACGACGCGGATCGACGCCAACACACCCTCGTTATCGGTACGCCTTGCGCAGGCGATTGAATCCAAACATCCCGCACATTGAAACGGCGATTCCTCCGCCGCGCGGCGCGAGACTGGGCAGGCAAGGCAAGACGCTGGCGACTCCGGGGCCTGGCCGGCGCCGCTGCCGGCCGGTCTTGCGGCCGCCCGCCGGCCCCCCCTACGCTCCGCGGCCTGCCACGATGCCCACCGGAGGAACCATCATGCAACGCCACTGGCTCGCGATCGCCGCGGCGTTCTTCGCCGCCTGGCTGTGGTTCATCGGCGGCGAGACGGCGGCCCAGCGGCCGCTCGCTCCGGAGGCGGCGGCGGGCGGCCTGTGGATCTCGGCCAGCCCGCTCGACGAGAGCCGCCGCCTGTTATTGGTCATCGACCCGCAGCTCAAGAACGCGGCGGTCTACCACGTCGATGCCGCCGCGGGCACCCTCGCCCTCAAGAGCACCCGCGACATCAGCTACGACCTGATGGTGGGCGACTTCAACGCCCAGGCCCCGAAGCCTGCCGACCTGAAAAAGATGCTGGAACTGGCCCCCGGCCGGCGGTAGGGCGTCGGACCGATCGTGCCGGGAATGCCGGTCGCACGTTCCGGGGCGGCTAGACGTAGAATGCAGGGGCGGCCCCTGTCGATTCCGAGGGGAGGTCGCTCGCTCCCGAGGGTCGATCCCGTGATGGCTGGAAGATTCCTGTCGCTCGAAGAAGCCGCCCGTCAGCTGGGCGTCAGCATCGACGAGGTCAATCGCCTCGTCGATCGCAAGAAGCTGTTTCCGATGCGCGACGGCGCAGCGGTGAAGTTCAAGGCCGACGACATCGACCGGGTGGCCCGCGATCTCGGCGACGACAATTCTCAGGCCGGCGACCTGTCCCTCGACCTCGATCTCGACCTGTCATCGCCTGGCGGCGCAGCGGAGGAGATTTCCCTCGGCGACCCGCTCGACGGCACCGACTCGATCTTCTCCGCGGATATTTCCCAGGCGAAGGGCGCGTCGCAGACCATCGTCCGCGGTGAGTCCGGCCAGGGGGGGCTCTCGATGCCGTCGCTGGGCGGCGAAGACGTGATCCTCGGCGACAAGGCCGACGGCGGCACGCTCGACGGGGAGGATCTGGCCCTGGAGTCGATCATCGGCGCGTCGTCGCCGTCGCTGGCCCGAGGCTCGGCTCCTGCGCGGAGTGGCTCCGCCGCCGGCAGCGAACTGACGATCGATCTTGGCGATTTCGGCAAGGGTTCGAGCGCTCTCGGCTCGATCACCGGACTCTCCGCCGGGTCCGGCGCCGGGTCCGCGCTCTCCGGCGCCCTCGACAGCGGGCTGTCGCTCGAGGACGGCGACGTGCAGATGTCGGGCATCGACATCAGCGGCGTGTCCGTCGTCGGCCGCTCCGGCGTTTCGGTGTCCGCCGGCGATTCGTTGCTCGGTGGCGACGAGTTTCAGCTCGGCAGCGACACCGCCGACGAGGAGAGTGCCTCGGTCGTGATCGCCACCGAGGACTCGGGCGACTCGAGTTTCTTCGGCGCGGCGATCGAGGGAGAGGGCTCGACCTTCAACGAGGATCTGTCGAGCGACAGCGCCTCGGTGATCCTCGGCGCCGAACCCGGGGAATACACCCTGGAGACGCCGTTCAGCGCCCTCCAGATCACCGGGCTCGTCTGCTGCTCGCTGCTGCTCCTGTTCGGCGGCTTCGTGATGTACGACCTCGTGCGCACGATCGGGTCGCCGGAAGGGCCGACGCTGGCCAACCCGCTGCTCCACGCCATGGCCGAGACCTTCGGCTGGCGGTGAGTTTCGCCCGCCAGCGGCCCGGTCGCGTCGGGCTGCCGGGTGGCGGTGGACAGAGCCTCCGCTGGCCCTCATCCGCTGGCAGGGCCGCCGGTCAGATTTTCACGGTCTGCTAGAATTGGAGCGGGCCGGACGCCCGAGTTCCTCCGGCCTGCCCGCCATCCATCCCCGCCCATGGCCCGACCCCGGCTCGTTGCTCCCGATCAGCCGCTCGCCGTGCGGGCGATCCTCGCGGCCTACGAGTTCTGCGCGTCGCTCCAGTTTGCGGTCGTCCTCATCGCCCTGCTGGCCGTGGTGCTCGGCCTGGGCACGTTCGTGGAGAGCGGCTTCGGCACCGAGGCGGTGAAGTTCGGCGTCTGGAACACCTGGTGGTTCACGCTCCTCAACGCCCTGCTGGCGGTGAGCATCTTCTGCGCCGCGGCGATCCGCTTCCCCTGGAAGCGGCACCAGACCGGATTCGTGATCACGCACATCGGCCTGCTCGTGCTCCTGGCCGGCTGCCTGATGTCGCAGCGCGGCGGCATCGACGCCCAAATCCCGCTCCTCGAAGGGGAGCGAGGAAGCCGGGCCTTCGAGGACTCGCACCACTTCCGCATCGATCTCGAATCCAAGGCGGGCGGGAGCCGCGACGTGATCGGCCCGATCGAGTTCCGCTCCGGCCCCTTCAACTGGTCCGAGTACGGCACCACGCGGAGCTGGTTTCCCTGGGGCCTGGCTCCGCGTGACACGGGTGTGATCCACGACGCCGACGGCGTGCGGCTGGAGGTGCTCGACTTTTACGCCGATTCGACCGCCGCCCTCGCGCCCGGCGTGAAGCTGCGGCTCGGCACCGACGCCTTTGCCGGCGCCCCCTCGGGACGGATGTGGATTCCTGTCGATCTCGCCTGGCAGCCCGACCCGCTGCGGGCGGCGGAGGTCCGCCACCGCCAGCAGGCCGGCGGTGGCACCGTCGTGTTCTGGAAGACGACGTCGGCGGCCGAGGCCGAGGCCTTCCTCGCCGGCGTGCCCGACCCGGCGCTTGGCTACGGCGAAAAGGGACAGCTCGTCCTCGTCTGCGACGGGAAGCCCCGGCGGATGCTCGTAGACGACGTCCTCGGCAAGGAGGCCTTCGCCCCCGGGGGCGAGACGGGCGACGCGCCGCTGTTCGTAGAAGTGCTCGACTTCCAGCCACGGCTCTCCGGCGTGCGGGTGCGGGTGCGGCGCGGCAGGGAAGGCCCGCCCGAGGAGATGGTCGTGCTCGCCGATCTGCCCGAGGTCACGATCCACGCGCCGCTGGCGGGCGTCTACGGCACGCTGTGGATCGAACGCGCGGTCGCCGACTCGGCCGAGCGGATGCAGGGCAAGGCCCGCAGCCGGATCGACGTCGTCCAGTCCAAGGGGCTGCCCAATGCCGCTGCGCGAACACCGGCAGGCTTCTCTTTGCTGTACCGCTGCTGGCAGGCCCCGACCGCTACGACGGGCGTGCTCCCGCTCGACGGCCGGCCGGTGCCGGCCTTCGAGATGCCGCGGGCCAAGCTCGAACTGCGGGTCGATCGCTTCCTGCCGGCCGACACGCTCGAGATCGCCACGCTCCCGCTGCCGTTCGACAAGGCGAAGCCCCCCTCGGGCAAGCGACGGGCAGCCAAGGTCCGGCTCACCGTCGACGGTCGTGCGGAGGAGTTTTGGATCGCCGGCATGCCGATCCAGCCGATCGAGGAGCCGCCCGGCCCGACGGAGCGGCGGGTGGTCGAGGGACCGACCCGCTCGGCGGCACTCACGCTCCTCCCCGACGCGGTGGACGTGGGCTTCAACGTGCGGCTCGACAACTTCGAGCGGCGGCTCGATCCGGGCACGAGCCAGGCCTCGCACTTCTCCAGCGTCGTCGAGTTCCTCTCCAGGGAGGGCCGGCCGTTGGTGAAGGATCCGGTGACGATCACCATGAACGCGCCGGTGGACTTCTCCGATCCACAGACGGGCCGCTCCTACCGGCTCTTCCAGGAGAGCTTCATGGGGCCGTGGCTACCGGGCGACGATCTCTACGAGCGGTTCACCCGCGAGGCGACCGAGAAGCCGGAGCGGCTCGAGGCCTCGGTGCTCACGGTGAATTACGATCCGGGCCGCGGCGTGAAGTACGCCGGCAGCGGTTTGATCGTGATCGGCATCTTCACGATGTTCTACATGAAGGCGTATTTCTTCGGACCGCGCCGCCGCTGACCCGCGGCCCCCTCGAACCACGAAAGCACCGCGATGCGCACGATTCTCCTCCTCGCCGCCGCCCTGGCGACCACCATCGCCGCCGCCACGCCCGTCGCATCGGCTGTCCCCGCATCCGCTGCACTGCAGCCCGGGCTGTCGCCCGCCCTGCGGGCGTGGCGGGAAATCCCCGTCCTCGAGGACGGCCGGATCATGCCGCTCGACACGTTCGCCCGACGGATGGCCGACACGATCTGCCATGCCCAGACCCCGAAGCTGGCGACCGGTGCCGGCGGCGAGCTCGTTCGCTGGCAGGCCGACGAACTGCTCCTCGACTGGCTGGCCCGCCCGACGGCCTGGGAGGACGTCCCGTTCCTCACCGCCGAGCACGAGGAGGTGCGGGAGCTCCTTGGGCTACCGCTGTTCGCCGAGTCTGCCACCGGCCGCGAGCGACTCAAGCATGCCGCACCGAGCGACGTCGAAGACTGCGAGAAGCTGCGGCAGCGGCTCGTGGCGATCGACGAACGGCGGCGTGAGGCGATGGCCACGGGTGGACAGTTTCGGCTCGAGGGCGCCGATGCGAAGGTCGATCAGTTGTGGCGGGCCTTCGTGGCGTGGCGCCGGCTGACCTTCCGCGCGGCGACTGCCGACATGGGACGCGGGCGGTTCGCGAGGCTCTTCGAGCAGTCGGCCGGAGCGTGGCGGGCGCTGCGGGGCCGGATCGCGGCCGCCGACGCGGCCGCTGCCGTGAAGAGTGTGGACGATGCCATCGTCGGGCTCGCCGATGCCCTCGGCGATTCGACGCGATTCGCCACGGCCGACGCGGCGGCGAAGTTTCCGGCGCTGCGGTCCGCCCTCGACCGGCTCGCCGCCGTTCCCGACCTGCCCGCGACGACCCGGCGTGCCGTGGCGCGGCTGACCGACCGCGTCGGCCTGCTCGCCGAAGCGCTCTATGACGACGGCGGCGGCCTGCTCGTCGTGCCCGCGCTCCACGCGGAGCCGCTCGAGGCCGAACGCAACGCCGAAGATGACACGCCGCCGTGGCTGGCATTGGCCACGCTCCTCGACGCCCCGCCCGAGGTGCTCGCCGGGTATCCGACGCCGGCGGTCGATGAAGTCCGTTCCGCGTTCGCGGCGCTGACGGCGGTCGCCACGGAGCCGGCGGGCGACGCGCGAAATCGCGTCGCGACCGCGACCGCGGCCGCGACGCGATTGGCGGCCGCCTTGCGGGCGCTCGGCGCGGGCGTTGAGCCACTGCGGGCGAAACTCCCGGTCGACAGGATCGACGCCGACCTCCTGCGGCACACCGCCTATCCGGCCGTCGGCAGCACCCTCCGCGAGGTGCGGTACAACGAGGCGGATCCCTTCCGGCTCTCCTGGGTCTTGAGCCTGCTGGCCCTGTTCGCCTTCGCGCTGGCCTTCGGCCGGGCGCGTGGCCCGATGTTCTGGCTCGGCACGCTGCTCCTCGCCGCCGAGATCGGCTGGACCGCCTACGCCTTCGCCCAGCGGGTGGCGATCACGGGCTGGGCTCCCGTGACGAACATGTACGAGACCGTGATCTACGTGCCGTTTTTCCTCTCGCTCCTCGGGCTCGGTTTCCTGCTGGCCCCGATCTGTCAACGCGGGGCGGGGGACGCCTGGCGGATGACGGCCCTCCCGCCACCTTTCGGATCGCTGGTGCCGGGCGAGGCCACGCCGCTCGACGACCGCCGCCGGAACCTTCTCGGCGCGGGGGGCTGGAGCCTGGCCTCATGGGCCCTGCTCCTGCCACGGCTGGCGCTCTCCGCGCTGGTCGTCTGGGTGCTGGCGATGGCCCCGTACGCGGCCGGCGGCCGGACGATCATCAATCTTCTGCCCCAGACCGACGTCGACCGCTCGCTGCCGAACCTCAACAACCTTGTCGTCTGGCTGGTCGGCCTGGGGATGCTGGCCCCGGCCGTCTGGTATCTGCCGCGGCTCGTGCTGGCCGCGGTCGTCGGGATCGTCACGGTGCCGCTCTCGTGGCGTGGCGGCCACCTCGCCGCCGCGCTGCCGGAGACCTACGCCCGTCGTTCGTTCGGCCTCGTGGTCACGGCCGTCGCCTTCGCGGGCACGTTCATCGCCTGGTTCTTCCCGATCCCGGGCAAGCAGTTCAGCCCCCTGCAGCCGGTGCTCCGCGACAACTTCTGGCTCACGATCCACGTGCTCACGATCGTGTCGAGCTACGCCGCCGGCGCGCTCGCATGGGGGCTCGGCTGTCTGTCGCTGGGCTATTACCTGCTCGGCCGCTACGGCGCAGGGCCGGCGGGCGGCCGCAAGGCCCCCGCAGCCTGCACGGCGCTGGCGGGGTTCATCTACAAGGCGATGCAGGTGGCCGTGCTGCTTCTGGCGGCGGGCACGATCCTCGGCGGCCTGTGGGCCGACGTCTCGTGGGGCCGCTTCTGGGGCTGGGATCCGAAGGAGGTGTGGGCGCTGGTGTCGCTGCTGGCCTACATCGCGATCCTCCACGGTCGCTACGCGGGCTGGATCGGCACCTTCGGCCTGGCGGCCGGCAGCGTGATCGGCGCGGCGGTGATCGGGATGTCGTGGTACGGCGTGAACTTCCTCCTCGGCGCCGGCCTCCACTCCTACGGCTTCGGCCAGGGCGGGCAGACGGAGTTCTTCGCGTTCCTGCTCCTCAACTTCGCCCTGCTGGCGGCGGCCGCCTGGCGCTGGAAACGCGAGACCGGCGGCGCGGCGTGACGGGCCAAGCCGGCCCATGTCGACCAAAGTGGACACTCCTGAAGGTGTCGAGCAAACTCGACACTGAAAGTTTCGGGCGTACCTCGCAAATCTCGCACCACAGCTCCGCCAGACTGCCTCATGTGCTCGGCAATGGGTTTCCGGTTTGTCGGGTTTGGCGGTCTCGTTCCTTGAAGCCCGAGCCGCGAGCCGAGGGAATGTGGAACGGTTTCCGGTGAAGCGAAGCGTATTCCCTCAGCTTGCGCTTCGGGCTTCCCGGCAACGGTGACGGCGCGAGCCGCACCGGTCTGCAGCGGGTCGCCGTGACCCTGACCGGTCAAGACCGTGGCAAGCAACTCGAATGCGCGACGTTTCTGCTCTTGCGCCGCCGGTTTCGCGACGTGGCCTATTGGCGCGGCGCCAGGGAGGTCAACTTCGTCGTCGATGCCGGGCGGGGGCCCGTCCCCGTGCAGGTGAGCTGGGAGGGGGCGTCGGAGCGATCCCTGCGCGGCGTCGACGAGTTTCACGAAACGCATTCCCAGGCCGTCGAGCCGGTCTTCGTGACCGCTGAGTCCTTCGCCGCGGGCGTCCCGGAATTGTCATGACACCGTCCGTGGCCGCGACGGCGTCGTTCCCGGTGGATTCGGGTCCGTTGTCGCAGAGCTCTTCGAGCCCGCGGTTCGCGGGGCCGTGCTCGTCTCTTTCTTCCCGGTGGTGCGTGCCGAACCGTCCGGCTCGCACGGTCGCCAGCGGCCGGCGGTGAACCGCTCCACAGTCACGCCCGCCGCCGTGAGCGTCACGGCGATCGCCCCCTCACCGCCGGTCTTCAGCACCGCCGCGTCGCCCGCGGCATCGCGGTAGGCCGCACTCACCTCCCCCCAGGCCGGCCCGCCGACACCGCTGACGAGCACGAGACCGGGGCGGGTGGCCCGCGCGATGTCGGGCGGCAGGCTCGTGCGGGTGCCATGGTGCGGGGCCACGAGCACGTCGCAGGCGTCGGGCCCGGCCGCCACGAAGTCGGCCAGCGCCGGCCCCTCGAGGTCGCCGGTGAGCAGCAGCCGGCGGCCCGCCGCCTCCACGCCCAGCACCAGGCTCCGCTCGTTGTCGGCCGCCGCCGCCGCCTGCCCGGCACCATCCCGAAGCACGCGCACGCGACACAGCGGATCGACCGCGAACGAGTCGCCGGCACGCACCGTGCGCACCGGCACCCGCCGCGCGGCGGCCCGGTCGAGCAGGTCGGCGACGCCGCCCGATGGGCTGCTGCAAAACGCCTCCGTGACCACGATCTCGCCGACGCCGAACCGCTCGAGCAGCTCCGGCACCGCATTGAAGTGGTCGGCATCCGCGTGCGAGACGACGAGCGTGTCGATCCGCGACACACCCTCGTCCCAGAGCACGGCGGCCATCGCCCGCCGGGCGGCCCCGGGCGCCCCGAGCCGACCCGCGTCGTACACGAGGCAGCGGCCCGTCGGCGACCGGACCACGATGCCACAGCCGTGCCCCATGGCCGCGACCACGACCCGCATCTCCCGTGGCCCGCCCTCCATGAGCCGCTCCAGCCCGTAGCCTGCGACACCCACTGCGGCCCATCCGCCGGCGACGGCGGCCCACGTCGCGGCCCGCGCCAGCCGCGGCCGCGGCAGGGCGACCAGCGCCGCCACAAGCACGGCATACCAGCCGGCGACCCACCATGCCGGCGGCCCCGCGACCCACGCGTGCCCGCCGGGGACGGCCGCGCCGCACGACACGAGCCAGCCGACGCAGGCCAGCGTCGCGTCGCACCCGGCGCCGCACCAGCCGGCGAGCAGGGGAGAGCAGGGGGCCGCGAGGAGGCATGCCAGACCGCAGCCCATCGCCAGGGCGACGAACGGCGCCACGAGCACGTTGAGCACCAGGCCCACGGGGCTGACGACGTGGAACCGCGCGGCGACCAGCGGCGCGGTGGCGAGCCACACCGCCGCGCCGGCGGCGAACAGCGTCCAGACGTTCCAGCCGCAGCGACGCGCCATCCGCTCGGCCGGCGAGCGGCTGCGTTCGATGAGCCGCTCGATCGGGTCGGTCGGCCCGCGCTGTGGCGGCAGCAGCCGCGCCGCGCCGACGAGCACGGCCGTGGAGAAAAACGAGAGTTGCGCGCCGGTGCTGAACACCTCGCCCGGCCGGCAGGCGAGCACGACCAGCGCCGCCACCGCCAGGCCGTTGATCGCGGTCGCCCGCCGGCCCACGGCCGCCGCGACGCACGCCAGCCAGACCAAGAGCGTGGCCCGAACGACGGGCGTCTCGGCCTGCACGAGCAGCATGTAGAGCCCCGTGACCATCGCCACGGCCGCGAGCGTCCAACGCCGCGGCACGCAGGCCAGCCGCAGCACCCTGAAGAGCCCCAGGGCGAGGAGCCCCACGTGCAGCCCGGAGATCGAGAGGATGTGGACGGTGCCGGTGACGAGGAAGTCGTCGGTATCCTCGCGGGGCAGGGCGTCACGCCGGCCCAGCAGCAGGGCCGCGGCGAGCGCCGCCCGCTGCGGCGCGATATGCCGCTCGAAGACCGCCTCTCCCTGTCGCCGCACCCGCTCGAGGACCACCGGCGGCCACCACCATGCCGGCTCGGACAGCACCCTGACATCCGCCGCCCGCGTCCGCACGATCGCCAGGCATCGCTTTGATCGGGCTCGGACCTGGAAGTCGAACTCACCCGGATTGAACGCCGGCGCGGGACGCAGCCCGCGGCCGAGCACCCGCACGCGGCTCCCCGGCACGAGATCAGGGGCAGCGCCGTCGATGACCACGGCGGCCCGCCCCGACGCCGACCGCCAGCGACTGCGGTGGCGGATGCGTTCCACCGCCACGACGCACTCGCTCGCCGGCCCGATCGCGGCGGCCCGTCGCGGGTCACCGGCTGGCGCGGGCAACGACCGCGCCGGCTCCACGATCGTTCCCTCCACGGCCACCGGGATCGGGGTGTCGCCGAGATGCCAGGCCAGTTCATCGACGCGAAACAGGTCGAACCGCGCCGCGCTCCACGCGGCCCCGAGGCAGACGATCGCCACCTGGAGGCCGATCGTCGCGGCCCGCATGCGACCGCAGCCGGAGCCGATGATCCACGCTCCCAGGCCGCATGCCGCCGCGGCCCACGCCGGCACCGCCCAGCCGCCGGGCACCGCGGGCAGGATCCGCACGCCGGCGCAGCCCGCCGCCAACAGAGCCGCGACCAGCACCAGCGGCCGACAGGGCAGCGGATCGGACCGCAGATGCGAACGGGCCGCCGCCCACACGTCACACGCCCGTGCGTGCCAGCGTCGCAGCCCCGCGGCACTGCGGGCCCGTACCGCCGCCACCCGCTCCCTCACATGCTCGAAATGCATCGTCTCGCCCTCGGCCGCCAGCCCGGTCGCGGCGGCACCACCGGCCGCCTTCCCCTATAAGCGAGCGCCGCGGGCATCAGGGGCAAAATCGCCCCCCAAAAAAACCGGTGGAGTGGAAATTCGCGGCAGAAACGCCCCGGGTCAGGAGGCGTACGCGAAGCCGGCGTAGCCTCCCGACGGGCTGCCCACGGCGGATGGCTGCCCACGGCGAACACCGCCACCGCGATCGTCCTGGCCGAAACCGGCAATCGGCGCCGTCACGGCACGACCCGCAGACCGACCACCGTATTGAGGTCGAGCATGGCCCGGCGGTGGCGGACGAGCGCCTCGCGATGGTTCTGTGCCACTTCGGCCGCGTCGTCGAGGTGTCCCTCGTAGTCGTCGGCCGTGATCGTGCCCGCGGCGAACTGCTCGGTCTTGCGGCGCATCGTCGCCGTGATTCGCGGCAGGATCGAGGTTTCCATCTGCTCCAACGCCTCCCGCGCACGGCGGTATTCCCGCTCGGCCAGCCGGACTTCCGCCACGATCCGTCGCTCCAGCGATGCCAGTTCGAGCTTCGTCTGCCCGACGTTGCTCTCGGCACGGGCGATGTTGCCCTGGTTGCGGTTGTAGATCGGCAGGGCGAACGTGACGCCGATCGCCCATGACGTCGCCGATGGCGCCCCGAAGGGCTGGTTGTTCTGGTAGGTGAAAGGATCGTAGAACAGGTAGACGTCGTCGTAGCGGTTGGCCCGCTGCAGGTTCACCTCCGCGCCGGCGCGGCTGACGCCGATCCGCGCGGCGCGCAGATCCGGCCGGCAGCGGAGGGCGATCCCCGTCAGATCCTCGATGCCCGGCAGGTCGGAGACGTCGCTGCGCAGCCTGCCCCGCGACTCGAGTGGAAGTCGTCCTGTTGACCGACGCCCCGGGACGCGCGTCCGAGCGCGATCAAGGCACTCGCCAGGCATACCATGACGATCTTCGATGGTCGCTGCGCGACGGACACGAGCCCCCCCCGCCGGCCCCCGCCCGGCCCATGGCAGCGGCCAGATGCACTGCCGCGCCGCACATCCGTTATCATCGGACGTTTCGCGGCGACCGCTTCATCTTCACGGACCGGCCTGGCGATGCGGCCACTGCCCCGCTTACCCAGCCCACCAGGCCTCGCCCGT
>JBIJCJ010000267.1:0-3906 GCA_044344765.1 Pirellulales bacterium | reverse complement strand
CGGCTACCGCCACGACGCCTTCGTCGACGCCGCCACCGGCAGCCGCCTGCCCGCCCTCGTGGCCGCCGTGTCGAGCGAACAGCTCTTCGACACGTTCCTCGAGCTGCTCGAGCCGCTGGGCGACGCCTGCGACGTGGTCCTCGAATCGACGCACGAGGAAGGCGTCGGCCGCCGCGAGTTCACCCGCGAAGGCGTCGAGCGGCTCGTGCTCGAGAGCGTCCTCTGGGAGTTCGACGACCTGCTCCTCAACGACGGCTGCACCGGCATCGCCGTCATGCACCCGGAGCTGTCGCTGGAGGTCCAGCTCGATGAGCACAAACTGCTGGTGGCCTACGCCCAGCCGCGGCTGCCCTTCGAAAAGATCCTCCGCGACCGCGGCCTGCGGCGTGACGACAAGCTGCGGGTCATCTCGCAGGGCGAGCACATGCACACCTCCAACGGCCGCCACGCGCGGCGGTTCGAGGAGCTCGTCGCCCGCATCGGGGCGACCTGACCGCCAGTCTGCGGCCGGCAGACTGCGTTCCCGGGAAGGCCGTACAATGGTCGGCGTCTCAATCCACATGGTGGCGGCAACGATGGTCAATCCCATGCCAAAGACTGCAACCCGCCCGTCCCCCGGCACGTGCCGGCTCCGCCCTCTGGCCCACGGCCTGTGCCTGGCGGCCTGTCTGCTCACCGCGTGGCCCGGCAGCGCCGCCGAGCCGCTCGCCGACGAGGCCGCGGTCCGCCTCGCCACGCTCCCCGACGTTCTCGCCGGCCCCGATGGGAAGCCCGCGGCCACGGCCGAGGCGTGGCGCACGGTCTCCCGGCCCCATCAGCTCGAACTGCTGGAAAAGTTCGTCTACGGCCGGCGCCTCCCGGGCGTGCCCGTGACGGTCGTCGGCGACGTGGAGCGAGCCGCCGTCACGCTCGCGGGCGACGTGCGGGCGACGCGGCTCCAGGCGCGACTGCGGCTCGGCGACGCGGCCGGCGCCCACGTCGTCGAGGTGCTGCTCTATCTGCCCGCGGGGGCGCGGTCGGTCCCGGTGTTCCTGGGCCTCAACTTCACGGGCAACCAGTCGCTGCATCCCGACCCGGGCATCTGGCTCCCGCAAAGCTGGATGCCCGAGGCCCCCGCCATCGGCCTCGTGGGCCATCGCGCCACGGATGCTTCCCGCGGCCGCAGCGCCCGGCAGTTTCCCGTGGAGCCGATGCTCGCCCGCGGCTACGGGCTGGCCACGGCCTATAGCGGCGAAATGTTCCCCAACCGCTCCGATGGCCGGGCGGCGAGTGTGCTCAAGTCGCTCGGCCGGCCCATGGCCGCTGACCTGCCGGCCGACGAACCCGGCGCCATCGCGGCCTGGGCCTGGGGCTTGTCGCGGATCCTCGACTGGCTCGTCACCCTGCCCGAGGTCGATGGGCGGAAGGTCGCGGTCTACGGCCACTCGCTGCTCGGCAAGGTCGCGCTTTGGGCGGGAGCGGGCGACGAGCGGTTCGCGCTGGTGATCTCCAACGACTCGGGCTGCGGCGGCGCCGCCCTCTCGCGCCGCAACACCGGCGAAACCGTGGCCGCGATCAGCAAGCGGTTTCCGCACTGGTTCTGCCCGGCCTTCGCCACCTTCGCCGATCGCGAGGCCGAACTCCCCACCGACCAGCACGCCCTGCTGGCGATGACGGCCCCGCGGCCGCTGTACGTCGCCAGCGCGATCGAGGACAAGTGGGCGGACCCGCGCGGCGAGTTCCTGTCCGCCGTCGCCGCCGGCCCCGCCTGGCAGCTCTTCGGCCTCACCGGCCTGGGGACCGCGGACTGGCCACCGGTGGACACGCCCGTCGGCCGGACCGTGGGCTATCACGTGCGTCGTGGTGGCCACGACCTCATCGAATACGACTGGCAGCGGTTCGCCGACTTCGCCGACCGCACGCTCCGCGGCCGCGAGACGCCGCCGGCCGACGGCCATTGAACGGCCCCGACGCGCCGATTGACACCACGCTGCCTGCGGCATACATATTTATGCATGAGGACGACGCTCGACATCGATGATCGGCTCCTCGAGGCCGCACGGCGGCGAGCAGCGGAGAAGGGCTCCACGCTGACTGCGTTCGTTGAGCATGCGCTCGCGGCGGCACTCGTGCGGCGAGACGCGAAAACGGCCTACCGGCTGGAGTGGAAGACGCATCGGGGCCGCACGCTTCCCGGCGTGGACGTTGCCGACCGCGATCGGCTCTTCGAGGTCATGGAAGGGCGGCGATGATCGCCGTCGACACCAATGTCCTCGTGTACGCCGATCGCGAGGATTCGGCCCTTCACAAGCCCGCGCTGCAGGCACTGCGAAAACTCGCGGAGGGAAACGAGGCGTGGGCCGTTCCCGTGTTCTGCGTCGGCGAGTTCCTCCGGGTCGTGTCGCACGACAGGCTCTTCGATCCGCCAACGCCCATCCGCGAGGCTCTGGCCGCGATCGAGTCGCTGCTGGCGAGCCCGTCGTCGAGGCTGCTGGTTCCCGGCGACCGCTACCTCCCACTCCTGCACGCACTGATCGAAGACGGGGCGGTCAGCGGCAACCTGGCGTACGACGCGCAGATCGCGGCCGTATGCCTGGAGCATGGAGCGACGACGCTGCTCACCGAAGACCGCGACTTCGCCCGGTTCCGGAGCCTGGGCGTCCTCTCCCTGGCCGCGTTCGCGGGACGCTGAACCGGACTCCAGGGCGATTTCCCTGGAGTCGGCGGCTTGTCCGGCCGGTTTGTAGCCGCGCAACTGGGATTGAGCGGCCGGGGGGATTCCGCGACCATCCACCCGCCCGGTCGGTCGGCCGCGGCGGAGGCAGGCTGACGATGCAGCGGCTCGGCACACTTGTGATCGCGATCGCGGTCGCCACAGGCGGCTGGGCCGTCCGCGGCCAGCAGCCGCTCCCCGCGCCGCCGCTCGCTCCGAATCCCTTCGCGCCGCTCCCCGAGGGCACCGTCATCGGCCCGGGAGGGACCGTCGCCGCGGCCCCGGCGCCGCCGGTGAAGAGTTCGGCCGTCATCCCGCCGCTCGATGCCGAGGCCGTCTGGAAGCAGATGGTCGACGTCGCCGACGACTACTTCAAGGTGGCCTCCGAGCAGCGGGTGACGTTCGCCAACGGCGTTCCCACCGAGGGCCGGATCGACACGTTTCCCCAGACCGGGGCCACGCTTCTCGAACCGTGGCGGGCCGATTCCGTCGGCTTCCGCGAGCGGCTCGAGTCGACGCTGCAGTCGATCCGCCGCATCGGCACCATGCGGCTCATGCCCGACCCGGCGGGCTGGCGGATCGAGGTGGTCGTGAACAAGGAGCTCGAGCACCTGGCGCGGCCGATGCGGGCCACGACCGGCGGCGCCTCCTTCCGCAACGACGACTCGCTCTACCGCTACGGCACGCCGCTCCCCACGCTCGGCCAGCAGGTCGGCGACCAGCCGCGGCCCGTCGCCGCCCCGACGCCGAACCTCGGCTGGATCCCGCTCGGTCGCGATCCGCTCCTCGAGCAGCGAATGCTCTCGAAGGTGCTCGCCAGGCTGGGCGTGGCCCCGGTGCCGCAGCCCGAGCCCTACTATCAGCCACCCGAGGGAGGCATGGCCCCGGCCGCCGTGCCTCCCGCGCCGGCCGGCCCGGTCTACGGCGCCCCGATCGCGCCCGAGCAACTGCCGCCGGGCGCCATCGTCGCGCCGGGCCCCCCGGTGCCGATCGAGTCGCTCCCCCTGCCGCGGTGAGCAGACCACACGCGTCGGCTCGGCATCCTGCCGACCGACGCTTGGCCGGCTCCGCCGGCTGGACTCCACCCGGCCCTCCAGGCCTGACGCCACTTTGGAAAGGCAGTCTCCGGCTTCACGCGTCGGCTCGGCATCCTGCCGACCGACGCTTGGCCGGCTCCGCCGGCTGGACTCCACCCGGCCCTCCAGGCCTGACGC
>JBIJCJ010000266.1:0-3911 GCA_044344765.1 Pirellulales bacterium | reverse complement strand
GCCGCGACAGGTCCTGCGCCCGCTTCCTGCGGACGTACTCCAGGTACGGCGGCAGGATGTCCTTCTCGAACCGGCGCTTGGCGTCCTTCCGCAAGCCCTTCATCAGCCGGCCGCTCCGCAGCATCGACCGCACCAGCCCCGGCAGCGCCACCAGGAACCGCTCGTTGGCCTTTTCGGGCTCGAACTTCGTCGGCGCGCGGTTGAGGGCGTTCTTGTCCTTGAGGATCGCCTCCAGGTCGTACACCATCGGCAGGTCGGCCCAGAACAGCTGCGCCACCCGGTCGGGGTCGGCGTAGATGCGGCCGCAGATCAGCTCCAGGAAGCCGTGCTCGCAGACCTCCGCGGAAGGCTTGTAGCCGAAGTCGCGGTACATCTTCCCGAAGCCGCCGTCGCCGCTCATGAACTGCCGGGTGATGTCCCACGTCAACGGGGTCGGGAACCGGAGCGTCTCGCGCAGGTTGTGGGTCACCCACAGCCGCCGCTTGCCGTCGCACAGCCGCCGGAGCCGGAGCCTCTCCTCCGCGACCGCCTCCTCGGCGTCCTGGGCGATCTCGAGGCCGCGGATCGGGCGGCACTGCAACAGGGCGAACCGCCCGTCGGCCCAGCCCCACTCGAGGTCCATCGGCTTGCCGTAATGCTGCTCGACCTGCAGCCCGAGCGCGCAGATCTCGGTCACCTGGCGCGGCTCCAGGCAGGCCGCGTTCGGATCGTAGTCTCGGCTGCCGCCCAGCGCCGCGACCGCGTGCGTCTTCTTCCCCGTCACCGTCTCGAACTTCGTCAGGTCGCCGCGGGTGACCACGAACCGGTCCGGCGTCACGTCGCCGCTGACGACCGCCTCGCCGAGGCCGTAGCTCGCCTCCAGCACCACCTGCTGGGCGGCGAGGCTGTTGGGGTCCTGCGTGAACAGGATGCCCGACACCTGCGAGGGGAACATCGCCTGCACGTTCACCGCCGTGCCGGCCAGCCCGTCGATCTGGTTGCGGCGGCGATACGCATGCGCCCGGTCGCTGTTCCAGGAGCGGAACACGGCGTTGATGCATTCGACGAGGCACTGCCACGGGTCGGTGGGAAACTTCCTGCCCGTCTGCTCCTCGTACACCTCGCGGCACCGCCGCGAGTCGCCCGTGAACGTCTCCGCCGCGATCCCCGCCACCGTCTTGCCGAACATCACGATGAACTGCCGGTACACATGCTCGAACTCGGGCAGGTCGCTCATCCCGGGATGGATGCCGCAGTTCAGGATCGTGTCCATCATGCCGGGCATCGAAACCGCCGCGCCCGAGCGGACCGACACCAGCAGCGGCCGGTCCGGCTGGCCGAAGCGACGGCCCGTCTCCTGCTCCAGCCGCGCCACGTGCTCGCGGACCTCCTGCTCCAGGCCCTCCGGCCAGGTCTCCTGCAGCGCGTAGTACTGCCGGCAGGCCTCCGTCGAAATCGTGAACCCCGGCGGCACCGGCAATCCCGCGAGCGTCATCTCCTTGAGCGACGCCCCCTTTCCGCCGAGCAGTGCCTTGGCATCGCCCGCCGGAGCCGGATCGGAGAAGGAGGAGATCCATTTCATTTGGCAGCCCCCAGGCAGACGACGCCCCAGCCGGTGAATGGCACGTAGACTTTCGAGTCCTTCAACGTCATCGGCCCGCAGACCTTCCCCAGCCAGTCGCTCTCCATCCACTGCGTCGGCTTCGCATCCGTCGCCTCCAGGTCGAGCGCGAACAGGGCCTTGGGCGTCGCGTAGAGCAAGCGGCCCCGGCTCACCAGCGGCGCCGCGACGACGTTCGCCTCCCGGCTCCAGATCAGCGAGCCATCCAGCACCGACCGGCATTCCAGGGCCTGCGCCGTGCCGACGTAACACCGATCCTTGACCACCGCGCCCGCGGTCGCGGCCGTCGCCGGCACCCGCCACAGTTCGCGCTGCGTCGCCCGATCGAGCGCCACGATGGCGTCGGCCAGCCCGCGGATTTCGATCGGGTGCTCGCCGACCGTGGGAAAGGCCGGCACGGCGGTGGCCTGCGGCTCCGCGTTGGTCAGCGTGAGCTTCACGTTGCCGGTCTTCAGCGGCACATACAGGTCCGCACCCATGCCGATGCAGGGGCCGCCGACCAGGCAGTCGCTGCCGCCCTGCTGGTCCGCCGGGTAATTCCACAGGAACGCACCGCTGTCGGGCAGGGGCGAACCGTCGTTCGTCGTCGCCTCCACCTTCGCCCGGCCGACTTCGCCGGCGCACAGGAAGCCGTCGCTCTGCGTGCCGACGTACACGTGCCCGCGGGCCACGACCGGCCCGCTGATGAACAGCGGCTTCGTCCCCAGCCGCAGCTCCCACACCGCCTCGAGCGTGTCCCGCTTCAGCCCGTACAGCATCCCCTGCTCGGTCACCACGTAGACCGTCGAGTCGGTCAGCGCCGGCGCGGCGCTGATCGGCACATGGGCGTCGAACTTCGCCGCCCGCTTCCCGGCCTGGTCGAGCCGATACACGCACCCGTCGCGGCTGGCGAAGACGACGTCGTTGCCGTCCACCGCCACGCTGCCCAGCACCGTCATCTCCAACGGAAACGTCCAGTCGGTCTCGAGCGTCGAAAGGTCGATGCACCGCACCTCGCCACCGACGCCGGCGTTGACGTAATCGCCCCGCCCCATGCCGATGTAGATCTTGCCCTTGGCGATGGCCGGGGGAGCGAACACCGGGTAGGGCATCGTCAGCCGCTGCAATTCCTTGCCCGTCGCCGCGTCGAGCACGCACAGCGCCGCGCCGCCCACGCCCAGGCCCGCGTACACCTTGCCGTCGTGCACCGCGAGCCCCGTCTCCGCGTCCGGGTAGTTTTCGCCCGGGGCGTGCCAGAGCTCCTTGCCCGTCTTCAGGTCCACGCAGTAGTAGCCGTCGTCGCCCGCGCCGATGAACACCCGCCCGCCATCCACCACCGGCGCGCACTCGACGTGGCTCTTGGTCCTGAAGGTCCACACCACCTTGCCGGTCAACAGGTCGAGACACACGATCCGCGCCTGCTTCGTCCAATGGAGCCCTTCGCCGCAGACCACGTAGCTACCCGACACGACCGGCGAGGAGAAGGTCGGCTCGTAGCCATCGGGGGTGCCCGTCCAGGCGATGCGGCCGGTGTCGGCGTCGAACGCGTGGATCCGTCCGCGCTGCCCGAGCGGCGCCATGTCGGCCACCGAAACGATCACGCGGTTGCCCACCACGGCCGGCGACGCGAAGAACACCTCGTTGCCCGTCTTGTGCTGCCAGACGATGCCGCCGCTGTTCGGCGACGGCGTGCCCGGCACCGCGCCCGTGCGGGCGAGCGAACCGCGGATCACCGGCCAGTCCTTGCCCGCTTCGAGCGCGGCCGCGCCGGGCCCGAGTTGACTGACCGCCCAGCTCCCGCCCCACACCAGCGCCGCCAGGCCCGCCACGACCGGCAGCATCTGCCACTTCAGCCGCCACAGCAGCTTGAGAAGCTTCAGCATCGTGGACGGCTTCAGCAGGGCGATGACCGTCGTGCCCAGCGCGATCAGGAGGGCCGGCAGCAGCGCGATCAGCACCTGGAGCGGCCCGACGAGAACCGGAATGACCGCGAGGGTTGTCATGTGCTTCCTGCAAGAGATGCGGCGGTCGGGCGGTGGCCGGTCGGTGCGACGCGGGAAAAGTGTACTTTCGTCGATCCTCGTGCTTCCAGGGCCGAGAAGTTAGGATCGGTAATTCCACAGCAACACAGGCCGAACCACCAGACGCAGGGAGACGCAGTTGAACACGATCACCAGGGCGGCTTCGTGGGCAGTCCTCCTCACGCTTGGCTTGGCCCTGGCGGCGCCGGTCGGCGCGGCCGAGACCGAACTGATCGCCCCGCAGACCCCGTGGCGGGTGTTCCTGCGGCTCGCCCCCTATGTGGGCCGCAAGGACGGCGCGTTGGTCGGTC
>JBIJCJ010000265.1:0-3916 GCA_044344765.1 Pirellulales bacterium | reverse complement strand
CGGATCGACGTGGTGCAGCGCCTTCGTGAGATACACCGTCTCGTTGACGTCGGGCAGCGACCATGCCCCGCAGGCCGCGAACAACAGCAGGATGGCCGCCACCTCCCCCGCAGCCGCCAGACGTCCATCGCTTTCACTCGCCATCGGCCAAACCTATAACTGCTGCCTGCTGGTGGAACGCCGATCCATGTCTGGGTTCCACGCGACCGACCGGTGAACGCCGCTTCCTGCTGTGTCGCAATCCTCAACCTTACCCGTCCGCCGTCAACGCCCCTGGGCCGGCAGCCCGCCGGCTGGGCCCTCAGAGTAACCGAATCCGATGCACCGTCCCGAGACCGCCGCCACCGAGCCCGCCCCCTTCGGCCCTCAGACCGCCGCGCGGGGCGCGGCCCTGCGCCGCGCCGTCACCGAGGAGACGCTCGGGATCGTGGGCGCGCCCTTCGCCCTCGCGGGCAAGCTCGTCGAGCAGGCCGGTTTCGACGCGATCTATCTGTCGGGCGCGGCCTTCTCCGCCGGCGGTCTCGGAGTGCCCGACATCGGCCTCTTCACCCGCGACCAGCTCGTCGAGCAGACCCGCATCCTGGCCCGCGCCGTTTCCATTCCCCTCGTCGTGGACGCCGACACCGGCTTCGGTGGCCCGCACGACGTGGAGGAAACGGTCCGGCTCCTCGAGGCTGCGGGGGCGGCCGCCATCCAGATCGAGGATCAGGTCGGCCCGGCGGCGGGGGGCAAGCGGTGCGGGCACCTGGCTGGCAAGGAGGTCGTCCCGGCCGAGGCGATGTGCGAGCGGATCGCCGCCGCCGTCGCGGGCCGCCGCGACCAGGGCACGGTGATCATCGGCCGTACCGACGCCCGCAGCGTGCACGGCCTCGACGACTGCCTGCGGCGGCTGCACGCCTACCGCGCGGCCGGCGCCGACTGGCTGTTTCCCGAAGCCCTCGCCGCACGGGACGAGTTCGCCCGCGTGGGCGGCGAGTTCGCCGCGGATGCCACGCCGCTCGTGGCCAACATGACCGAGTTCGGCGTCAGCCCGCTGATCTCGATTCCCGACCTCGCCGCCTGCGGCTTCGCCGCTGTGCTCTACCCGGTCACGCTCCTGCGGCTGGCGATGAAGGCGCTGGAGGCCGGCCTCGCCGTGATCGCGGCCGAGGGCACCCAGGAGAGCCTGCTCGACCTGATGCAGTCGCGCGAGGAGCTCTACGACCTGCTCGGCTACGACCCCCGGCACCCGGAGCGGCATGCCGCCGGCCCCGCCGCCGCCCTGGAGAACCGCCCATGACCGCCCCCGCACCGGCACCCGCCGAAATCGCCAAGGGATTGGCCGGCATCGTGGCCGGCAGCACCGCGATCTGCTCGCTCGAGGGCACGCTCCGCTACCGCGGCTACGACATCGAGGCCTTGGCCGCCGCCGGCGACTTCGAAGAGGTCGCCTGGCTTCTGCTCCACGGCGAGCTGCCGACCGCCGCCGAACTCGACGCCTTCCGGGGTCGGATCCAGGCCGCGGCCCGGGGCCTCGATCCCGCGATTCTCGACACCCTGGCCCGGCTCGCCGCGGCCAACCCGCATGCCGCGCCGATGGACGCCTTGCGGACCGGCATCAGCATGCTCGGGATGATCGAGCAGGACGATCTCCCCGGCCCACGTTCGGCACTGCTCGCGCAGGCCGAGCGGCTCCTCGGCCAGACGCCCGCGATCCTGGCCGCCTGGATGGATCTCGCCGCCGGCCGGCCGGTCGCCCCCTGGCCCGCCCGGCCGCTGGCCGCCGCGCTGCTCGAACGGCTCACCGGCCGCCCGCCGGCCCCCGCGGCCGTGGCGGCCTTCGGCGCCACGCTCGTCTTCTACGCGGAGCACGAGTTCAACGCCTCGACGTTCGCGGCCCGCACGGTCGTGTCCACCGGCTCCGACATGCACTCCGCCATCACCGCGGCGATCGGCGCCCTGAAGGGACCGCTCCACGGCGGGGCCAACGAACAGGTGCTGGAGGTGCTCGGGGCGATCGGTTCCCCGGAGCGGGTCGAGCCCTGGCTCGAGGAGCAGTTCGCCGCCAGGCGGGTGGTGATGGGCTTCGGCCACCGCGTCTACAAGGACGGCGACGTGCGGGCACAGCTGCTCGGCCGGCTGTGCCGCGACATGGTCCGCGGCACCGACGGCGAACGGCTCGAGGACCTGGCCGCGCGGGTCGAGCGGATGATGCTCGACCGCAAGCGGCTCAAGCCCAACCTCGACTGGCCGGCCGCGCGGGTCTACCACGCCCTCGGCCTGCCGGTGCGGGTGTTCACGCCGATCTTCGTGGTGGCCCGGATGAGCGGCTGGACGGCCCACTGCATCGAGCAGATCGGCGACAACCGCCTCATCCGCCCGCTGTCGGCCTACGTCGGGCCGGCGCCCCGCGACTACCTGCCGCTCGCCGCCCGCGGGTGACGTTCAACGGGCGGCCGACTGGCCGGTGTTCGGCAAGGCGGAGGTCTGCGTGGCCGCGGGCTCGGCCGCCTCGACGACGGCCTGCACCGTCACCGTGGGCACCGCCCCTTCACCGAGGTCCGTGGCGATCTTCAATTGCCGCTCCACCTTGCCGGCGGCGACGCCCGCCGTGAACGTGACCGGGAGGATGTGCACCGTGGCCGGGGTGGACTTCGGCTCGCACGACAGGCAGCCGTCCGGGCAGGAGATGCCGGTCACGCAGAACGGTCGATTCGCCCGCACGACCACGTTCTTGGTCACCGATTTGCCGGGCTCCACCGCCCCCAGCGAGAGCAGCTGAGGACTGACGGTGACCTCGGCGACGACCCGCCCCTCGACGTCCATCGGAATCTGTGTGGCGCGGGCGTCGTTGGTGACGAGGATCAGCTGCCCCTTCACGTAGCCGGCCGGAGCGTCGGGTTTGAGCCGCATCGTCAGCTCGTAGGTCGTCTGGGCGGCGCCGACGGTCGGCTTCGACAGCGCGACCTCGAAGTTGGCGTTGGCGCTGCGCACGTCCTTGATCTCCCACGGGGAACTGCCGACCCGTGTCACGCGGATCGATCGCTCCACGCCCTTGCCGAGATCGACGTTGCCGAGATCGACGAACGGCGGTTCGAAGGTGACGTCGCCGCGGATGTTTCCTGCCACCCGCAGCTGCACCTCCGCGTAGAACGGCTTGTCGAAGGTGACGGTGAGCGTGGCCCCGTGCTGGCCGAGGAAGGTCCGCGTGTTGAACTTGGCGACGATCTCGGCCGTCTCGTGGGTCTTGAGGTCGCGCTTCGTGACCTCGGGCGACGTGCAGCCGCAGCTGGTCCGCACGCCCACCACGTGCAGGTCTTCCTTGTAGAGGTTGCGAAACACGAACCGGTATTCGGTCTTCGAGCCCTTGGCGACCGTGCCGAAATTGTGGCTCGTCACCGTGAACATCTTCTTCGCCCACTCCTGGGCGGTGGCCGCCTGGCCGCAGAGCCCAAGGCCGATGCCGACGGCGGCACACTGCAGCAGGAACCGACTCACACGACGCGGAGCGAACATGGACGAGGCACCTGGGGTCGGACGGGCCGGGCACATTGCCCCCCGGAACTGCATGCTGGAGAGTACGGCTGCCATGGGAAGAGCGTCAACGTTTGGGGCTGGCGGATGAGGGCGGGACCGGCTTCCGCGGTAAAAATATTCCCGCCCACAGGTGTCCGCGTCGGGCCAGACGGCGATTTTCCGGCTGAAATTCAGCCCCGGCTTCGGCACGACCGATACAGGCCATGAGGTTTCGTACAATGTGGACGGATCCCGCCGACACGAGCGGGCGGCCGCGTGGCCGCCGGGTCGGTCGGGTGCCGACATCGGTTCATCACCGGAATCCATCAACACGAGGGGGCGTACCGGTTTCGACCGGATGGCAAGAGGTTCAGATTGCGTGCCGTGGTTGGTCGGCTGGCCACGTTAAAAGTCGACCGTG
>JBIJCJ010000091.1:0-14177 GCA_044344765.1 Pirellulales bacterium | reverse complement strand
ACGGGCGAGGGGGGCGAGGACCCGGTCCGCTACCAGCTCGAGCCCAACGGCGACAGCAAGAACTCGAAGATCAAGCAGGTGGCCAGCGGCCGGTTCGGCGTCACGAGCCTGTATCTCGTCAACGCCCAGGAGCTGCAGATCAAGATGGCCCAGGGGGCGAAGCCCGGCGAGGGCGGCCAGCTTCCCGGCCACAAGGTGGACCGCGAGATCGCGCGGATTCGGCACAGCACGCCGGGCGTGGGCCTGATCTCCCCGCCGCCCCACCACGACATCTACTCCATCGAGGATCTCGCCCAGCTGATCCACGACCTCAAGAACGCCAACCACCACGCGCGGGTGAGCGTGAAGCTCGTCGCCGAGGTGGGCGTGGGCACGGTGGCGGCGGGCGTCTCCAAGGGCAAGGCCGACGTGGTGCTGATCTCGGGCCACGACGGCGGCACGGGAGCGAGCCCGCAGACCTCGATCATGCACGCCGGGCTGCCATGGGAGCTCGGTCTCGCCGAGGCCCACCAGGTGCTGGTGATGAACGACCTCCGCGGGCGGATCGTCGTCCAGACCGACGGCATGATTCGCACCGCGAAGGACGTGGCCATCGCCACGCTGCTCGGGGCCGAGGAGTACGGCATCGCCACAGCGTCGCTGGTCG
The DNA here is from genome assembly GCA_044344765.1 of Pirellulales bacterium. Classification (GTDB taxonomy): domain Bacteria; phylum Planctomycetota; class Planctomycetia; order Pirellulales; family UBA1268; genus QWPN01. The sequence goes on along the minus strand of JBIJCJ010000091.1, from coordinate 13,531 downwards.
TGATGGGCTGCATCATGATGCGGAAGTGCCACCTCAACACCTGCCCGGTCGGCATCGCCACGCAGGATCCGGAGCTGCGGAAGAAGTTCACCGGCCAGCCGGAGCACGTGGTCAACTTCTTCTTCCTGCTCGCCGAGGAGCTCCGCGAGCTGATGGCCAAGCTCGGCTTCCGCACGATCGCCGAGATGGTGGGCCGGGTGGATCGGCTCGACACGCGGGCCGCGATCGCCCACTGGAAGGCGAAGGGGCTCGACTTCTCCACGATCCTCCACAAGCCGGAGGTGCCGGACCGCGTGAAGACCTCCTGCCAGGAGCGGCAGGATCACGGCATCGCCGAGTCGCTCGACATGACCACGCTCGTCGGGCTGTGCCAGCCGGCGATCGAGCGGCGGGAGCCGGTGCGGCTGGAGCTGCCGATCCGCAACATCAACCGCACGGTGGGCACGGTCCTCTCCAGCGAAGTGACGCGGCGTCACGGCGCGGCCGGCCTGCCCGACGGCACGATCAGGATTCACTTTCGCGGGTCGGCCGGCCAGAGCCTGATGGCCTTCGGCGTGCCGGGCGTGGAGGTCACGGTGGAGGGCGACGTCAACGACTACTGCGGCAAGGGGCTCTCGGGCGGCCGCGTGATCGTGCGGCCCGACCGCACCGCCCCTTTCAAGGCGGAGGACAACGTGATCGCCGGCAACGTCGTCGCCTACGGGGCGACCAGCGGCGAGATCTACATCCGCGGCGTCTGCGGCGAGCGGTTCTGCGTGCGGAACAGCGGCGCCGAGGCCGTCGTCGAAGGCACGGGCGACCACGGCTGCGAGTACATGACCGGCGGCCGGGTGGTGATCCTCGGCGAGACGGGACGGAACTTCGCCGCCGGCATGAGCGGCGGCATCGCCTACGTGTGGGACGCCACCGGCGGCTTCCGGACGCGGGTCAACAAGGAGATGGTGGAGCTCGAGGAGCTCGATGCGGGCGATCTGGAGTATGTGAAGGGCCGGATCGAAAAGCACGTCGAATACACGGAGAGCGGCCGCGGCAAGGAGATCCTCGCCGCGTGGCCCAGCGAGCAGAAGCGGTTCGTGAAGGTCATGCCGACCGACTACAAGCGGGCGGTCGCCGAGCTGCGGAAGCTCGCGGCCCAGGATCAGCAGGCAGCCAGGCAGGCGGAGGTGAAGGTCAATGGGTGAGCCACGCGGTTTCATGAAGTACGAGCGGCAGGTGTCCGGCTACGCGCCGGTGGCCGACCGGCTCCAGCACTACAACGAGTTCCTCACGATCCTCTCCCCGGAGGAGGTGAAGACGCAGGGCGCCCGCTGCATGGACTGCGGCGTGCCCTTCTGCCACACCGGCTGCCCGCTGGGGAACATCATCCCGGACTTCAACGACCTCGTGTATCGCCAGCAGTGGCACGAGGCGAGCCAGCGGCTCCACGCCACCAACAACTTCCCGGAGTTCACCGGCCGCGTCTGTCCGGCGCCGTGTGAGGCCGCCTGCGTGCTCGGCATCAACGAGGACCCGGTCGCCATCAAGCAGATCGAGATGACGATCGCCGACAAGGCGTGGGACGAGGGCTGGGTGGTGCCCGAGGCGCCGCTGGTGCGGACCGGCAAGCGGGTGGCGGTGGTGGGGAGCGGACCGGCGGGACTCGCCGTCGCCCAGCAGCTCAACCGTGCCGGCCACCTGGTCACGCTCTTCGAGCGGGCCGACCGGCCGGGCGGGCTCTTGATGTACGGCATCCCCGACTTCAAGCTCGAGAAGTGGCGGGTCTGGCGGCGGATCGAGCAGATGCGCGAGGAGGGCGTCGAGTTCCGCTGCGGCGTGAACGTCGGGGCTGACATCAGCACGCAGCAGCTCACCGATGAGTACGACGCGGTGATCCTGACCGGCGGGGCCACGCTCGGCCGCGACCTGCCGATCAAGGGCCGCGAGCTCGCCGGCGTGCATTACGCGATGGAGTTCCTGCCGCAGCAGAACAAGAAGAACGCCGGCGACGAAGTGCCGGGGCAGATCCTGGCCGCGGGCAAGGACGTGATCGTGATCGGCGGCGGCGACACCGGCAGCGACTGCACCGGCACCAGCAACCGCCACGGCTGCAAGAGCCTGACGCAGTTCGAACTGCTGCCGCAGCCGCCGGACCTGGGCAAGTATCCGCGCCGGACGGAGCGGCCGGCGAACAGCCCGTGGCCGCTGTGGACGCAAATGCTGCGGACGAGCTCGTCGCACGAGGAGGGCTGTCGGCGTGAGTTCGGCATCCTCACGAAGGAGTTCCTCGGCGACGACCAGGGCCGGCTCCGCGGTCTGAAGACCGTTCGCATCGAGTGGTACCAGGACCCGGCCACCGGCCAGCAGAAGTTCAAGGAACTCGCCGGCACGGAGCAGGAGTGGCCGTGCCAGCTGGCGCTGCTCGCCATGGGCTTCGTGGGACCGGAGAAGCAGGGGCCGATCGCCGATCTCGGTCTGGAGCTCGATCCGCGGGGCAACGTGAAGACCGGGGCCGACTACATGACGAGCCGGCCGGGCGTGTTCGCTGCGGGCGACCTGCGCCGCGGCCAGTCGCTCGTGGTGTGGGCGATCCACGAGGGCCGCGAGTGCGCCCGGTCGGTGGATCTCTGGCTCATGGGGCAGACGAACCTGCCGAGCCTCGCCGCGGGCGAGTTCGCAGTCCACGCATCGTGAACGTCCCCGGAGCGAAGACCGCTAGCTTTCGGCAAAACATCGCGTAGTGCGATTTTTGCCTGGCGGGCCTCCGCCCGCTGGAGGTGACCCGGCCCTCCAGGCCTAGTGCTGTGCGACGTGATCCCTTGAGCGGCCACCGTCCGCCGTGTCCGGATGCCGGGAAGCCCGAAGCGCGAGCTGAGGGAATACGCGTCGCCTCTCGTGAAACCACCCGTATTCCCTCGGCTCACGCCTCGGGCTTCAAGGGCACGGAGAACGCTCAACCTCCGAGCTGCGCCGCATTTCACGGCGGGGAGACTTCCACTGCGAACCTGCCGGTGGTGTCGGCCCGATCGCCCGGCGGCTCGTTGACCTGCAGGTAGAGCGGGCCGGTGGCGGCGGCCGTGATCTCGGCGGTCGCGCCGACGCCGAGGATCACGAAGCCCGGCGGTTTTCCTTCGGCCTCGACCCACTGGGCCACGAGCAGCCGGCCCACGGGGCGGCCGCGGTACCAGTGGAGCGAGATTCCGTCGGCCTCGCTCTCGATCGCCGTCGCGGTCTTCGTGGCCGGATCCTGGATCTCGCCGAGACGCACGCGGCCCGTGGCGTCGATGCGGCAGCGGCTGCCGGCCGCGAGCGCCAGGCCGGTGTTCTGCCAGCCGCGGGCGGCGTCGACGACGACCCGCGTCGGCACGGCGAGCGGGCGGCCCGGCGACCAGTCGATCGCCATGCGGGCGATGTCGTAGCCGTAGTCGACGTCGCCGACGAAGGCGTCGTACTCGCGGGCGGCGCGGGTCGTGTCCCAGCCGGGCAGGGCGGTGAGGCGGGCATTGAAGTCGGCGTCGAGCGGCCCCCGCTCCAGAGTCGCGAACTGGCGGGCGAACGCGGGATGCCGCGCGAAGAGGGTGACGGCCGCCCAGCTCGATGCGTACGCGGCGATCGCATGGTGGTTGCCCGGGGGCGCCGCGAGCACCGCGGCGAGACGGGGCGGCGTGCCGCCGGCGCGGCGCTTCCGGAGCTCCTCGATGCGGCCCAGCTGCTCGACGTCGCTGGCGCGGGCGGGGATCGGGGCGTGGACGAACCGTGCCACGCCGGTCGCGTCGCGTTCCAAGCGGTGCGTCGCCAGGAACTCCGCGATGCCCTCGGTGTACCACTCGGGCGTCTCGAGTGCCCGAATCGTCAGCGTGAAGGCGTGCGCACCTTCGTGGAGCAGGAGATGACGCCGATAATCGGGGTTCGACTGATCCGCCAGCCAGAAGCGGTTGCGGTCGCAGAACCCGTGGGCGAAGTCGGGGATCGTCGCGGGCAGCAGGCCGACCGCGCGAAACCGCTCGCGATCGACCACGAGGCAGCCGAAGGCCCGCCACTCGCGGACGGTGGCTGGGTCGATGCCGTAATGTCCGCACCAGCAGGCGAACGCCTCGTCGAAGATCCGCGGCAGGTCTTCCACGCCGTCTCCCGCCCGCACCGGGCGGTCGGTCGCGAGCACGAGGTGGTCGCCTTCCAGGAGCCGCAGCCCGGCACGGCGGGCGGTCGCCGCCAGCGGGGCGACGGGCAGACTGTCGCCCGCGGCGGCCCCCGGCCAGGCAGCCAGTGCCGCCGTCAGGCAGCCCGCCAGGATCGACATCCGCGCGGGTCGCATGTTCATCATTCTTCCCAGTTCACCCAGGTGGCGCCTTCCCGGCAAGGGATGCCGAGGGCCGGCTGCCGATTCCATCGGCTACGGCCGGGATTCCGATGGCAGGAACGGCCGGCAGGATGCTAGAAGAGCGGCTGCCTGGAGGGCGAACGACGTGCGGCATGGCGGCCGACAATTCGCGATCGTGGTGGCGGCGTGCACGGCATGCGCGCCCATGGTCCGCGGCCAGGCGACGGCCCCTGCCGACGCCGCGAAGGTCAGCGCCTGGGCGACCGGCGGGGCGTCGGGCACCGCCAAGCCCACCGACCCTGATGGCAAGCCGGCGGCCGCGGCGGCCTCGCCTGCCGTCGCCTATTGGCAGGCTCCGCCGCTGCCGGCCGCGGTGATTCAGGGCGGTACGATTCCGCCCGGGTGGCAGCCGCAGGCCGTTCCCTATCAGGGCATCGGGCCGGACGGCCGGGTGATCACGCAATACTTCGCACCGACGTACACCTTCACCTACCAGGTGGGACCGCCCGTGCTCGCCGTGCTGCCGCCGGCGCCGGCCGTGAATCGCCGCCAGGTTCCCGTGTATCGCAGTCCCCAGCCGTACGGCGTGGCACCGGCTCCGTACGCGGTCGGCGGAAACTATCCTGCACCTGTCGCGCCGCCGGTGGCCGCGCAACCGCCGCCTACGGTGACCCGTTACGCGGCCCCTGTTCCGCAGCCTGTCGGCCAGCCGCCCGCGGGCTGGATGCCATCGACCGCGGCTCCGCCGCCCACGATCGCCGCGCCTCCGCCGCCGACAGCCGGCTGGGAGGAAGCGGCCTTGCCCGCCGCCGGCGTCGCCGCCGCCGCAGCCACGCCGCCGGCCACCGCGATCATGCCACCTGCCGCAGCCACGCCGCCGCCGACCCTCGCGATCGCGCCGGCCGACGCCACGCCTGCCATGCAGCCGGTCGCGGCACCGCCTCCCACGGTCCCAGTGCCGCGCTCGCGGCTGTGGCGGGTCGTCGGCGTGCAGGATGGCGACACGGTCACGTGTCTCGATGACCTCAACCAGCAGCGCAAGATCGGTCTCGCCGACATCGACGCGCCGGAGATCACGCAGGACTACGGCAAGGCCGCCCGCGAGGCGCTTGCCGGAATGGTGTTCGGCCGCACGGTCGAGGTGGTGGACGGCACGGCCGCCACCGCAGGCGGCCCGACGGCGCGGCTGTTCGTCGATGGCCTCGACGTCAGCCGGCAGATGATCGCCACCGGCAACGCCTGGCAGGATCCGTCGTCGCAGGATCGGGCGCTCGGCACCGACCAGGCACAGGCCAAGGCGGCGAAGCTCAGCCTCTGGGCCGATCCCGCGCCGACGCCGCCGTGGCAGTATCGCGGCCAGGGCGGGCCGTGAGCCTCCAGCTCGACGGTTCTCTTTCCCCCAAAACATGACGGACAGGAACGCCCGCAAGCATTTCAGGGCCGATCGCCGGCTCGTGAGAGGCGTTGCCATCGCCACGCTCATGAATCACGGATGAGAACGGCCGGGCGGGCACTCGCGGACGGAAATGGCAGTGGCGGTCGAGTCAGGCGGGGGCTATAGTCGCCCCGGAAAGGCCAGAGCAGGCAACGAGAGCCGGCCGCACAAAGCGGCGCGAATCCGAGATACTGCCGCCAATCAGTGAGGTGGTGTGATGGCGATGTGTCTCACGTTGGCCGCATGGTTCGTCGGTCTCTCCGTGGTGATGTCGCTGATCGAACATCAGGTACACGCGAGGCTGATGCACCGGCGGCCAAAGTTGTTTTTTCTGAGGAATCTGGCCGCCCGGAAGAAGATCTTCAGCAGCCACGCCAGCGAGCATCACCGCCAATATCGAAAGTCGTTTCGTGACGATCCGGTGCCGCGCGGCGAAGACCGGGGAATTCGTCTGAATATCCTCGAGGGCCTCGTGGAGTCGCTGCCGGTGAGCCTCCTTTTGGCACTCTTCTCCACGACCGGCGCGCTCGTGTTTCCCGTCGTCGTGTGCCTGCATCACCTGATGTGGAATCTGATCCACATGGAAATGCACAAGCCCGATGGCAGATTCTTTTCCAAATGGCCGATCTTCAAGTCGCTGGCCCGGCACCACTACCTTCACCACCGCTATCCGGACAAAAACTTCAACGTCGCTCTGCTCGCTGGCGATTTCCTGTTTGGCACCATGGCCAAGGCGTCCGCCGCCGATTGGCAGGCCATGAAGGCGGAAGGCCTCGCCTGACCCTCACGGTCGGCTGCGCTGGGCAGCGCCGATCCTCATGGGCCCCGTTCCACGGCGGATGGCGAACAGAGGTGCGGCGCCGTCACGGACCGCCGCTCGTCCCGTACATCGATTTGGAGCGGACCGGATGAGCAGCAGCCAGCGAAGCGGGGCCCGAAGCGTCATCCTGAAATTGCGTTGCTATTCCCGAGAATGTGATCTATCCTGGAAGCGTTGGTTCTGGACGACGCTAGTTGCGCGGTGGCCGAACGGCCGCGATCGCCGCTTCTTTTCCTCGCCTTGACCCTCTGGCGGGCTGCCACTCTCTGGCCCTTTCGATGTGACCCCGAAAGTTCATTTGGGTCATCGGTAGGCGTGTTTTGTTCATGGGTAAAAAACTGTACGTCGGCAATCTGGCCTATAGCGTCACGAGCGAAACGCTCGAGCAGATGTTCCTCGAGTTTGGCGCCGTCACGAGCGCGCAAGTGATTCAGGATCGTGAGACGGGCCGCAGCAAGGGCTTCGGATTCGTCGAGATGCAGGCAGATGATGCCGCGCAGCGGGCGATCAACGGCATGCACGAGAAACAGGTGGATGGTCGCTCCCTCACCGTAAACGAGGCCAAGCCCCGTGAGAGCGGTGGCGGCGGCGGCCGAGGTGGTTACGGCGGTGGCGGCCGTCGCTACTAAGCCGGATCGCCCCCAAGCGGCACATGCCGTCAGGGCCTCGCAGTCCCGCAGGCAAAAAATCCGCCCGCGCGAAGAAGCCGACTATCTCCCGTGTTTTCCACGAGATCTCGGCGAAACAAGAAAAGCGGGCGAAGGGACTCGAACCCTCGACATCCAGCTTGGGAAGCTAGCGCTCTACCAACTGAGCTACGCCCGCGAACCGCCGGCAGTCTACCACATCGTCCCGGCCTTCAAGCGGACGGGGCAGGCCCCGGCCGCGTAGAATCGGTCCTTCCGCCGCCACGCGGTGGAACGGCAGCCAGGTGGCCCGTTCGGTATCGCGTGGTTCGGGATGTTCGAGGAGCGATGGCAGCGATGGTCCAGCCCCAGTCCACGTCGGCATCCGTGCCGCGCGGTTTTTTTTCCTCTCAGGTCCGCATGCTGCTGGCCACGGTCGCCATCGCCGTCGTGCTCGGCGCGGCCGCGGTACCCTGGCTGCTCTCGAGTCCGGCCCGTATCTCCGGGCTGATCGCGGGCGCGGTGCCCGAGCTCCAGGGCGAGGTGCGGATCGGCACGGTCCGCCTCGGATGGACGGGGCCGCTGGTCCTCGAAAACATCACGGTGGTGCCGCGGGCCGGGGGTGAGCCGCCGGTCCGCATTCGGCGGATCGAGGTGAGCCACGGCCTGGCCCAGATCCTGCTCTCGGCGGGGGACGTCGGCCGGCTGCGGATCGAGGGCCTGGAGGCGGACGTGGTCTATGACGCGAATCGCAGGTCGAACTTCCAGGGGCTGTTCGTGCCGGCGGCGGCCGACGCTCCCAGTTCGGCGGCTCCGCGTGCCCGACGCAGCCCCGTGCGGCTGCGGCTCGAAGTGGCCGACGCAATCGTCCGCATCGACGGCCCCTGGACGCAGGAGCCGTGGGTCAGCGACCCGATCAACGTCAGGGCCGCTCTCGGGCCGGCCGCGGACGGGGCGTGGAGCGAATGGGTGATCGAGCCTGTCCAATTGCTCGCGGATGCCCGCATGGAGCCGGGCGTGGCCCAGGGGGTGCTGGCCTACATCGCCCCGGTGCTCGCCGACGCCACGCGCACGAGCGGGCGATTCTCGCTGCGGCTCGACGGCGCCCGGCTGCCCGTCGGTCAGCCCGCCGCCGGCACCATCGCCGGCGTGCTCGCGATGCACGAGGTGGTGCTCGGCCCGGGGCCACTCGTGACCCGGCTGATTGAATCACTGCCCATCCAACTGCCGGCGCCACCGGCGATTCGCATCGCCGACGAGTCGCACGTGGCGTTTCGCGTGGCGGATGGCCGCGTGTGGCATGAAGGGCTGGAGTTCGGATTGCCGCTCGCCAAGCCCGGCCAGCGACTCGACGTCCACTCCAGCGGCTCGGTGGGCATCGAGGACAAATCGCTCGATCTGAAGCTCGCCCTGCCGATTCCGGCCGACCTGCCCCCGGACCGGCCGTTGCTCGCGGCCCTCGCCGGCAAGAGCGTGTCAGTCGGCATCGGGGGTGTGCTGGGGCAGCCGAAGGTGAACTTTGACGGTTCGATCAAGGCCGCGGCCGGTGACGTCGTCGCCGATCTGCTGGATCGGATTCGCAACGGCGCTCCGCCGCCGGCCCCGGCTCCGGTGCCACCTGTTGGGGCAAACGGCGGTTCTCCTCCCGCGCCCGGGTGGAAGCCTGACGCGCCGGCGCCGGCTCCCGCGGCATCGGGCACTGGAGTCTCAGCCGGCGATCCGACCGCCGCGGCGATCGTCGATCTCGTCGGCGGCGTGCTCGACGAGGTCGCCAAGCGTCGGGCCGAACGTCGGGCGGCCGAAGCCGCCAATCCGGATCAGGCCCCGCCCCGCCGCGGCCGACTGTTGCGGCGTCTCGTGCCGCCGCCCGAAGTCACCCCCGCACCGCCACCGCCACCGGCCGGGCCATGAAAAAGGGCGTAACTCGCAAATCTCACGCCCCAGTTTCGCCAGACTGCCTTATGTGCCCGGCAATTGGTTTCCGGCTTGGATGGTGTGGTGTGTCGGTGCCGTGAAGCCCGAGGCGCGAGCCGAGGGAATGTGGTGCGGTGTCCGGTGAAGCGACGCGTATTCCCTCAGCTTGCGCTTCGGGCTTCCCGGCAGCGGCGCTGGGTGGCCGCATCGGCAACGGCGCCGCTTCTCGAACGCCGAGAGAATTGGACACGACTTCACAGCATGCTGGCCGGTCCGGTAACGCTGGAAAAGTGGAGCATCACGGCAGCCGTACTGACGGCGTTTCGCGAGATTGGCGAGTTACGCCCATGAAAAAAGCCGGGCCTTCCCGAAGGAAGGCCCGGCCGTGTTTCAGTCGCTCACTCATCTCGCCGCCGCCGGAGCGGGTCAGAAAGAAGTGGTGAGTCCGAAATCAGGTCTTCGCCGGAGCAGCCGGGGCGGCCGGGGCGGCCGGGGCGGCCGGGGCGGCCGGGGCGGCCGGGGCGGCGGGAGCAGCCGGGGCAGCCTCGGTCGGCACGCCCTCGGAGATCACGCCCGCGCCACCGCAGGCACCGCCGACGCAGCCACCCTCGACGGCAGCGCCTTCGCCGCAGCTCGAGCAGCCGCCTTCGACGGCCCCGGCGTCGCCGCACGAACCGCAATCAGCGGCAGCCTCACCGCACGCGCCGCACTCTTCGGCGGGAGCGGCAGCGGCGCCGTGGCACTTCTTGGCCTTGTGACGGGCGAGCAGGCCGCCGTGGCACTTCTTGGCCTTGTGACGGGCGAGCAGGCCACCGTGGCACCGACGGCCGCCGTGGCAGCCGTGGCCAGCCACCGCGCCCGAGTCACCGCCGACGAGGGCGATGGCGACGAGGGCGAAGAACATCGCAACAGTAAAACCGAGGAACCGCTTCATCACAGACCTCCACTTGGGGAAACCGAACGCGGAGTGCGTCCTTCGAAGCCGTCACGAATTCAAACCCGATCCGGGACGGCCACCGGACCGCAGCAAGCCTCTGGTTGGATCTTCCGGGTCGCCCCGGGCTTCCAAGATCTGCAAAGCCACGTCACTTCGTGTGAAGATGCGTGGATTGCAGGCCTTTTGCCGCCTGGGAAGACTCGGCGGTTAGGCTAGCAGCAAAACCCCGGGAGTCAATGAAGATGGGGGTTTTGGGTTGAGAATAACGGCTTTTTCCGGCTCTTCTGGCCGGTTATTGGACTTTTGCGGGCTGGGTGCCGCCCCGCGCCGTCCTGGCGCTCGCTTCCTTCTCCGCCTGCTGGGAGCGTCTCTGGATTTCCTTGGCCACCATCTCCTGCTTGGCGAGCATGTCTTCGGGGTCCTCGAAGTTCAGCAGGAGGGGGGCCATGTCCTCGAACACCCGCATCGCCATCCCGACGACCCGCCAGCCCTCGGGGTCGAGCCTCACCACCCAGACGACGTTTTCCGTGGTCTTGAAGCCTTCGCCATCGACGTCGGTCCATGTCGTGCCGACATGCACGAGGTCGTCGGAATCGCCGACGACTTCGGCTTCACGAACCGAGTAGGTGGCCGTGTCGGCGACCGGCGGGGCCACCGAAATCCCCAGTTCTTCGGTCTTGAGGCGGGCGACCTTGGTGAGCAGGCCGCGGGCAGCGCCATCGTCGCCCCGCTTGATCGCCTCCAGGAAGGAGACGACCGTGGCCTTGGCCGGCTCGGCCTTGGCCGTCGATCCGCCGGATCCCGAGCAGCCTGGCTGGAGTACGAGGGCGGTGACTCCCAGCCCAGCCAGCAGGCTCGCGGCCCACAGGGACGACGTGGCACGTGCGGGAAACCGGAGGGGGTGGGTGTTCGTGGCCATCTGAACGGGACTCCTGAACGGGGGCGCGGCAGAGCGTCGGTTCGGCTCGACCGGGGCGGGAAGGTGACGGGCATCGCCCCGCCGGTCAAGACGATTCTGAAGGCGGATTTCGGGTACGATGTCGTCATGCACACTGCCCCACTTTCTGCCCGCTCCGTCGCCGCTCTCGTCCGCGGACTGGTGGTCGCGGTCGTGGCCCTGACGGTCGCCGCGGCGGACGCCCAGACACCGCGGTCAAAGCCCGTGCGGCGGGCGGCGCCTCCGCCGGCCTGGGATGCGGCGGCGGTATCCGGCACGTTTCTCGAGGATGCCTTCGCCGGTCTCCAGGGCCCAAGGCCCGACTTCGCAGCTGCTCCGCGCGGTGCCGGCACGCCCTCGGGGGGCCCGGGGGCGGCGGCGGGCACGCCGGCCGGAGGTGGCGGCGCGGGCTTGAAGTGGTCGGCGCTCGTGTCGGAAGAGACGCTCACCGACGAGATCAAGGATATGCGGGCCGTCGTCGCCGCGGCCGCCGCACGCCCCACGGACTTCAAGGGTGGGGGCTATGACAAGGCCCGCGCGGCGTTCAGTTCATTGGCGCTGGCCTTCGGCGTGATCGCCGCCTACGACCAGGACATTCGCTGGAAGAAGGATGCCGCCACGGCCCGTGATCTCTTCGCCCGCGTTGGGTTCAACTGTAAGGCGGGCACGGACCAGTCGTTCGCCGAGTCGAAGGCCCGGCTGGCCGACCTGGAGGCGATGCTCGACGGCGGCACGCCGCAGGGCAAGCCGGACCGCGACGAGGACTTTCAGTGGAGTCAGGTCGCGGCCCGTCCGGCGCTGATGGCACGGCTGGAGTCGGCCGACGCGGCCCTGGCCGCGGCCGTGGCCTCCAAGGGCGACTTCGTGCGGCTGATCGAGCGGGTCGTCCACGAGGCCGAAATGGTGGCCGCGATCGGTGCGGCGATCCAGCAGCGAGACTTCGAGTTTCACGACGACGGTAACTACCGCGGCTACGCGGCGGCGATGCGCGACGCGGGCGTGGCCGCCCGCGACGCCGCCCTGAAGAAGGATTACGACGGCGCCCGCACCGCCGTGGGCACGCTCAAGAAGTCGTGCGACGCCTGCCACGGCGAGTATCGCGGGTAGAACGCGGCGGCGAACGACACGGCGGTCAGAGACCGCGCCAGGGTCACCGCGGCGGGAGCAGGTCGCGAAGCGGCTGGAGCGGGATCAGTTCGGCCAGGCCGGCCTCCGCCATCTCCTTGCCGGTCACGTAGCGGTGCGTGGCGATCCACCGCTCGATGAGCTCGGCCGCGCGGCCGAAGAGCTGCGTGAGCAGCACGTCCATGTCACGCTCGAGGTCCGCGAAGTGCCGCGACCACTCGGCCGCTTCCTTGATGCCGATGTGCTCCTCGCTCTGCCACTTCATCGGATGAAAGAGGAACACGCTGTAGGGCGTGACCAGCCGCCGCCGGCAGGCCGCGAACGGCCAGAGGGCGGCCGACGAGCACTCTCCGGTGACGACGGCCGTGGCCCGCACGTCGCGAATCCGCAGCAGCGACACCAGCGACATCGCGCAGTAGGGGCTGCCGCCGGGGGAGTCGAAATAGATCGTGCATTCGCCGCCTGGTGCGACCCCGAGCAGCCGGTCCGTGAGGTCGCTCTCGCTCTCGGTGAGGTCGCCGACCAGGGCGATTTCCAGTGGTCCACGGTCCTCTTCCTGGCCTTGCTGTTCCGGATCCGGGCGGTCGTCGCGTCGCGCCATGGCCTGCATGCTCTCCGAGGGGCGTCGCCGGCGGGCCATTTGCCGTTGGGCGGACTGCGAGACTACGGCCCGCTGCCCAGGGATACAAGGTTCGGCCCGCCACTTGCGGAGCGGTGGCGGTCGGCGGGATGATCGAGATTCCGGGTGCGGGCAGCCGCAGGCCGGGAGCGCGTCGTCTCCGAGAACACCATTCATGGGCATCGTCTCGTTTTGTCCTCGGGGGCACCGCGTCAAGGTGAAGGATCACCTGGCGGGCAAGAAAGGCGTGTGCCCCACCTGTGGGGACCGGTTTCGCATCCCGCTGGCCTCCGCCGCAACGCCGGCGTCCGTTCTCGCGGAGAGCACGCTGCCGGAGGCGACGGTCGTGTCTCTCGACGCCGCCGTCGCCGCGCGGCTGCCGCGGGTGCGGCTCCTGAACCTCGCTGCCGAGCCCGCCCGCGGAGCGCCTGCGGCGCCGGAGAGGCCCGCCCGGGGCGAACCCGTCGAGGAGGAGATCGAGCTTGTCGTCGAGGAGCCGCGCCGCCATCCGGCGATCGCCGAGCGGCCCGATCTTGCCTGGTGCATCGCGGTGCCGGGAGGCACGGCCTCGGAGCCGATGTCGGCCGATGCCTTGCAGGCCTGGCTCGACTCCGGGCTGCCGACCGGCAGAGAACTGGTGTGGCGTGCCGACTGGGCTGAGTGGCGGCCCATCGCCGGCGTGTTTCCGGAGTGCCTGCGGCGGTGAGCGGGCCGGTTTTCCGTCGTTCCACCCCCGCCCGGTCGCTGTGCTACAGTCTCGTACGGTAACCGACCTTCATTCCCGAGGAGTTCCCGCCATGATCGCGGATCGATCGTCTCTG
>JBIJCJ010000264.1:0-3921 GCA_044344765.1 Pirellulales bacterium | reverse complement strand
AGCAGCAGGATCTGGATGCGGGCACTGCCCGAGTCGTCGGCCCCCGCTGGCACCGCGGGCAAGGGTTCACCGCACGGGTGGAGAATCCAGAGCTCGCGGCCGGGATCGACGGCGTCGGCCGGGAGCCCGGAGCCCGGAATGTGGCGGCTCACTTTGTGGTAGACGTGGCAGGCGGCGCCGCAGACGACCCGGGCGATGAGGCTGCCGGTGCTCGACGGCTTTTGCTGCTCGTGTCGATGGATGAGCACGTGCACTGCCAGCCGCGTCTGCACGGGCGGGAACGCGTCGCAGACGCACCACCGCGGCGGCTGGCTGCAGCGCGGGCAGCGGGCGGCCCCGGCACGTACGACGCTTCGTCCCATGGGTTCTTTCTCCACTACGGGGCGGGTGCGGGTCCAATGACCCGTATCGCCCGCCACCCGCCGATCCACTATCCTTGACGCCGACTGACTCCCGTTTTCCCGCGAAAAAGCCGCACGCCATGTCCGACGAAACCACCGCCGGTTCCGCCCCGAAGCCCTCGGCCGTCGAGGTCGCCAAGACCGCCAGCAACTACCTCCGCGGCGACATCGCCCGGGAGCTCGCCGACGGGGCCCCCGGCTTCGGCAAGCCCTCGATCCAGCTGCTCAAGAATCACGGCACCTACCAGCAGGACGACCGCGAAACCCGCAAGGCCGTCGACGGCAAGAAGAGCGAGCGGCAGGTCTCGTTCATGATCCGCACCTGCGTGCCCGGCGGCAAGCTCACCGCGGCCCAGCTGCTCGCCGCCATCGACATGGGGGACGAGCTCGGCAACGGCACGATCCGGCTCACGACCCGGCAGGCGATCCAGCACCACGGCGTCGTCAAGGGAGACCTGAAGTCGTTCATGCAGCGGGTGCACCACAACCAGATGACCACGCTCGCCGCCTGCGGCGACGTCGAGCGCAACATCATGTGCTGCCCCGCGCCGCTCCACGGCAATCCCGTCCGCGAGCAGATGCAGGCCAAGGTCGACGAGCTGGCGAAGCACCTCGCGCCGCGGACGCGGGCCTACTACGAGATCTGGCTCACCGATCCCGACACGGGCGAGAAGACGCTCGCCGCCGGCACCGCCAAGGAGGCGGCGGTCGAGCCGATCTACGGCCCGACCTACCTGCCGCGGAAGTTCAAGACCGCCTTCGCCCTCCCCGAGGACAACTGCACCGACGTCTACGCCAACGACCTCGGCTTCATCGTCGTCCACGAGCATGGAAAAATCCTCGGCTACAACGTGCTCGCCGGCGGGGGCATGGGCGTGACGCCGAGCGCCGCAAAGACGTTCCCGGCCCTCGCCAAGCGGCTCGGCTTCGTGCCGCCCGAGGACGTGCTCGCCATCGCCGAGGCGATCGTGAAGGTGCAGCGCGACTTCGGCAACCGCTCCGACCGCAAGGTCGCCCGGCTCAAGTACACGATCCACACCATGGGCCTCGACGCCTTCCGGGCGAAGGTCGAGGAGTATTTCGGAAAGCCGCTCGCCCCCTGCCATCCGGCCGACGTCCACGGCTTCGACGACCACATCGGCTGGCACGAGCAGGGGGACGGGAAGTTCTTCTACGGCTTCAACGTGGAGAACGGCCGCGTGCACGACAGCGGCGACTTCCGCCTGAAGACGGCCCTCCGGCGGATCCTCCGCGACATCGCGCCGGGCGTGCGGATCACCTCGCACCAGAGCCTGCTGTTCACCGATCTCGCGGCGGGCGACCGCGATCGGATCGCGAAGATCCTCCACGATCACGGCGTGAAGACCTCCGAGGAGATCTCGACCATCCGCCGCTGGAGCATGGCCTGCGTCGCCCTGCCCACCTGCGGCCTCGCGGTGGCCGAGAGCGAGCGGGTGCTGCCCGGGCTGATCGACGCGCTCGAGCCCGAGGTGGCGAAGCTCGGCCTGGCGAGCGACGCCTTCACGCTCCGGATGACCGGCTGCCCCAACGCCTGCGCCCGGCCCTACAACTCCGACATCGGGATCGTCGGCCGCACGCTCGGCAAATACACGATCTTCCTCGGCGGCCGGCTGCTCGGCGACCGGCTCAACGTGCAGTACAAGGACGTGGTGCCCTTCGAGGAGCTGTCGCGGGAGATCACGGCCGTGCTCGCCTGCTACAAGGCGGAGCGGCAGGCGCACGAGACGCTCGGCGACTTCTGCCACCGCAAGGGCGTGGACGGCGTCCGCACCTGGGCCGACGAGTGGCTCGCCGGCAGCCGCGGCCACGGCTGATGGCGGATCGGCCCTGCCCCATGTCGCATCCACCGGCCATCATCGGCATCCTCACCGTCTCCGACCGGGCGAGCCGCGGTGAATACGCCGACGAGGGTGGCCCCGCGATCCGCGGCTACCTCGCCGAGGTCCTGGCCTCGCCGTGGGAGGCCCGCGAGCAGATCGTGCCCGACGAGCTCGACACGATCGCCGCGGCGATCCGCGACCTGGCCGCGGCCGGCTGCTGTCTCGTGGTCACGACCGGCGGCACCGGTCCGGCGCCCCGCGACGTGACCCCCGAGGCGACGGAGAAGGTGTGCACGAAGATGCTGCCCGGGTTCGGCGAGCGGATGCGGCAGGTGTCGCTGCAATATGTGCCGACGGCGATCCTCTCCCGGCAGACGGCCGGCGTGTGCGGCCGGGCATTGGTCGTCAACCTGCCGGGCCGGCCGAAGAGCATCCGCGAGTGCCTCGACGCGATCTTCCCCGCGATCCCGTATTGCGTGGATTTGATCCACACCGGCGCGGACCATCCGCCCCGGCTGGAGACCAACCCCGAGCGGCTCGTCGCCTTCCGCCCGAAGAACGGCTGATACGGCGGACACGTGATTCGCCCGCGTGCAACGCACGCGTCCATCGTGATGGAACGCGTCACCCCCCGGCTCCCGCCGGGGGCTTCCGGAAACCTCGTCACGCCCGATGCCCGGTCACCTGACCGCGCTCGAGGGCCCGGGCGATCTCCGGGGCGAAGTAGGTGAGGATCCCGTCGGCCCCCGCCCGCTTCATCACCAGCACGCTCTCCAGCGCCGCGGCGGAGCCGTCGAGCCAGCCGTTGGCCGCGGCCGCCTTGATCATCGCGTACTCGCCGCTCACCTGGTAGGCGAACGTCGGCACGCCGAACGACGCCTTCACGCGGTGCACGATGTCGAGCGCCGTGCCGGCGGGCTTGACCATCACCATGTCGGCCCCCTCGGCGAGATCGAGGGCCACCTCGCGGAGCGCCTCCGCGGCGTTGGCCGGATCCATCTGGTAGGTCTTCTTGTCGCCCGCGCCCAGCGCCTTCCGGCTGCCCACGGCGTCGCGAAACGGGCCGTAGAAGGCCGACGCATACTTCGCCGCGTAGGAGAGGATGCACACGTCCTCGTGGCCCGCGGCATCGAGATGCTCGCGGATCGCCCCCACGCGGCCGTCCATCATGTCGGACGGCGCGACGACGTGGCAGCCCGCCGCGGCGAGCACCACCGCCTGCCGGACGAGCAGCTCGACGGTCTCGTCGTTGAGGATCTGGCCGTCGCGGAGCAGGCCGTCGTGGCCGTGGGTCGTGTAGGGGTCGAGGGCCACGTCGCAGATGATGCCGACCGCGTCGGCGAGCTCCCGCCTGACCGCATGCACCGTGCGGCAGACGAGGTTCTCGGGATCGATCGCCAGCCGGCCGTCGTCGGTCTTGAGGGTCGGCTCCGTCACCGGAAACACCGCGATCGCCGGGATGCCGAGCCGCGCAGCCTCGGCCGCCGCCCGCACCACGCCCTCGATCGAGAGCCGCTCCACGCCCGGCATGCTCGGCACGGCCGCCGGCTCGAGGTGATCGTGCACGAACAGCGGCCACACGAGATCGGCGGCGGAGAGGTGCGTCTCCGCCACGGCCCGCCGCAGCCACTCGTGCCGCCGCAAACGCCGCAGCCGGGTGTCGGGAAACCGGCCGGTGA
>JBIJCJ010000100.1:0-13060 GCA_044344765.1 Pirellulales bacterium | reverse complement strand
TCCACCTCCCCTCGCGGGGACGCAGTTTCGCTCGGTTACGGCAGCCAGGCCGGCCACCGACAGGGACTCGCACCCTGCTGGTTCAGTACACTTGCAATCGCACAGCCCCTCGCGGCAGCGAGGGGGTGACGCGTGGCTTACGGCAACCGCGCCTTGCAACAACGGCGGCCACGATGATCGGACGCGTCACCCCCCGGCTCCCGCCGGGGGCTTCAGGAGGACCGGGTTGACCGGAAAACCGCGCGACCGCGTACCAAAAGCCCCTCGCGGCAGCGAGGGGGTGACGCGTGGACAACGGCGACCGGGCATTACAACAACGGCGTCCACGATGATCGGACGCGGCTCACCCGGAAGCGACGATCTCGATGAGCAGGTCGCGGACGTCGGTCATCGCGAGGCGGTCGCGGTGCACCGCGGGGTCCGTGCAGAGAAACACCGGGCCGTCGGCATCGCGGCCCGGGAGCCGCCCGTGCGAACCGCGGACAATTGCGGAGTCGGTGCCGATCACCTGCATGAGATAGCGGAAACCGAGAGATTTTTTTGCGAGCGTCCAGGCGATCCGCAGCTTCGGCAGCGCGAGCGCGGGATCGACGAACAGCTCGACCGGGTCGTAGCCGGGTTTGCGGTGGATGTCGACGGTGCGGGCGAAGTCGGGCATCTTCTCGTCGTCGAGCCAGTAGTAATAGGTGAACCAGCGGTCGGGGGCAGCCACGGCGACGAGTTCGCCCGCCCGCGGATGGTCGAGGCCGTGGGCGGCCTGGCCGTCGCGGTCGAGCACTTCGGCCACGCCGTCGACCGCTGCGAGGACCGCCTTCACCTCGGGGATCCGCGCGGGGTGCTTCACGTAGACGTGCGCGATCTGGTGATCGGCGACGGCGAAGGCGGCGCTCGCGCCACAGTCGAGCAGCTCCCAGCCGAGGTCGACCTCCTGCACGCGGAGCAGGCCGGCCCGCCGCAGGCCGCGGTTGATATCGACGCCCACCGTCGCCCGCGTGATCCCGTATTCGCTCACGACGGCGACCGTGTGCCCCGCGTTCGCGGCCCACTCGGCGAGGCCGCCGGCCACGGCGTCGATCTCGCCGCAGGCGCGGGCGGCCTCGGGCGAATCGGGC
This sequence comes from Pirellulales bacterium, assembly GCA_044344765.1. Lineage (GTDB taxonomy): Bacteria > Planctomycetota > Planctomycetia > Pirellulales > UBA1268 > QWPN01. Next base: position 11,948 of record JBIJCJ010000100.1, on the reverse strand, counting down.
CCGAACCGCTGCAGGTCGTAGTCGAGGTGCGGCAGGTAGCAGAGCGTGACGGTCGGCCGGCGGGTCTCCATGACGCGGCGGGTGGCGTCGGCGATCCACCGCGAGGAGCGGATGTCGGCGGTCGGCCCCCAGAAGTTGAAGAGCGGAAACCTCCCCAGCCGCCCCTGCAGGTCGGCCTTCAGCTCCGGCGGGTCGGTGTAGAGGCTGGGGATCTTCCGGCCGTCGGCCGGATAGACCGGCCGCGGCGTCGCCGTGCAATCGACCGCGGCGTGCATGGCGTACCACCAGAACATGTTGGCGACGGTGAAGCCCGTGCCGCACCGGCGGCGGCCGGCATGCCAGAGCTTCTCGTCCTCGCAGCCGACGAGCGCGTTCGACTGCCGCCAGAGCCACACCTCCGCAAGATCCCGGAAGTACCAGCCGTTGCCGACGATGCCGTGGTCGCGGGGCAGCTTTCCCGTGAGCATCGTCGCCTGTGCGGAGCAGGTGACGGCCGGCAGCACGGTGCCGAGCGGGGCGGCGAAGCCGGCTCGTCCGACCGCCGCGAGCCGCGGCGTCCGCGGGAGGAGCCCCGGCGTGAGGCCGACGACGTTCAAGACGAGCAACCGCTTCATGGGTGCCATCCTACTACCGGGAGCACGTTGTCGTTGACGGTTTTGGTGGCTGAGTCCGTGAGGGGCTGCCCGCGCCCAGGGAGCCGGCGTAGGTGGCCAGCGAAGCCCGGAGGGCGAGAGCGCAGACACCTCCGAGTGAGCGGAGGGCATGGATGCCCGGAGCGAACGGCCGGCGAGCGGGCATGGGCAACCCCGAACCGTGCCCAATCAAGTGCCAACCATTGGATGCTCCCGGTAGTATCTCGCCGTCGGCCCTGGGCCCCGCCGGAACTCAGCGGCGGCCGATGAAGCAATAGAACGGAGGCCGCAGCCAGGGCATCCCCGGCACGCGGCAACGGCCCTCCTGAAACCAGCTCATCTCGAACCGCGAAGCCAGATACGGCAGGTGATCCGGGCTCGGATGGACTTCGTCGATGTCGAACCAGGCGGGCCAGAAGGCACGGGTCAACCAGGACTGACGGACGGGCCCCGGCACCGGCGGATGGCGGCGGACGACGTGAAAATCGACCACGCCGATCTGGCCGCCCGGCCGCAGCATCTCCCGCGCCGCATCGATCGCCGCGAACCAGTGGGGCGTCATCGACAACGCGTAGGAAAAGGTGACCACGTCCACCGGCTCGTCCGATCGCCAGCGGGCGATGTCGGCGCGGACCGTGCGGGCGTTGGCCCAGGCCCCGGCGGCGATCCGCGCATCGGCCACGTGCAGCAGCGGCCGGCAGAGATCGACGAGTTCGATCGCGGCGAGCTTCCGGGCCGCGGGGCCGGCGGCGTCGAGCAGGTAGCCGGTCCCGCAGCCCAGGTCGCACCACCGGCCTCCATCGGGAAACGTCAGACGGCCGGCCAGTTCGTCCCGGCCGCGGAGGAACGACCGCCGAAACGCGTCGTAATCACCGGCCTGATAGCCGTAGAAGCTTTCCAGCCGCTCGGCATGTGTCGTCCCGCGGATCGGCCGTGCCAGGAACTGGGAAAGCAGGCTGAACGTGCGGAGGAGATTCATGCCGCCGCCTCGCCGTCCGTCGGCGGCACGATGCCCGGCTTCCAGCCGGCGACCGCCACGCAGCCATAGGCGGTCACCCGCTCGGCCGCACGCACACGAGCGGCCGCCGCCGTGTCGTAGTCGAGCAGATCGGCGAGCCTGTCACGGCCGGCGCGATGACGAACCACCACATCGTCGACGAAATCGGTCCGCAGCCCCAGGCTCCGCCAGAGGATCCGCGCATCGGGCCGCGACCGGTTCAGGATCGCCTGCCATTCCGCCGCCAGTTCGGCCGCCCGGGGCCCCGTCAGCCAATCCATGTGGTCCAGCAGCACGAACCGGGAGACAGGCGTCTGCGCTCCGGCCAGAAACCGCTCGACGGTCGCCGTGTGCGTGGTGAGCCGATCGAGCAGCCCCTGCAGCCGCGCGAAGGACTCCCGCTGCAGGTATCGCGGGCAGCAGTCCGGTGTGAAGGAACCGGTCAGGTAGAGCCGCCAGAAGTAGTTTTCCCCGATCGCTTGGCCGTAGATCACCCGTTCGGCCTGCCGCCGCAGATAGTCCTGGACGTCGGGCGAGAACCGCTGCACCTGCCGCCGCTGCTGCGGGGGAATGCCGGTCAGCGCCAGGAGCGGGTCTCGACTGAGCAGGAAGGCCAGCCCGGGCCCCCAGAAACGGGCCCGCAGCTCCCGCTCGTAAATCTCGATCTGTTCGGCCATGCTCGTCGCCGCCAGCAACCGCTCGATCGGCTCGCGGGCGCCGATGACGTGGTCGATGTAGAGGCCGAAGAGCCGGGCGAACCAGCCGGAGGTCGTGCTGCCGTGGAAGCCCGGCCGACGGCGAAACATCCCGATGGCCCGGTCCCAATAGGGCCGATGCTCGTCGGGGAGCAGTTCTCGCAGCCGCTCCCGATAGAGCGGGTCGATGTGCGGGTGCCGGCCCGTGCCGAAGACGGCGAAAAAATCCTCCCAGTCGAGCCCCCGGATGCCCGCCACCTTGAGTTCCAGCAGGGCGTTCTGGCGGACGTTGACGTCCACGGCGGAGACGTGCGCCGGCGCCTCGAGCAGGTAGTCGAGGGCGTTGCAGCCGCCCGACGTGATCACGAGCACGTGATCGTGGCCGCGAAGCTGGAGCGCATCGCGATCGGCCCGGGGATCCTCCCAGCAGGAGCCGTAGACGAGGCTGCGGTCGTGGACGAGCCGGAAGATCCACTGCCCGACGGCATCGCGGATGCGCACCCGTTCAGCCATCGGCCTGCCAGTCCCCGGCGGCCCCGGGGGCGGGCAGCCGCGTGTTCGTATGGCGGGGACCGCGCCACATCCGCAGATAGTGCCAGACCAGCGACTCACGCGGCCCGCGGGCTCGGGCCCCCAGCGCCGGCAGATATGGCCAGGGCACGTGCGGCTTCTGGTGATGCACCAGATGCCAGTTGTGATTCAGCCAGACGGCGTCGATCCAGGCGAGGCAGCGGAGGTTGCGAGCCCCATCGACGACGTCCCGCGGGGTGCCGTAGTGATGCACGTATTGCATCGCCGACCAGGAAAACCCGAACCCGAAGTACACGGCCGCGTAGACGAGCGGGGAAACGCCGAAGAACCAGATGATGAACATGTGCAATCCGATCGCCGCCGCCGCCTCCAGCTGGATCCGGCGGAACAGTCGCGGGTCGAGCGCCTCCATGAAGGCGGCGCTCGGCCGGTCGAATCCGAACCATCGCTCCGTGAACAGGAACGGCACCACGAGCACCAGGACGTTCGAGCACGCCACCAGGATCCAGTAGCAGCCGGTGATGATGCCGTAGAAGATCAGCCGCTTCAGCCACGGCCGGTCTTCGTCGAAGTAACAGTCGAACGCCTCGTCGTCGGTCCGATTCCGGCGATGATGGCCGAGGTGCCCCTGGCGGATCAGGTGGTATGGGGCGGGGAAGAGCAGGGCCAGCCCGGCTCCCAGCCAGTCGTTGATGCGGCGGTTGGGGTGGAGCAGCCCGTGTTCCGCCTCGTGGATGACGGCGTAGATCGAATTGCCGAGGATCGCGAATGCCGCCGCCAGCGCGGCGACCTGCCAGCCAGCCGTGACCGCGGCGGCGGCCCTCACGACGGTGACGAAGAGCGCCAGCTGGACGACGATGATGCACGCGTTGCGGCGGGTCGGGATCGGGTATATCGTGTCGTCGAGCATCGGTGAGCGACTTCGGCAGAGCCCGGCGCATGAACGTTGACGAGGATGCGGCGGCGGACCAGCGGCTCGCCATGGGCGGCTGGGGATCCGTGCCCCTCTGGCCCGCGTCATGGTATCGCTTCGGATCGGTCGCGGAAATTGCGGCGCGGCCGGTTTCCAAGAACCTGCTCGGCCGGCGGCTGGTCGCCTTTCGCACGGCCGCGAACGACGTGGCCGTGCTCGATGCCCGCTGCCCGCACATGCATGCCGATCTGGGAGGCGGACAGGTGGTCGGGGAGTCGATCCAGTGCCCCTTCCATCACTGGCGGTTCGGCGTCGACGGGAGCTGCGTGGAGATTCCGTGCGCCGGCCAGCCGCCCGCGTTCGCCCGCGTGGCCCGCTATCCCACCCGGGTGCGGCACGGCCAGGTCTACTTTTTCTTCGGGCCGCGACCGCTCTTCGACCTGCCGTTCTTCGCGGACGAGGAGCCCGCGGAGTTCGCGCACAGTGCCACGATCTGCGAGGAGCTGGAGGCTCCATGGTACATGGTGTCGATCAACTCGGTCGACCGGCAGCACTTCCGCATCGCCCACGATCGCCGGCTGCTCGACGACGGCGTCGTCGAATACCCGGCGCCGTTCGTGCACCGAGCCGAGTACCGGTTCGCGATCGAGGGCAGCTCCTTGTCCGACCGGTTCACCCGCGCCGTGGGCGGACCGGAGGTGCGGCTCCAGGTGACCGAATGGGGTGGCACGGTGATTCTGGCCCGGGCGACGCTGGCCCGGGCGACGACGTGGGGCGTGCTGTTCCTCGAGCCGCGTGGTCCCGGGCGGACGATCGCCCATATCATGGTGCTCGCCCGCCGCAGCCGCAGCGGGCCGGCGGGGCGGCTGCTCGATCGGGTGCGAACCGCGGTGCGGCTGCGGCTGATTCGCACGTTTCTCCGGGCCGATATCCCGAGGATGAAAGGAACCCATGTTCGACCCCAGAGCCTCATCCGCGAAGACCGTGACATCGGCGCGTACATCCGGATCCTGTGCAGTCTGCCCGGCGGCGGCCCGGAGGCCTGACCGCATGCGTGCCGCGGCGGGCCTCTGGCTCTGTCTGCTGGCCGCGACGGTCGCCGGTGGGCCGCGGCCCTGCCCGGCCGCCGAGCCCGCGGATGGCGGGGATGCGGTGCGCGGTGAACTGCTTGCCCTGCGCGAGGCCGTGATCCGTGCTTACGAGGCGCGGGACATCGAGGGGGTGCTGGCCCACGTTCACCCGGAGGTCGTCGCGACCTGGCAGAACGGCTTCCGGGCCCGCGGCCGCGACGAGGTGCGGAGGTTTTTCAACGACATGATGACCGGCGAATCGCGGATCGTGCGCGACGTGAAGAGCAGGCTCGACGTCGATGGCGCGGCCATTCGCCACAGAGACGACGCGGCCGTCGCCTGCGGCACGCTGATCGACGATTTCGACCTCGCGAGCGGTTCCCGGCTCCACCTCGAGAGCAAGTGGACGGCGACGCTCGTCCGGCTCGACGGCCGATGGCTGATCGGCAGTTTCCACGTGTCTGCGAGCATTTTCGAAAACGCCGTGCTCGCCGCCGTCCGGTCGTGGGCGACGAGACTGGCCGTCGCGCTGGGCGTCGTCGGCCTGCTGGTCGGAGCGGCCGCGGGCCTGCTGCTGGCGAGGCGGCGGTCTGTTTGAACCACCGTCTTGCGCCGCCCGTGAAGGTGGCTCGATCCGATGTCCGTCTTCCCTGCCACGACGCGGCCGCCTGCCGGTGAAACGCCGCGCGGTCCAGCCGCCGCGTTCCTCCGGCCCCCGGTCGGCACGTCGTTCCCGGCGGACGAGTGGCGGCTGATCCAGGAGGCGGCCGAGGAGGCAGCCTGGGATCGTCTCCTGCCCATGCGGTCGGCGGCCGCCGACACGCTCCGCCGCATCGCCCGACACCGGGGCGTCGATCGGGCCACCGCGGCGGCCTACGCCTGGCTGCTGGCCGCTCCCTCCCACGGACCGGGGATCGAGGCGTTCTTCGCCGCCGCTGCCGCCGGGCCGTCGCCCGAGGCCATCCGGGCGGCGGCGGGCAGCCTGACCGTCCTCGTGGTTCCCGGCGCGTTCTACGAGGAGTATCCGCAGACGGGGGCCGGCGGCGAGTCGCTGATCGGCGAATTGGACGCGCTCGGCATCCGCGTCCGGCGGATTCCCACCCGGAGTGCCGGCACGCTCGAACAAAACACGGCCATCGTCCGCCGCGCGTTGCGCGAGCACGCCGGCGGCGAATGTCTCGTGGTGTCCCTGAGCCGCGGCGGGGCGGAGATCAAGTGCGTGCTGCGCGACGATCCCGACGCCTTGCGTGCCGTGTCGCTGTGGCTGAGCGTGGGCGGCATTCTGGCTGGTTCGCCATTGGTCAACTGGGTGCGGGAGCGGCGGATCGTCGACTGGCTGAATCGCCTCGTGTTTCTCTGCCGCGGCCGCGACTACCGGTGCTTCACGCAGCTCGCCCGCGGCGCCGCGGGGAGTCTCGCCTTCGACCCCGGGATTCCCGGCCACCTGGAGGTGATTCACGTGATCGGGTTCCCGCTCCGCCGGCACGTGACCAGCCCGTACGCGCGGTCCTGGCACGCCCGGTTCGCAGCCCAAGGGCCGAACGACGGGGTGATGCTGCTCGAGGACGCCCTCGGCTTTCCGGGAACGATCGTGCCGCTGTGGGCCGCGGACCACTATGCCAGCGACCGCTGGGACTTTCGCCTTCTGGTCGCCGGTATACTTCGCCGCTGGCACCAGCGCAGCCGAAGGGACATCCCCCCCGGAATGGACGAAACATGATCGATCGCCGCCTCCGCATCGCGCTGGTGTCGCCCAAGGGGCCGCTCTATCGGCACCGGGGCGGCATCTTCGGCAAGTCGCTGCGTTACAAGCCGCTGACGCTGCCGACGCTGGCGGCCTTGGTGCCCCCCGAGCTCGACGCCGAAGTCGTCTGCATCGACGAGGGCATCGCCGACGTCGACACCGGGATCGACGCGGATCTCGTGGGCATGACGGTGATCACGGGAACGGCGCCCCGGGCCTACGCGCTCGCGGCTGACTTCCGCCGCCGCGGCGTCCGCGTGGTGCTCGGCGGGCCGCACGTGACGCTCGTGCCCGACGACGCCCAGCCCCATGCCGACAGCATCGTCGTCGGCTACGCCGAAGACGAATGGCCGCGGCTGCTCCGCGACTTCGTGCGCGGCGAGTTGCAGCCGCGGTACGTGCAGGATCCGCGACTCGACCTCGCCCGCCGCCCGCTTCCCGACCGGTCCGTGCTCCCCGCGTCCCGCTACCTGACCTCGAACGTGTTCGAGGCGACCCGCGGGTGCGTCCACAACTGCGACTTCTGCGTGGTCCCCTCGGCCTGGGGCCGGAAGCCGTTGCATCGCCCCGTCGGGGATGTGGTCGCCGACATCCGCCGGCAGCGGGCCCGGCATGCGATCTTCGTCGATCTCAACCTGATCGCGCACAAGGACTACGCCGCCGAGCTGTTCACGGCCCTGATTCCCCTGCGGCTGCAATGGTACGGGCTGGCGACGACGCTCCTCTGCGACGACCTGCCACTGCTCGACCTCGCCGCGCGGAGCGGCTGTCGCGGCCTGCTCATGGGGCTGGAGTCGATCTCGGCCACGAACCTGCAATCCAGCTCGAAGGCCTTCAATGCACCGGAAACCTATCAGCGACTGGTGGAGCGGCTGCACGAACGGCGGATCGCCCTGCAGGGCTGCTTCGTCTTCGGCATGGACGACGACACGCCCGACGTCTTCCTGAAGACGGCACGCTTCGCGGTCGATGCCGGCATCGATCTGCCGCGGTTCGCCATCCTCACGCCCTTCCCGGGCACGGCACTCTACCGGCGGCTCGAGGCCGAAAACCGGATCCTGACCCGCGACTGGGAACTGTACGACGGGCAGCATGCCGTGTTTCAGCCGGCCCGAATGACGGTCGAGCAACTGGTCCGCGGAACCGAATCGGCCTGGAAGCACGCCTACAGCTGGTCGAGCATGGCCGCCCGGCTGCGGCGGACCGCGGCACCGTGGCACGTCGCGGTGACGACCAACATCGGCTACCGCCATTACGCCCACAATCTGCACCGCTTTTATTCGTGCGACATGTGGATGAATCCCCTCTCGGCCGCGGCCGGCCGCCGGGCCGATGCGGCGCCGCTCGAGGTGGCTTCGTGAGTCTCCCGTCCCGGCCTGCCGCCGGTCCGCGCCGCGGCTTTCGCGTCACCATCGTGCACCCCTGCGTGGGCCGGTTCCGCGGCATGCGCGGCTACATGAGAAGCTGGCAGATGGAGCCTCTGCCGGCGGCCGTGCTGGCGGCGCTGCTGCCCGCCGACGTCGACCGCCGCTTTCACGACGATCGGATGGAGCCGATCCCGTTCGACGAGCCCACCGATCTCGTGCTGATCAGCGTCGAGACCTACACGGCGAAACGGGCGTATCAGATCGCCAGTGAATACCGTCGCCGGGGCGTGGCCGTCGTGATGGGCGGCTTCCACGCCACGCTCTGTCCCGACGAGGTGGTCGCGCACTGCGAATCGATCGTCATCGGCGAGGCGGAGGGCGTGCTCGCGGAGGTCATCGACGACCATCGGCATGGCCGGCCGCGGGCCGTCTATCGATCGCAGGACAGGCCGCGGCTGGCGGCGGCCTGTCCCGACCGGACCATCTTCCGCGGCAAGCGCTACCTGCCGCTGCGGCTGATCGAGTTCTCCCGCGGCTGCCGGTTTCGCTGCGATTTCTGCGCCATCCAGTCGTACTACGCGGCGACGCACACCCATCGGTCGGTCGATCGCGTGGTGGACGAGGTGCGCCGCACCTGCACGGGCCGGGAGCTGGTGTTCTTCATCGACGACAACCTGACGTCGTCGCTCGACGACGCCAAGGAGCTGATGCGGGCCCTGATCCCGCTGCGGATCCGCTGGGTCAGCCAGTCGGCGATCAACGTGGCGTTCGACGACGAGGCGCTCGACCTGATGCGGCGGAGCGGCTGCCAGGGCGTGTTGATCGGCCTGGAATCGCTGGTCCCCGAGTCACTCCGCGAGATGAACAAGGGCTTCAACCTGATGCGCGGCGGGCCGCGGGCCGCCATGGCCAACCTGCGACGGCACGGGCTCCGCGTCTACGGGACGTTCGTGTTCGGGTACGACTCCGACACGCCCGACACCTTCGCCACCGCTGTCCGTTTCGCGCAGGACGAGGGGATGTTCATCGCGGCCTTCAACCACATCACGCCGTTTCCCGGCACGCCCCTCTACGAGCGGCTCCGGGCCGAGGGGCGGATGCTCCACGACCCGTGGTGGCTCGACGACCGCTACCGCTACGGCATGGTTCCCTTTCGGCCGGCCCGGATGGCGGCGGAAGAGCTGCAGCGGGCGTGCGGCCGGGCACGACGGGAGTTTTATTCCTGGTCGAGCATCGCCCGGCGGTCCATGCATCGGGTCAACTACCGGGATCCGGCGATGTGGCTGAATTACTGGATGATCAACGCCATGCATCACTGGGACACCGAGGGGCGGGACGGCCTGCCGCTGGGGGACGAGGACTGGACGGGCACACTCCTGGAGTCGGCGAGCGCGGGGCATGTCACGGTATCGGTTTGAACTCGCCGGGCCCGCGGACGACGCCGCCGTGCGGCAGCTCCTGGCCCGTAATCCGTTGCCAGGATCGGTGGAGCTCGGGTTCCGCCGGGAACCCAGTTTCGCCGCGGCCGCCGCGGTCGAGGGCGGCTTCCGGCAAACGATCATCTGCCGTGAGCTCTCGTCGGGAATGGTCGTCGGCGTCGGGACGCGGTCGATTCGCGACCGGCACCACGGCGGCCGCGTGCTGCCGATCGCCTATCTGGGCAGCCTGCGGCTCGACCGCGACCACCGCGGCGGCGGTCTCGTGGCCCGCGGCTTCCGCTTTCTGCGTGAGCTCGACCGCGACGGCCGAGCGGTCGCCTCCTTCACCTCGTTGGCCAGCGGCAACGAGACCGCGGCCCGCACCCTGCTCGGCGGCCGGGCCGGCCTGCCTGTCTATCACCGCCTGGCCACCTGGCTGACCCGCGCCCTGCCGCTGGCCCGTTGTCGTGGCCTCGACGGCGGCTGCGACGTGCGGCCGGCGCGGGGAGACGATCTTCCCGACATCGTCCGGTTCCTGAACACGGTCGGCCCGCGTCGTGATCTCTTCGCCGCCGTCCACGAGAGTGATTTCGAGCCCGGCGGCACGTTCCGCGGACTGCGGGTCGAAGACATCCATCTGGCCATGCGGGCCGGTCGGATCGTCGGCACGTTCGCGCTCTGGGACCAGACGGCGTTCAGGCAGATCGTCGTCGAGCGGTATCCCTGGCGGCTCCGCTGGCTGCGGCCCGTCCTCGACGTCGCCGCCGCATGGCGGGGACTGCCACGGCTGCCACGCCCCGGCACGCCGCTGCGGTGTGCCTTCGGGAGCCTGTTCGTCGTCGCGGACGACCGCGCTGATGTGGCCCGCTCCCTGGTGGCCGCCGCCGCGCGGGCGCATGCCGGAACCGCGACCCTGGCGCTGCTCGGGTTCGACGCCCGCTGTCCGCTGGCGGCCGCGTTTCCCTCGGGCATCGGCGGCACGTACGAGACCGGCATGTACCTGGTACGTTGGAATGACGCCGTGCTCCGGGAATGGAACACGGACCGTGCCATCCATGTCGAAGCAGGCTGCCTTTAGTATGGCGAGCGAAACTGCCCGGTCTTGCTCGGGAGCCATCGAGACGGTTGCCGACCTGACGGCGGCCGATCGCCGCCAGCTGTGGCGTCTGATGGACGCGCACTATGTGGGCCTGGAGCCGGCGGAGTTCGACCGCGACCTGGCGGAAAAGGAATGGGTGATCACCCTCCGCCGGGCGAATGGCGAACTGGTCGGCTTTTCGACGCAGACCCTGCTGCCGGTCGCCGGGCATCCCGCATGCCTGGCGCTTTTTTCCGGAGACACCGTGGTGGCTGCGGCTTACCGACGTTCGACGGCCCTGGCCGGCCTCTGGGGGGTGCTCGCGCTGCGGCTGGCAGACGCGCATGCCGGGCGGCGACTGTACTGGTTCCTGATATCGAAGGGCTACAAGACCTACCGCTACCTGCCGATGTTTTTTCGGGCATACCACCCGCGTGCCGGCCAGACGGCGGCCGCGGAGACCGGTGCCATCCTCGACGCCCTCGGCCGGGCGCGGTTCGGCACGCGGTACGATCCCGGGCGGCGGATCGTCGTCGCGCGGGAGGACGGTTGCCGGCTGCGGCCCGACGTGGCGCCGATCGATACGGCGCGGCTGGACGACCCGCACGTGCGGTTTTTCGTGCATGCCAATCCGGGCCACGCCCGGGGCGACGAGCTCTGCTGCCTGGCCCCGCTCGACCGCGACAATTTCACGCCCGCCGCCTGGCGGATCATTCATGCGGCCGCGGCGACGGTGCCGTCTTGAACCGATTCGCCTGGGCCGTCAACACGGCATGGATGGCCCGCTGCAGGCCGGAATGGAGGCGGTTCCTGGCGGCGACGCAGTCCGTCGCCGAGACGCAATGGTCGGTGCTGCGCGAGAACCTGTCGCGGAATCGCGATACCGAGTTCGGAAGGCGGCACGGCTTCGACACCATCCGCTGCTCCCGAGAATACGGCGCACGGGTGCCGCTCGGCTCCGCGGCGGGGCTCGCGGCGGCGGTGGACAGGATTGCCGGCGGCGCACGGGCCGTGCTCACCGCCGAGTCGGTGCTCTGCCTGCAGCCGACGAGCGGCAGCACGCGGGGCGAGAAGCTGATCCCCAGCACGCCGTCCCTGCGCCGCGAGTTCCAGCGGGCGGTGGCCGCATGGATCGGCAACCTCTATCGGGAGCGGCCCGCCGTCCGCGCCGGCCGGGCCTACTGGTCGATCTCGCCGGCGCTCGGCCCACCGCGGCGGACGTCCGCCGGGCTGCCGATCGGCTTCGAGGATGACACCGCCTACCTGGGGCTCGCGGAGCGCTGGCTGGCCAACGCGGTGCTGGCCGCGCCGCCCGCCCTGGCACGCCAGCTCGACGTGGAGCGGTTCCGCCACGCCACGCTGCTCCACCTGCTCGGCACGCGGGATCTGGCCCTCGTTTCGGTCTGGAGCCCGACCTTTTTCTCGGCCCTGCTCGACATGCTGCCCCGGCAGGCCCCGGCACTGATCCGCGACCTCCACGATGGCACGTCGGGCGCCGCGGCG
>JBIJCJ010000263.1:0-3943 GCA_044344765.1 Pirellulales bacterium | reverse complement strand
TCGATGAGCCGATCCTCGACCTGCACGAGCTGGCCGGCGGCCTCCAGATCGGCCACCACCTTGGTCCGCGCCTTGGGGATCGTGAGCCCGGCGTACGGCCCGGCCGCGGCGTTGAGCGTGCCGTCGGGGTTGAGGATGTTGACCATCGGCAGGCTGCACCGCCGGCCGACGTCGTAGTCGTTGGGATCGTGAGCGGGCGTGATCTTGACGCAGCCCGAGCCCAGCTCGGGCTTGGCCCACTCGTCGGCCACGAGCGGAATCGCACGGCCGAGCAGCGGCAGCCGCACCTGCCGACCGGCGCGGGCCATGGCGGCGAGCGTGACGAGCGTCGGCAGCAGATCGCGACGGCGGGCGGCGAGCTCCTCGAGCTGGGCGTCGAGGGCAGGCTGCTCCTTGGCGGAGACCTCGGCCCGCTTCGCCCGCAGGGCGGCCTCGGCGGCGGCGAGCGCGGCGGCGGGGTCGGGATGGACGGCCACGGCCGTGTCGCCGAGGAGCGTCTCAGGCCGGGTGGTGGCCACGGTCACGCTCGCCGGCTCGCCGGCCTGCGGGTCGATGACGTCGTAGCGGATGTGCCAGAAGTGGCCCTTCACCTGCTCGTGAAACACCTCGTCGTCGCTGACGGCGGTCTGCAGGAAGGTGTCCCAGTTGACGAGCCGCTTGCCGCGGCGGACGAGCCCCTTGGAGAAGAGCCGGAAGAAGGCCGTGCGGACGGCGGCGGCGCACTGGTCGTCGAGCGTGAACCGGGTGCGATCCCAGTCGCAGCTGGCCCCGAGATCGCGGAGCTGGCCGAGGATCCGCTTCTCGTACTGCTCCTTCCAGGCCCAGATCCGGGCCACGAGCGCGTCGCGGCCGAGGTCGTGACGGGAGAGCTTCTCCTCCTCCAGCAGCCGGCGCTCGACGACGGCCTGCGTGGCGATGCCGGCATGGTCGGTGCCCGGCATCCAGAGTGTGAGGAAGCCCTGCATCCGGCGGGAGCGAACGAGGATGTCCTGGAGGGTGTTGTTGAGGGCGTGGCCGAGGTGCAGGGCGCCGGTCACGTTTGGCGGCGGGATGACGACCGCATACACGGGCCGTGTGTCGCCCGGCCGGGCCGCGTCGGCGTGCCAGGAACGGTCGGCGTCCCACAGGGCGCGACAGCGGGCCTGGGCCGCCTGGTGATCGTATTGCTTGGGAAGTTCGGGCATGGGGCTCCTCGCTGCGGGCCCCACATTCTGCCCACGCCCGCCCGATCCCGCCACCGCAGTCCGCACGCCGGCGGCTCCGCCGGCTACCCGCGGGCGAGAAAGAAGTGAAACGAGTCGGCCAGGGCCAGCCACGAGGCCTCGATCACGTTTTCGCTGACGCCGACGGTGCCCCAGACGGCCTCGCCGTCGGTGCTCTCGATCGACACGCGAACCTTGGCCGCCGTCCCTTCCTGGGCGTTGATCACCCGGACCTTGTAGTCGAGCAGGTGCATCCGCGCCAGGGCCGGGTAGGCGGGCTCGAGGGCCTTCCGCAGGGCCGCGTCGAGGGCGTTGACCGGCCCGTCCCCTTCGGCGACCTCGTGGCGTTGCCCCCCGTCGACGACGACCTTCACGGTCGCTTCGGTGCGGACGTCGCTCCCCGCGCGGCTCTCGACCGCGACGTTGTAGGCCATCGTCTCGAAGGCCGGCCGGAACGTGCCGGCGCAGCGGTCCACGAGGAGGTCGAACGACGCGTTGGCCGCCTCGAACTGCCAGCCCTCGTTCTCCAGCCGGCAGACCTCGGCGAGCACCTTGTCGAGCAGGCCGCGGTCGTCCTTGACGTCGGCCCGCGACACGAGCGCGGCGATGTTGGAGCGGCCGGAGAGCTCGCTGACGAGGATCCGCCGGGAGTTGCCCACGGCCTCGGGCGGGATGTGCTCGTACGACTCCGTCGCCTTTGCCACGGCGTGCACATGCATGCCGCCCTTGTGGGCGAAGGCGCTCGAGCCGACGAACGGCTGCCCGGGGCGGTAGCTCATGTTGGCCGTCTCGTAGACGAACCGCGACAGCTCCGTGAGGTGGGCCGTGCCCGAGCCTTCCGCAGCGCCGCCAGCGAGCACACGGTAACCGGGGAGCTTGAGGGCGAGATTGGCGACGACAGAGATCAGGTCGGCGTTGCCGCACCGCTCACCGATGCCGTTGATCGTGCCCTGCACCTGCACGGCGCCGGCCGCGACGGCAGCCAGCGAGTTGGCCACGGCGAGGTCGCAGTCGTTGTGGCAATGGATGGCCAGCGGCCGCGGGCAGCCGGCGGCCTCGAGCGCGGCGGTGGCATCTGCGAGGATCCGCACGACCTCGTCGGGCAGCGTGCCGCCGTTGGTGTCGCAGCACACGATCCGCGTGGCGCCGGCCCGGGCGGCGGCCACGATCGTGCTGGCCGCATATTCGGCATCGAGCTTCCAGCCGTCGAAGAAGTGCTCGGCGTCGTAGAACACCTCGCGGCCGGCCTGCGTGAGGTGGCCGACGGTGTCGGCGATCATCGCCAGGTTTTCCGCGTGCGACACGCCGAGCACCTCGGTGACGTGGAAGGCCGACGTCTTGCCGACGATCGTGACCACGCTCGTGCCCGCGTCGAGCAGGGCCTTCATGCCGGGGTCGTCCGCGGCCGCCATGCCGCGGCGGCGTGTCATGCCGAAGGCGCAGACCCGCGAGTGGCGGAGCTTGAGGTCGCGGGCCCGGGCGAAGTATTGGGCGTCCTTCGGGTTGGAGAGCGGATAGCCGCCTTCGATGAAGTCCACGCCCGCCTCGTCGAGCCGGCGGGTGATCGCCAGCTTGTCCTCGAGGGAGAAGTTGACGCCTTCCCCCTGGCTGCCGTCGCGGAGGGTGGTGTCGTAGATTTCGATGGTGCGCATGGTGGGCGGTGGCGGGTTCGGATCCGGACTCATTGATGGAGTACCCGCCCGGGGGCGGCTCGTGCAAGCACCGTATTAGATGCCTGGCAGACGGGGACACAAGACCATGAATGCAGGCGAGCCCGCGACCAACAGCGACCCTTTCGGCCGTCCCGCGACCGAACCGGGCGATGGCCCGGGAATTGGTGTCTGGTTTGGAGGTCCCGTTCCTTGAAGCCCGAGGCGCGAGCCGAGGGAATGTGGTGCGGTTTCCGGTGAGGCGACGCGTATTCCCTCAGCTTGCGCTTCGGGCTTCCCGGCAGCGGCGATAAGGTGGCCGCATCGGCAACGGCGCCGCTTGTCTGCCGCCGAGAGGATCGGACACGACTTCACGGCACGCTGGCTGGTCCGGTGACGCTGGAAAAGTGGGGCATTGCGACAGCCGTGCTGATGACGTTTCGCGAGATTCGCGAGCCACGCTCAAACGTACGCATCCGCATACATACTGAATGCCGTCGATCAGCACGTTTTTTGGCATCGTGATCGAAATGTTCTGGAGAGAGCACGGTCCTCATGGCGGGCAGTGGCGGTGACCGCGGGCACCGGCAAGACGCTCGCCGTGCGCTTCGTCGATGGCACGGCGGGGCGTGTTGAATTGAGCCGCTTTCTTGCAGCCCGGTGCGTGGACGGCACTCTCTTCGAAGCCCTGCGTGACGACCTGTTTTTTGTGCGGGCCGTTGTGGCTGACGGTGTGATTCGCTGGCCGAACGGTGCAGACCTTGCACCTGATGCGATGTACGACGCGATTCGCGAAAGCGGATGCTGGATTCCATGAGAGCCGTCAGGAGAGGAAGGCTGCAACTTCCCGTCTCTTGACAGCGGACCAGGTTTGCCCGCACCGCCGAGGTAAACCTTGGGCCTGTTTTCATGATCTTTCAAGCCGCGGACCAAAGGTTGTCCGTGCGGTTTGCTCTGCTTTGGAGTTCACTCCGACGGGCTCTTTGCGAGCTCGTTGAGCCACGTCCTGCGGCAGTGCATTACCGGCGTACGGAGTCCCGCCAAGCAAGACGACAGTGGTGCGGCGATAGGAATTCTGCCAGCCCTCCCCTA
>JBIJCJ010000089.1:0-14286 GCA_044344765.1 Pirellulales bacterium | reverse complement strand
TCGCTGAACGGCCTGACCGCGATCGATCGAGACACCGCGAAGGCGCTTGCGGCTCAGCCGGGAATGCGTCTCCATCTCGATGGCCTGACTTCCATCGACGCCGCCACCGCGCAGGCCTTGGTCTCCTCGCGGGCCGGCCTGTTGTCGCTCAACGGCCTGACGTCGCTCGACGCCGGAGCGGCCAGGATGCTCACGAGCAGCGGCTGCATCCTCAGTCTCGACGGCCTGAAGACACTCGCGCCGGATACCGCGAAGGAACTGACTGCGACCGGCCGGCGCACCGGGCCGTCGGCAGGGGGGCAGGGAAGCGGTGGACAGCCGAATTGCAGACTGCATCTCAACGGCCTGGCCGAGCTCCCGCCGGAGACGGCCGCCGTGATCGCCGCAGCGGGCCGCCCCCTCGACCTGAGCTTCGACGGCCTGAAAACGTTGTCGCCGGAAGCCGCCCGGGCGCTCGCGGGGAGCAAGGTCTCGAGCCTCAGGCTCAACGGCCTGAAGACATTGTCGCCCGAAGCCGCCCAGTCGCTCGCAGGGCTCACGGTCGGGACCCTGAGCCTCAATGGCCTGACGGCGATTTCGTCGGACGTCGCCCGCACGCTGGCGGCATCCGTGCAGCTGAAACTATGCCTCAACGGCCTGACCGATCTTGACGAAGCGGCCGCCAAGGAACTGGTGAAGCACAAGGGCCTCTTTCTGGAGCTGCGGGGCCTCACTTCGCTCACCCCGGCCACCGCCCAGGCGCTGGCCGAGTTCTCCGGCCAAAGGCTTGATCTGGGCCTGACGACGCTCGACGCCGCCGTCGCCCGCGAGATCGCGAAGATGAAGAAGGACAGTGTGGCGCTCGACGTGCGCGAGCCGCTTTCCGACGGAACCGTTCTCCTGCTTCTGCAACGAAACATCCATGGTGCCTGGTTCGGTCGCATGGGATCGCTCTCCCTCGAGGCCGCGAAACTATTGGCCGAAAGGCCGGGGCTGGAGCTGCTGCTCGACGGCATCACCGGCTTCACGGCCCCCGAATCGGTCGAGGTCGCCAAGGCGTTGGCCAAGACGAAGGGCAGGCTTGCCCTGCCGAACCTCGAGAAACTCTCTCCCAAGACGCTCGCGGCGTTGATTGCCAAGGAAGACGTCCAGATTCCGCTCATCGAGACGCTCGAGTTCATTCCAGAACCCGATGGCAGCGGAACCGACGACTTCGTGGTCCCGCCGGAGTTCGAACGCCGACAGAAAGAGCAGCAGCGGCGGTAGCCCCGCCGTTTGGCAACGCACCTCCATCGCGTGCCCACCATCAGGCAGCGGGCAGCACCGATGCGACTGGAGTCGTCGCCTGCAACCCTGATCCGTGCCCGTTCTCGCTTGAATCGCTCGGAGGTCTCGCCATGCATGCCATCGCTCGTCGGTCCCTCGCCGGGACGTGCATCCTCGCCGTCGCCACATGGGCCGCCGCGTGGGCTCCACGCGATGTCCGCGCGGCTGACCGGCTCCCCGCCAACACCGACAGCATCGAATCGCTCACGCCCGATCAGGCCCGGACCCTCTTGTCGCGGGCTCGGGCCGATCGTGACAATTTCAGGCTGTTCGGGGGCGTGGCGTCGGGCCGGCGGTGGAACGGCCTGTCGCTCAACGGCCTGAAGACGCTCGACGGGGAGACGGCGCATGTGCTCGCCGAGTTCAAGGGTTCAGCGCTCTCCCTCAAAGGCCTGACCACGCTCACGCCGGAGGCGGCTGCGGCGCTCGCGGCCTTTCAGGGCAATGAACTGTGGCTCGACGGCCTCACCACGCTCACACCCGAGGCCGCCGTCGCGCTGGCCAAGTTCGCGGGGGAAAACCTGAAGCTCGACGGCCTGACGACGCTCTCGCCGGAAGCCGCCAGGGCGCTGGCCGGTCGCCCGTCGAAGCGACTGCAGCTTCTCGGCCTGACGACGCTCTCGCCGGAGGCGGCCGCGGCGATCGCCGGTTTTCAGGGTGAGTCGCTCGTCCTGCACGGCCTGACCACGCTCCCGGTCGATGTCGCACGGTCGCTCGCCCGCAGCCCGGCCTGGGATGGCACTCTCCCGCATCTCGCCACACTGTCCCCGGAGGCCGCCGCGGCGCTCGCGGAGGTCGGCCGCGACCGGCTGGTTCTCAGCGGGCTCGCCGAGCTGACGCCGGAGACGGCGCGGGCGGTGGCGTCCTTCGCGGGAGGCAACCTGGGGCTTGCCGGTCTGACCAGTTTGTCGCCGGCGGTGGCCGAGCAGCTCGCGGAAGCGCGGTGCGCATGGCTGACGCTCGACGGCCTGACCGAAATCCCGCCGGATGTCGCCCGGGCATTGGCTGCGTTCCGGGGCCCAAGCCTGTCGCTCAACGGCCTGCAGTCGCTCCCGGCCGAGTCCGCGGCGCCGCTGGCCGCCTTCAAGGGGAACGGGCTGAGCCTCAACCGGCTGCACACGCTCTCTCCGCAGGCGGCGGCGGCACTGGCCGCCTACGCCGGCGAAGGGCTGATCATGGCCGCCGCGATGTCGAAGCTGGGCGGCGATCTTCCGCTGACGCCGGAAACGGCCCGGCTGGCATGCACGTGTGCGCGGCGCTCCGGCATCGTGCTGCCGGGCATCACAACGTTCGACGCGCCCGGCGGGGTGGAGTCGGCGACGATCCTCGCCACGATCACCCGGCCGCTCGCGTTGCCCGCGCTCAAGGCGATCTCAGCCGACGCGCTGCGGGCGGTCGCCGGATCGAGGAGCGCGGCGCTCAACCTCAGCGGCCTGACGAGGCTCGATCCCGAGGCCGCCCGCACCCTTGCGACCTTCGCCGGCGGCACGCTGAGGCTCAATGGCGTAACCGCCTTCCCGCCGGAAGTCTGCAGGGAGCTCGCGGCGTTCCAGGGGCGGGGCCTGGGGCTCGACGGCCTGCTGCCCGCGATCGGCCGCGACGTGCCGCTGACTCCCGAAGTCGCCAGGCTCGTCCATCACTGTAGCGGCCAGGAGCCACTGCCGGGCCTCGTGGCCGGCCCCGGCATCACGCTTGCCGGCGTCGCGGCGCTCGACACGCGCGAAGCGGAGCAAATTGCGACGATCCTCGCCACGGTCAAGGGGCCGCTGTCGCTCCCCAGCCTGAAGAACATCTCTCCCAAGACGCTCACGGCGTTGCTTGCCAAGGAAGACGTCACGATCCCGCTCATCGAGACGCTCGAGCTCATTCCCGAGCCGGACGGCAGCGCGACCGAGGATTTCGTGCTTCCGTCGGAGTTCGAGAACCGCCAAGACAAGCAGCGGAGAGAGCAGCGGAGAGAGCAGCGGAGAGAGCAGCGGCAGCTGCGGAAGCCGTCACCGCCCGCGACGCGTGGCAGCCGAGAGTGAACAGGAAGCCGGCATGCGATTCCTACCTTCCTGCGCCCCATGAACGCCGTCCTGTGCCCCACGGCCGGAGTCCCCGCCGACGCCGGGGCGGCGTTCGCCGGGCCGTTTGCCGCTGGCGCCTGATCGCGCGGACGTCGTTCTCGGCGGCACGGACAGGGGCACCATGGGGCTGGCGATCGACAGGCCGCCCGCGGAGCAGGCGGCCGCCGCCTCACGGACGTTCCTCGGCACGCCGGGAACTCGCACACTTGGATGAAAAAGCGTTATTCATTCAAGAAAAATAGACCCCAGAACATCTTTCCCGATCGGGATTCTTGCGGGATTTTGGGTCGAAAACACTGCGCATATTTCCCGCTCGGGATATTTCTGTCGATAATGGATTTGCAGACCTCGAATATTTCCCGTGCGGTAAAGAAATGCCAGTCCGCTCTCTCAATCCGGAAGATGTTGGCCGTATCGTGCGTTCGGCCCGCAAGGCGTGCCGAATGCGACAGGACGAGCTCGCGGGTGCCGCCGGCGTCGGCCTGCGGTTCATCGTTGAGCTGGAGGGCGGGAAGCCTACCGTGCAACTCGGCAAAACGCTTCAGGTCTTGTTTGCACTCGGATGCTCCGTCGCGATCACCCCGCCTCTCGACCCGCTGGGGGGGCGTAGGCCGTGAAACGCGTTCTTGACGTCTGGTGGGACAAACGAATCGTCGGCCAGCTGACCGAGAACCAGCATGGTGAGCTCAGTTTCGTTTATGGCCCGGCATGGCTTGCAGACCCCGACACGCCTCCGCTGTCGGCTTCGCTGCCAAAGAGGGAGAAAGCCTTTACAAAAAGGGAGTGCCGGCCTTTTTTCGCCGGCCTGCTTCCCGAGGAGAGCCAACGAGAGGCAGTCGCCCAGTTGCTCGGCGTATCCGTGGCGAATGACTTCGCACTTCTCGATCGGTTAGGCGGCGAAGTCGCCGGGGCGGTCGAACTGCTCCCGCCTGGAACTCCGTCGTCCGTTGTGCCCTCCCAGCAACTGCCGACGCGGCTTGATGATGCGGCGTTGCTCGAGGTGTTGGACGACCTCCCGCGTCGCCCCTTTCTCACTGGCGAAGAAGGATTGCGGCTCTCGTTGGCCGGTGCGCAACCGAAGGTACCTGTGGTTCTCGTGGACAACGCGGTTGCACTGCCGGCACCTGGGCAACCCACCACACACATCCTCAAACCCCCCATCGAACGGTTCAATGGCACGACCGAGAACGAAGCATTCGTCATGCGGCTCGCGCGGGCAGTTGGACTGAATGTCGCTCACGTTGAGCCGCGTACCGTCAGTGACAGGAAGTTTCTTCTGATCGAGCGGTTTGACCGCCTTCTCGGTGCCGACGGCCGCGTGCACAGAATCCACCAAGAGGATTTCTGCCAGGCACTTGGAAGGCCACCGGAGAAGAAGTACGCCTGCGACGGAGGCCCCGCTTTCGTGGACTGCTTCCACCTTCTGCGGGCGTGCTCCACAGCGCCGGCATTGGATGGTATCGCGCTTCTCGATGCCGCCATCTTCAACGTGATCGTCGGTAATGCCGACGCCCACGGGAAGAACTTTTCGATTCTCTACCGAAGCGGTTCTCCCCGGCTCGCACCGCTCTACGATCTCCTCTGCACCGCCTACTATCGGGACCTTTCGAAGTTCTTTGCCATGAAGATCGGTAAGCGGGCAACACTTGGCGAACTCGACGCAAGGGGCTGGGATACGTTCGCCCACGATGCCGGCATGACGCGGCCGTTTGTTCGGCAGAGGGTCCGGAAGATTGCTGAACTCGTCGCGGTGAAGATCGAGTCCGTAGTGGCCGAGTTCGCGTCACTCAAGCTGGATCGCGGGA
The DNA here is from genome assembly GCA_044344765.1 of Pirellulales bacterium. GTDB lineage: Bacteria > Planctomycetota > Planctomycetia > Pirellulales > UBA1268 > QWPN01. The sequence continues at coordinate 9,107 of JBIJCJ010000089.1, read as the reverse complement.
TCGTGGACGATCTTGCAGTCTTGATCAGGGAGCGGGCTGCGGCGTGCGAAACGACCGTGACGAAGTAGCCAACCCCTCTACGCCCCCGTTGGTGTGCCGGCTCTTCTGTCAATCACCGGTAGGAGCCTGACCGAGTCGAGCGTAGCGAGCCGAGGACGGGGACCCACCGGCGGGCGTTTTCTTTTTTCAGGAGGTCAAAAATGACTCGCTGTGCAATGAGCCTTGCAAACAAGGCATGTTCGCGTCGACGTTCTTCACCAAACGGAGAGGGCGGGATTCGAACCCGCGGTCCAGCTTTTGACCGGACACGTCTTTAGCAAAGACGCGCATTCGACCGCTCTGCCACCTCTCCGAAGCCGCGAAATCACCATGGACTCGCGGCCCGTTCTTGCCTTCTATTCTGGACCGCGGACTGCCGTCCCGCAAGGAGGAGTTTTCATGCGTGCCGTCGCGGTCCTCTTCGCCATGCTCGCCGTGTTCGCCCTGACCGCCCCGCGCGAACCCGCGGCCGCGGCCGAACTGCTGTCCGCGGCCCACGCGAGCATCCGTGCCGAGGATGCCGGCCGTCACGTGGCAACGCTCGCCGACGACGCCTTCGAGGGCCGCGAGGGGGGCAGCCGCGGCGGCCGCGCCGCCGGAGCCTACATCGTCGCCGAGATCGACCGGCTCCGGGCAAACGCCGGCGGCGGGCTGGAGCCGGCCGGCGACGGCGGCTCCTGCTACCAGGCCTTCGGCACGATGCGGAACATCCTCGCCCTCCAGCCGGGCAGCGACCCGACGGTGGCCGACGAGCTGGTGGTCGTGGGCGCCCACTACGACCACGTGGGCTACGGCAACGCCGGCAACAGCTACGGCCCCTTCGGCTTCGTCCACAACGGCGCCGACGACAACGCCTCGGGCGTGGCCGGACTGCTCGAACTGATGGAGGCGGTCCAGCGGCTGCCCGCCCGGCCGCGGCGGCCGATCCTGTTCGCCTTCTGGGACGGCGAGGAGAAGGGGCTCCTCGGCTCGCACCACTTCCTGCGGGTGCGGCCGGCGGCGGTGGCGGGCAAGGCGGTCGTGTTCTCCGTGAACCTCGACATGATCGGTCGTCTGCGGGGCAGCCGCCTGGAGGTGTATGGCACGCGGACCGCGCCGGGCCTGCGGTCCGCGGTCGTGCTCGCCAACAACGCCCCCGAAAACGCCGCCGGACTGGAGCTGGCGTTCGACTGGGACATCGAGGACGACTCCGACCACTATCCCTTCATCGCGGCGAAGATCCCGACCGTCATGTTTCACACCGGGCTCCACGACCAGTACCACCGGCCGTCGGACGATGCCCACCTGGTCAATCTCGACGGCATTCCGCCGGTGGTCCGGCTGACGCTCGGGTTCGTGCGGGCGATCGCCGATGATCCGGGGCCGCGGCGAACCTTTCGCCCCGAGTCGCGCATGGAGTCGAACGCCACGAAGCGGCGGCTCGAGGCGGTGATTCACGACGCCGGAGGGGCGGCCCGCGGCCGCTGGGGCATCGGCACGCGGGAGGATGCGTGTGAACCGGCGGCGCCGGTCGTCGTGCGGGTCGCGCCGGGCTCGCCCGCCGCCGCAGGTCTGCTGCCCGGAGACCGCATCCTGGCCATCGACGGCGGGGCGGTAGCCAATCAGGCCGACATGGTGGCGCGGCTGAAAGCGGCCGGGCCGCAGGTCGTGGTCGATATCGAGCGGCGCGGCCGGTTCACCCAGATGACGCTCACGGCGCCGTAGGCCCGCAGCCAGGAAACGAAAACGGCCGCGAAGGGATCCCCTCGCGGCCGTGGTGTTTCGTGCTGCGGCGGGCGCCGCTCAGACGACGTTGTCAGTCGTCGTCATCGTCTTCTTCCTCTTCCTCGTCCTCGTCTTCCCAATCCTCGTCGTCGTCTTCCCAGTCCTCGTCTTCCTCCTCCTCGTCGCCATCCTCCTCTTCCTCGTCCTCGTCCTCCTCTTCATCCTCCTCGTCGTCGACCTCCTCCCACTCCTCGTCGTCGCCGTCCTCTTCATCCTCCTCGTCTTCGTCCTCGAAGTCGTCGTCTTCCTCTTCGTCGCCGTCCTCTTCCTCTTCGTCGTCGAAGTCATCGTCGTCTTCGTCGCCGCGGGCGACGAGTTCCCGGCCGGGATGCACGCCGGCGGAGGCTTCGAAGAGATCCTCGGCGGCGAGAAGTTCCGGCATCTCACTCCAGGAGAAAACGTCGGCGGTCAACACGTCGTCCTGTCCTCTGCCACTCGCAACGATCGTCACGGCAAAAACCTCCTGAAGTCTCTGGCTGCTGGAACCTCGGCCAAAATCTGTACCCGATCGAGGGAACATCGTCCAATCGGCCACCGGAAAAAAACTTTTCGCCGGCCGTCGTCAGGCGGACGCCACGTTGACGACGGGGGAAAGTGTGGCGGCGGTCGGGGCAGGCTGCAAGCGTCCGGTTCGTGATTCAGTCGGCGGCATCCGCCGGTCCGTCGCCGTCCGGCCGCGGCAGGGCCCCGGGAAGTTCGGCGAGTGCCGGCAGGTCCTCCAGCCGGGACAGCCCGAAGGCGGCCAGAAACCGCCGCGTGGTGACGTAGACATTCGGTCGGCCCAGATCCTCGGCCCGCCCGCCGATGGCCACGAAATCCCGCTCCAGAAGCTGCCGGAGCATCTCCTCGCTCCCCACGCCCCGGATGGCCTCGATTTCAGCCCGGGTGGTCGGCTGCCGGTAGGCGACGATGGCGAGCGTTTCCAGGGCGGCGGGGGACAGCCGGGGGCCCGGGTTGGCGTCCTGCAGCCGGCGCACCCAGGGCCCGAACGGGGCCCGGGTGAGCATCTGAAAACCGCCGGCGATCTGCTCGACGCGGAACGCCGACCCGGCGGCATCCTGGAGCAGCCGGAGCTCCTTGATCAGCGATCGGGCCCGGGTGCCGTCGTCGAGGCGGGCGAGCTTCGCGAGCCGGCGTGGGGTGAGCGGCTCACGGGCCAGGAAAAGCGCCGCCTCGAGCCGGGCAAGCTCCTCCGACCGGCGGTGCTTTCCGGCCGGCTCTCGGACCGCCGCGGCCGGCCGCTCTTCGATGTCTGCCAGGCCGCCGCGCCTGCGAGGCCGCAGCGGCGCCACGCCGGCCCACCAGGACGCCTCCATCGGGCCGCCGAACCCGTGCACGCGGGCGAGGGCCGCCGCGAGGCTGCCGTGGGAGCGTGGGCGATGGCGCATGGGAGCACGCTCAGTTGAGACCGCATGGACTTTGGGTTGTCACCGGCTCGGGGGCGGCAAAAGTTTTGTCGCTGTGGCCGCGGCCGACGCACGCGACGCCGTGCGCTGCTTCCAGGCCTCGACCTCCGCCACCAGTCGCCCGAGCGCCGCCGCGGCATCCGGGCCTGCCGACTGGAAGACACGCTGCAGTTCGCCGGCGGGATCGACGGCCAGCCGACAACTGGCCATGGTTCCGGAACCACCCGGCAGCGGCTGGCAGCTGATCGACGTCGCGCCGAGCTGCACCAGACGGCCTTCGAGGCCGCGCCGGTCGAACGTGTCGGCAGTGGCGAACGCGGGCGCCGGCATCACGGCCGCCACTGCCCGGGGGGGCGGTGGCTCGGGAACGGCGCGGGCCGCGACCGGCGGCGCGTCCATCGGCTTCGCCGGGGCGGTGGGCGAAGCATGCGGCGCCGGGGCGGTCTGCCATCCGGCCCGTGCGGCGAGCGGATCCCACAGCGCCTGCCGCGCCTTGGCGGCGAAGTTCGGCGGCAGATGATGGGAAAACATCGCCAGCAATGGCACGACGACCATGCAGGCACCCAGCAGCAGCGTTCGCACTCTCATGGGCGGGCGAGGGTACCGATCGCTGCCGCCAGCGGCAATCCGGAAAAGTCCGGGTTATGACGCGGGTTTCACGGCTGCCCGGCCACCACCACCCGCCGCGGCTGGCCCCCGTCGGCGGGCGTCGCGGGATCGAAGTGCGCCACGCCCGGCGAATATTCGACCACGGTGCCGCGCCGCATCTCCGCCACCGCGTCCCGCACCACCTGCTGGGCCAGCAGCTGCTCGATCTGCGGCCGCAGCGAGGCGAGCGTCCGCTCACCGGGCCGCACGTCGGTGACCTGCACGATGTGCACTCCGAAGGGGGTCACGAACGGCTGGGAGATGTCGCCCTTGGCCAGGCTGAAGGCCTGCCTGGCGAACTCCTCGTGGGCCACGCTGCGGCGCGGCATGGAGCCCACGTTGCCGTCGCGCCGCCGGCTCGGGCCCGCGGAGTGCGCCCGCGCGGCCGCCGCGAAGGTCAGCTCCCCCTCCAGGATCTGCCTCCGGATGGCGGCGGCGCGGGCGAGGCACTCTTGGGTCGCCGCCTCCCCGCGGCCGAGGTCGGGCCGGAGCACCACGTGGCTGACCTGCACGAGCGTGCCGTCGAGCTCGCGGCGATTTTTTTCCCAGTAGTCCTCGACGGCCCGTTTCGACACGCGGCGCTCGACGAACGTGCGGACCGCCAGGTCCCTGCCGATCTGGTCGCGGAGCCCCTGCTCATCGAGCCCGTTTTCTGCCAAAACGTCGCGAAACGCTCCGCCGCGGCCGGCAACCTGGCCGCGCAGCCGTTCGATCTCTGCATCGACCGCCGCGGGATCGGCCTCCACGCCATCCCTGGCGGCGGCCTGCCCGAGCAAGACTTCGTCGACGAGCCGCTCGAGGAGCGCCGCTTCCGCCTGCAGGCGCTGCGGGCCTTCGGCCAGGGCGACTCCCTTCATCCGCCGCGACTGCGCATCGAACCGCGCTCGACCGATCGCCTGCCCGCCGACCCGGGCGACGAGCGCCACGTCATCCTCCGCGCAGCCGCCCGGCCGACCCGCCATGCCGACGAGCGCGGCAGCGAGCAGCACCGGCAGCACCATCGGTGCCGGACACGTCGGCCACGGACGGCCTGAGCCATGGATGAGGAGAGCGGGGCGGTGCTTCATGTCGCGACTCACCGGTCGATGCAGCACGCCGCGACACGCTGCGTGGGAACGCCAGCCTACTGCCCGCCGGCGTGCTACAACAGTCTGCGACCCCTGCGGGCGCCAGCCATGTCGAAGATCGCCATCAGCCTGTGCGGTGAGGGACGCGGCCACGCCACCCGCATCGCCACGCTCATCGAGCAGCTGGAAGGCGATCACGACCTGCTGGTCTCCACGTCGGCCGACGCCTTCGAGATGCTGTCGCGGCGGTTCGCGACCGGCCATCCGCGGGTGCGGGTCGTGGAGATTCCCGGCATCGTGTTTCAGTACACGGCCGGTCGGCTCGACGTCATGCGGTCGATCGCCGCGGGGCTCGACTACCAGGCCCGCCAGCTCGGGCCGCTCGTCGAGCGGATGCTCGGCGAGCTCGACGCCTTCGGGGCGGAGCTGGCGGTCGTCGACTTCGAGCCCGCGCTGCCCCGGGCCGCGGGCCGAATGGGGATCCCGGTGGTGAGCGTGGATCACCAGCATTTCCTGCTCGCCTACGACCTCGACGCCCTCCCGTGGACGCTGCAGTGGAACGCCTGGTTCATGAGCCGCACCGTCTGGCTCTACGTGGCCGAGGCGGCCGACACGGTGGTCTCCGCCTTCTTCCGGCCGCCGCTGCGGCGCGGCTGGGAGCACGTGGTGCAGGTCGGCCCGCTGCTCCGCCGCGAGATCCTCGCGGCCACACCCCGCGACGACGGGTTCGTGGTCAGTTATCTGCGGCGGCACACGCCGTTCTCGGCGATCGAGGCCCTCGCCGATTGTGGCCTGCCGGTGCGGGTGTATGGCCTCGGCCACCGTGAGCACGTGGGCAACGTTTCGTTTCACGCGGTCGACGAGCGGCGGTTCGCGGACGACCTGGCCGGCTGTCGGGCCGTCGTCGCCGCCGCCGGCAACCAGCTCATCGGCGAGGCCCTGCACCTCGGCAAGCCGATGCTCCTCCTGCCGGAGCGGGCCCACGCGGAGCAGTTGATGAACAGCCATTTTCTCTCCGCCATGGGCTGTGGAGCCTTCGCGCTCCTGGAGGAGGTGAGCCGCGACCGCGTCCGCTCGTTCGTGGACGAGGCGGGCCGGTTCGCCCCGGCACTCGCCGCCCTGGCGGGCCGCATGGACGGCACGCCCGACGTGCTGCGGGTGATCGGGCACCGCCTGGCGGCGCCCCGTCTTTAGCGGCGCTCCTTGCCCTCTGGAGCGGCGGTCTCTGACCGCCTGCCGCCCCACGAGATCGATGCACTGATCGTCCACGAACCGTCGGCAGTCGCACGCTCTGGCGCGAGCCGCCGCCGATACGGTTGACGGCGTTTGAAGCGGCATTGGGACGACTGGTAAGATCGGCGGTTGTGCCGCTGTTCCACCTCGTGCCCGCTTTCCCACCTGCTGTTACGGGGTTCGCCATGCAGTTTCTCGCCCGCCTTTTCGTCGCGTTCGCCTGCCTGCTGGGTGGCTCACTCGCTGCCATGGCCGATGAGTTGCCGAAGGACACGAGCAAGATCGAGAGCCTGACGCCGGCGCAGGCGCGAAAATTGGTCGCGGAGTTCAAGGGCGGAGGGCTGGGACTCCAGGGCCTGACCACGCTTGACGCCGACACCGCCAAGGTGCTCGCGGAGTTCAAGTGCCAATTGCTGGACCTCAACGGCCTGACCACGCTCGACGTTGCCACCGCGAAAGCGCTCTCGGAGTTCAAGGGGGCGTGTCTGGACCTCAACGGCCTGACCACGCTCGACGCCGCCATCGCCAAGGCACTCTCGGATTTCAAGGGCCAACAGCTGCGCCTCAACGGCCTGACCGCACTCGAAAGCGACACTGCCAAGGCGCTCGCGGAGTTCAAGGGCCCATGGCTGATCCTCAACGGCCTGACCACGCTCGACTCCGACGCTGCCGAGGCGCTCGCGAAGTTCAAGGGCCAATTGGTGTACGTCAACGGCCTGGCCACGCTCGACGCCGACGCTGCCGCGGCGCTCGCGGCCAGCAAGAAATGGGACGGACGGCTTCCCCAACTCACCGCCTTCGAATCCCCGGACTCCGTCGCCATCGCCCAAGCCCTCGCGACTCGCAAAGGTCCGCTCTGGCTCCCCAACCTCAAGAAAATCTCTCCCAAGACACTCTCCGCCCTGATCGCCAAGGAAGACGTCCAGATTCCTGTCATCGAGACGCTGGAACTCATCCAGGAACCCGACGGCAGCGTGACCGAGGACTTTGTGATCCCTTCGAGGCTGGAGGAACGGCAGAAGGAGCAGTAATTGCGGCGGTAGTAATTGTGGGCTGCATTGAATCCGCTCGCAGCGTCGAATTGGAGCCCGGTTGGCGGAACGGAAATTGGTCGCGACGAGGATCCCGTCGACGGTCAGAGATCGCCGTTCCGGTCGCGACCCGGCGCGAGGTCTTCTTGTACGGTCAATATCTCCAGGAGCGTTCCGATGCGTGACGACATCCCGGAGCTTTCGGCGTCGGACTTTGAGCGTTCGATTTCGGCGCACGTCCGTCAGCGAGTGGCAGAGGGACGGGTCGCGTCGGGCTCCGACGTTGCCGCCATTCGGCGGTTCGTGGGCTTGACGGCCGTCGATTTCGCCCATGCCTTCGGGGTCGCTCTGGAAACACTGCAAGACTGGGAAGCTGGGAAATCGCTGCCGGATGGTCCTGCCCTGAGCCTGCTGCGTGTGGCGGCCCGGCACCCGCGTGCCGTGCGCGAGAATGTTCCATCCGCGGCGTGAAGCGACCCCGACCGTTTCCGCAAGTACTCCTGCCGAGCACCCAATAGTTGACACTTGCTTGGGCACGGTTCGGGGTCACCCACGCCCGCTCGCCGCACGCCTCCCCCAACCGAGAAGGGCCCTTCCATCATGCCCCCGCTCACGCCTTGGCTCTCTGACCGCCTGCCCGCGGTCGTCGGCTGGCTCAGGCCGGTGATCCTCTCGCCTGACGCAGCGATGATGGCCAGCCTGCTCATGGCGGTGCTCGTCACGGCCGTCGCACCGCCCCGCGAAGCCCGCGCCGAAGGGACATTGAACGCCACCAGCAGGATCGAGAGCCTGATGCCTGAGCAGGCACGGAATTTGGTGGCAGAGTTCAAGGGCAAATTCCTGCATCTCGGCGGCCTGACCACGCTCGACGCCGCCACTGCCAAGGCGCTCGCGGCGTTCAAGGGCACATCCCTGCATCTCAACGGCCTGGCCACGCTCGACTCCGACACTGTCAAAGCGCTCGCGGAGTTCGCGGGCAGCGGGCTGGGCCTCACCGGCCTGACGAAGCTCGACGCCGATGCCGCCAAGGCGCTCGCAGAGTTCAAGGGCCAATGGCTGGGCCTCGACGGGGTGACCACGCTCGACGCCGATGCCGCCAAGGCGCTCACAGAGTTCCAGGGCCACTGGCTGGGCCTCGACGGGGTGACCGCGCTCGACGCCGACACCGCCAAGGCGCTCGCAGAGTTCCAGGGCCAGAAGCTGGACCTCGACGGGGTGACCACGCTCGACGCCGCCACCGCGAAGGCCCTTGCAGAGTTTCAGGGCCACTGGCTGGGCCTCAACGGCCTGACCGCGCTCGACGCTGACACCGCCAAGGCGCTCGTGGGGTTCGCGGGAAGCGGGCTGGGCCTCGACGGCCTGACCACGCTCGACTCCGACACTGCCAAGGAACTGGCGGCAAACGTGAAGTGGACCGGCCGCCTTTCCGCTCTCACCGCCCTCAAGGGTCCAGACTCAGTCGCCGTAGCTCGGGCCCTCGCAACTCGCAAAGGCCGGCTCTCGCTTCCCAACCTCAAGAAAATCTCCCCCAAGACGCTCACGGCCCTGATCGAGAAGCAAGACGTCCAGATTCCCCTCATCGAGACACTGGAGCTCATCCCCGAACCCGACGGCAGCGCGACCGACGACTTCGTGATCCCACCGCGGCTGGAGAGGCAGCAGCAGCAGCAGCGAACCGACGAGTACGAAGACGAGGACGTTGACGCGGATGAGTAACGGAGATCGAGCGCGACGAGAATCCAGAAGCCCCCGGCGGGAGCCGGGGGGTGACGGGTTGCCTCCGTGGGTGTCGGGGGAACGCGAGAAGGCGATCCATGAGCCCACGGAGTGGACCGCGTCACCCCCGGGCTTCCGCCCGGGGCTGTGCGATTGCAAGTGTACTGAACCAGCAGGGTGCGAGTCCCTGTCGGTGGCCGGCC
>JBIJCJ010000204.1:0-6018 GCA_044344765.1 Pirellulales bacterium | reverse complement strand
GGCCGATTACTCGTGATCGGAGCGGCGTGGTATTGATTCACGACCTGCACCTGCACCCGCTGGTCGCCGGCTTCGTGCCCTGGTTACCCACGCGGACGATGTATTCGGTCACGCCGCCGACCTCGACCGTGCCCGTCTCTCCCGGCGGCAGTTCCTCGAGATTCCACAGCACACGATGGGTGTGCTCGTCGTCCCAGCCGGCGTTGTTGGCCCGCACGAACTTCATCCCCGGCGGCAGCTGCGCGGCCAGTTCGACCGCCCGGGCCGGCGCCGTGCCGGCGTTCACGATCGCGATCGAGCAGGTGGCGGGCCGCCCGGTCCAAGTCGCCCGCGATAAGGAACGCGATCGCCCCGCCAACGCACATCACCGCGTCGCGCACGTGAGTCATGCCTCGCTCCTGTCGATGGAAACCGGTGGCAGTCTGGAACGAACGCTGGCACTCGGTAGCATGGTGTCGCCATGGCCAACGAGCTTCGACCAGGTTTGATCGGCCTCGACTGGGGCACGTCGTCGCTGCGCGGGTATCTCGTGGCCGCTGATGGCGGGGTTATCGAGTCGATTGCGAAGCCCTGGGGAATTCAGCATCTGCCTGCGGGGGGCTTCGCGGCGGCCTTCCGGGGCGTGACCGAAGCGTGGCGGCGGCAGTGGTCCGACTTCCCCGCCCTGGCGGCCGGCATGGTGGGCAGCCGCCAGGGTTGGCGGGAGGTGCCGTATGTGGATTGCCCCGCCGATGCCGACACGATCGCCCGCGGCCTGCTCGCGTTCGACTCCGAGGCGGGCCGCATCCATCTCGTGCCGGGCGTGATTCAGCGCGGCCCGCTCCCGAACGTGCTCCGGGGCGAGGAGACGCAGATCGTTGGAGCGGTCGCCCGGGAGCCGTTGCTCGCTGCCGAGTCGCTCGTCGTGCTCCCCGGCACGCATTCCAAGTGGGTGCGGGTGCGGGACGGGCGGATCACGAGTTTCGAGACGTTCATGACCGGCGAGCTCTTCGCCGTCCTGCGGGAACACTCGCTGCTCGGCAAGCCGGCCCGCGAGGCTGCCGCCGAAGCGATCGACACCGCTGCGAAGGCGGCTGCGTTCGCCCGCGGCCTGGACGTCGCCCGTGACAGCGGCCCGGAGGGGATCGCGGGCCGGCTCTTCACGACACGCAGCCTCTACCTGACGGGCGAACTCCCGCCGGCAGCCACGCTCGACTACCTTTCGGGCGTGCTGGTCGGCGAAGAAATCCGGAGCGCCATCGCGGGGCACAACGGCCTGCCCCTGCCCCCGCTCGTGCTCATCGGCGACCAAACGCTCTGCGGGCGGTATCAGGAAGCGCTCGCCGCCTTCGGTGTGACACAGGTTCGCGTGTTCGGCGACAGCGCTGCGGCGGGCCTGTGGGAGATTGCCGAACGGGCGGGACTGGTGTCTGCTGCTCGCGACCCGTCAGGGAGTGCCACGCATGGCTGACCACCGCGCCGTCGATACCCACTTCGCCGCCCTACCCCTGATCGCGATCCTCCGCGGCGTCCGGCCCGACGAGGCGGTGGCGATCGGCGAAACGCTCCTCGACGCGGGCTTCCGCGTGATCGAGGTGCCGCTCAATTCACCCGCACCACTCGCCAGCATCCGCCGGCTCGCCGAGGCATTCGGCGACCGGGCCCGGATCGGCGCGGGCACCGTGCTCACCGTGGAGCAGGTCCGCGATGTCGCCGCGGCCGGCGGCACGCTCGTCGTGTCGCCCAACGCGAATCCCGCCGTGATCCGGGCCACGAAGGCTGCCGGCCTGTGGAGCGCGCCGGGCGTCGCCACGCCGACGGAAGGGTTTGCCGCCCTCGACGCCGGCGCGGACGTGCTCAAGCTCTTTCCCGCCGAGCAGCTCCCGCCGGCCGTGGTCAAAGCCTGGCGGGCCGTGCTGCCGCGGGACGTGCCGCTCGTTCCGGTCGGGGGCGTTGCACCCGAGACCATGGCGGCGTTCGTCTCCGCCGGGGCGGCCGGCTTTGGCCTCGGCTCGGCCCTCTACAAGCCCGGCATGACGCCTGCCGACGTCCGGCGAGCGGCCGACGCATTCGTCACGGCCTGGCGCAAGGAGTGCCCTGCATGAAGATCACGAAACTCACGACCTTTGTCGTTCCCCCACGCTGGTGCTTCCTGAAGGTGGAGACCGACGAAGGGATCGTCGGCTGGGGCGAGCCGGTGGTCGAGGGCCGGGCCCACACCGTCGCGGCAGCCGTCGACGAACTCGCCGACTACCTCATCGGCAAAGACCCGCGGCAGATCGAAGACCACTGGACCGTTCTCTACCGCGGCGGCTTCTATCGCGGCGGCGCGATCCACATGAGCGCCCTGGCCGGCATCGATCAGGCCCTCTGGGACATCAAGGGCAAGGCCCTCGGCGTGCCTGTCTACGAGCTGCTCGGCGGCAAGGTCCGCGACCGGATCCGCGTCTATTCCTGGATCGGCGGCGACCGGCCCGACGAGACGGCCGCGCAGGCCAAGGAGCGGGCCGCCCGCGGGTTCACGGCGATCAAGATGAACGCCAGCGAAGAGCTGCAGTTCGTGGACACCTTCGACAAGGTGGACAAGGTGCTGGCCAACGTGGCGGCGATCCGCGAGGCGGTCGGGCCGCACTTTGGGATCGGCGTCGATTTCCACGGCCGCGTCCACAAGCCGATGGCGAAGGTGCTCTTCAAGGAGCTCGAGCCCTACCGGCTCATGTTCGTGGAGGAGCCGGTGCTCAGCGAGCATGCCGAATGCCTGCGGGAATTCGCGACGTTCGCCAACATCCCGATCGCGCTCGGCGAAAGGCTCTGCTCCCGGTGGGACTTCAAGAAGATCCTCGAGGGGGGCTACGTCGACATCATCCAGCCCGACCCCTCGCACGCCGGCGGCATCACGGAAACACGGAAGATCGCCCACATGGCCGAGGCCTACGACGTGGCCCTCGCCCTCCACTGCCCGCTCGGGCCGATCGCGCTGGCCGTGAATCTCCAGCTCGACGCCGGCTGCTACAACGCCTTCATCCAGGAACAGAGCCTCGGCATCCACTACAACCAGGGCAACGACCTGCTCGATTACATCAAGAATCCCGAGGTCTTCGACTACGCGGACGGATTCGTGAAGATCCCGTCCGGCCCGGGCCTCGGCATCGAGCTGAACGAAGAGTACGTGAAGGAGCGGGCGGCCGTGGGGCATCGCTGGCGAAACCCGATCTGGCGGCACGCCGACGGGAGCTTTGCCGAATGGTGATCGACGGCGGGCGAGACACGGCCGGTCAGCCGACTCGGGCCCGGTATCTGATTGCGGTGCTGCTGTTCGTATCGGTGGTGATCAACTACCTCGACCGGGCGAATCTCTCGGTCGCGGCGCCGCAGCTCGCGAAAGACCTCGGCTTCGACGACGCCCAGAAAGGCTGGATCCTCGCCGCCTTCGGCTGGACCTACGCGGCCCTGCAGGTGCCCGGAGGCTGGCTCGTCGACAAGATCCCGCCGCGAATCCTCTATCCGGTGGCCATCGCCCTCTGGTCGCTCGCCACGGTGGGCCTCGGCTTCGTGGGGAGCGTGGCGGGGCTGATCGGTCTGCGGCTCTTGGTCGGGGCGCTCGAGGCGCCTTCGTATCCGATCAACAGCCGCGTGGTGACGACCTGGTTCCCGGAGCGGGAGCGGGCGACCGCCGTCGGTTTCTACACGTCGGGCCAGTTCGTCGGCCTCGCGTTTCTCTCTCCCCTGCTCTACGCGCTGCAAAGTGCCTTCGGCTGGCAGATGGTGTTTCTCGTGACGGGGGGCGTGGGCATCCTCTGGGCCGCGATCTGGTATCTCGTTTATCGGGAGCCCCGGGAATTTCGCGGGGCCAACGCCGCAGAGATCGCCCTCATTCGCGACGGTGGCGGCTTCGTCGATCTGGCCGCGAAGCAGAAGAAGACGCATGCCGGCTTTCGCTGGGCCGACCTCGGCACCGTGCTCTCGCACCGCAAACTCTGGGGACTCTACCTCGGGCAGTTCTGCCTCACCTCCACGCTCTGGTTTTTTCTCACCTGGTTCCCGACCTACCTCGTCGATTTTCGAGGGATGGACTTCATCAAGGCCGGCCTGCTCGGCTCGGTGCCGTTTCTGGCAGCTTTCGTCGGAGTCAACTGTTCCGGTCTGCTGTCCGACCGGCTCGTCCGCGGCGGCTGGTCACTCGGTCTGGCCCGCAAGCTGCCGATCATCACGGGACTCTTGATCTCGTCGAGCATCATCGGGGCGAACTACGTCGAGAGCCCCGCGCTCGTGATCCTGTTTCTGTCGCTCGCCTTCTTCGGCAACGGCCTGGCGTCGATCACCTGGTCGCTCGTGTCGGCGATCGCGCCCGAGCGCCTGCTCGGCCTCACCGGTGGGATGTTCAACTTCGTGGGCAACCTCGCGAGCGTCGGCGTGCCGATCGTGATCGGGCAGCTCGTGAAGGGGGGCGACTTCGCCCCGGCGATCACGTTCATCGCGGCCACGGCCCTGGCGGGCGCCGTCTGCTACGGCCTCGTCGTGGGCCGCGTCGAACGGATCGAGGCCTGACCATCGGGCACGTCTCGAGCCGGCCGGCGGTCTGCTTGCCGCACCACCACCGCATCAGCGGCCGCAGGGAATAGGTGGTCAGCGACAGCCCACTGAAGAACGGTCGGGAGGGCGCGAACAGACCCGGGATCGACGTGGCGGGAGCCCACGCGGCCATGGCCTCGCGCCACACCAAGTCAGCCGGCGCCAGACGGCCGCCGGCGGCCATCTCGCGGAGCGCGTCCGCACAAAAAAGGACCAGACCGTTCATCCCCCTTGCCCACGAACCATGCGTCAGCCATGGCACCACACCCTTTCGCCAGTCACCCGCCACCTCTCGGCTACCAGGACGACGCCCGGTCGAGGGGGTCAGAGTCGTGGCTGGCGGCCCGCCTGTCAAGCCACGATCGTGCCGGACAGGGCGACCCTTCGCGGTCAGGCCGGCAGTTCGAGTGGATCGATCCAACGCAGACCGGGAAACCGCGCGAAGTCGGTGTCGTTGGAGTGCACGGTGGCCTGGTTCTCGACGGCCAGGGCCGCGATGTGCGCGTCGGTGATGACGGCGGACGCGATCGCCCCCGCCTCGATGAAGCCCGTCAGAATGTCGAGATGCCGGGGGCCGGGCTGGAGGACACGAACGGAGGGTTGCTCCAGCCAGGAACGAACATGGCCGAGGGCAACGGCCGGCGTCATCGGCCGGGGCAGCACGGCACGGCTGGTCATGATGCGGAGAAAGCCCAGCGCCACGGCCCACGGCAGGCCGATGGGCTGATGGCCACGGACGGCGTTCTGCCACCAGTGCCGGGCCTTGTCATGCCGCGGGGCGTCGGAGTTGTAGGCATAGACCAGCAGATTGACGTCGGGAATGATCACGACGAGCCTTCCCGTGGCACCTGGCCGGCCACGAAGCGATCCACCTCCATCTGGTCGAGGAGCTGATTGAGCCGCAGGGGGTCGATGCCGGGCAAGAGGCCGCACGCCTCCGGCCGCACCTCGAATGCATTGGCGTCCGGCGCAGCGGGCCGATCGCCCGTCGACAGCCCGCGGCGAATCGTCTCGTTCACAACGTCCTTGAAACTCCGCCCCAGCCGGCGGGCCGTGCGGTCGAGTTCGGCGGCAAGATCGTCGTCAAGTGTCAGTGTCGTACGCATGCGTGCCACATGGTGGGGATGCCAACCGCCGCAGACATCATGATGCTTTTTGTAAGGTCGTCAAGATGCCAAACCGCTTCGGCTGCAGAAGTCTTTCGTTCGAGATTGATGCTGTCGCTCTCGGAGAAGGAGCGAGCCAACAGCACCACAGACAGATCGCCCTACAATGCGGCCCTTTGCCCCGTCACAGGAGGACCCCACCGTGCCCGACCAGCCGCTCCGCACCCCGCTCTGCTCATGGCACGAGGCCCACGGCGGCCGGATGGTGGACTTCGCCGGCTGGTGGATGCCGGTCCAATACGCGTCGATCGTCGATGAGCACGTCGCCACCCGCTCGGCCGCCGGGATGTTCGACGTCTCG
>JBIJCJ010000009.1:0-36476 GCA_044344765.1 Pirellulales bacterium | reverse complement strand
GGGCCGGCTCACAGTCACCGGCCCCGGCTCCCGCGACTGGCTCGAAGGGCTGCTCACGCGGCGGGTCGCCGACATGGACGTGGGCCGGGTCCGCTACACGCTCGTCACCAGCGACGCCGGGGGCACAGTCTCGATCCTCGACGACGCCCTCGTGGCCCGCGAGGCCGACGCCGCCGACGGCACGCCCCGCTATGCGCTCGTCGTCAACGCCAGCAACCGAGACCGCGTCGTCGCCTGGCTGCGGTCGCGGCTCCCGGCCGCGGGCGTGACGCTCGCCGACCACACGCACGAGACGGCGATGATCGCCGTGCAGGGCCCGCTGGCGACCGAGATCGTCACCAGCCTCTGCCCCCCCGCCGACGCCGCGCGAATCGCGGCCCTCAAGAACTACACGACCACCACGGCCACCGTCGCCGGCACGCCCGCCGCCGTGAGCCGCACCGGCTACACCGGCGAGGACGGCGTCGAGATCGTGGTGCCCGCCGCGGCTGCTGCGGCGGTCTGGGCGGCGATCCACACCGCCGGACAGCCCCGCGGCCTGCGGGCCTGCGGCCTGGGCGCCCGCGACACGCTGCGGCTCGAGGCAGGCATGCCGCTCTACGGCCACGAGCTCGTCGCCACGAGCGACCCCTTCGCGATCGGCCTCGGCCTGGCCTTCCACTTCGAGTCGCCAGCCGGCAGCCCGCGAACCTTCCCCGGCAGCGAAGCCTTCCGCCGCATGCGCGACCTGCCGGCCCCGCGGGTGCGGGTGGGGATCGTGTTCGACGCCAAGCGATCCGCCCGCGAGGGGTCGGAGGTTCGCATCGGCGGCCGCCCGGTGGGCACCGTCACCAGCGGGAGCTTCGCCCCCACGGTGGGCACGGCGGTGGCGATGGCGATTGTCGAACGGGAAGCGGCCGCGCCGGACACGGCGGTGGACGTGATGATTCGCGACGCCGTGCAGCCAGGCCGCATCGCCCCCCTGCCCTTCTACCAGCGGCCACGCGGATGAGGGGCGTGCCCGAACCGGCCGTCATCCGCTATCCTGCCGAACACGGCACGAGCCGCTGCAAAAACACATCGACCGCCTCCCGGAGAGACCCATGGCCGCCGACCTGAAGTTTGCGAAGACCCACGAATGGATCCGCCCCGAAGACGGCGGCCTGGCGACCGTCGGCATCTCGGCCTACGCCGTCGAGGCCCTCACCGACCTCGTCTTCATGCAACTGCCCGAGGTGGGCCGCAAGGTGAAGGCCGGCGAGTCGATTGGCGAGATCGAGAGCGTGAAGGCGGTGAGCGACTTCTACGCGCCGGTCTCCGGCGAGATCGTCGCGGTCAACGCCGCGGTACCGAATGCACTCGAAACGCTCGGCCAGGATCCCTACGGCGCCGGGTGGCTGGTGAAGATCCGGCCCGACAACCCCGCCGAGCTGTCGGCCCTGCTCGACCAGACCGCCTACGAGTCCCTCGTGAAGGCCGGCCACTGACAAGGCGAGAATCGCACCCCACAGAGAGAACCTGATCTTTTCGAGTCTTCACCGGCTCGGGGACGGCATGAGTTGCATCGCTGGCGAAGGTCCGCCACGCTCCGCATCCTCACGCCGATCCCCTCACCTCCCGTATGAGTGCTTTCACGGATTGAGCAACACCATGATCGGAGAAGAACTGCCGATCTGGTGGGACGAGCCCGCCGACGCCTTCACCAACATGGCCGCCGACGAGCTGCTCGCGGCCGAGGCCGACCGCCGCGGCTGCCTCGTCGTGCGGTTCTACGGCTGGGAGCCGGCGAGCGTTTCACTCGGCGCGTTCCAAGAGATCGCCGCCGCCCGGGCGTGCGACGCCATCGCCGGGGTGCCGCTGGTCCGCCGCCCTAGCGGCGGCGGGGCGCTGGTGCACGGCACCGACCTGACGTACGCGGCAGCCGTGCCCCGCCGGCACCCGTGGGGCGAAACCGCCCAAACGTTTTACGATGCGTTCCATGCAGCGTTGGTGGCGGAACTCCGCGACCGGGGGATCGCGGCGCGGCAGTACCGCTCGGCCGGGACCGCCGACGCCCGTGGTGAACGGCTGCTGTGCTTCGACCGCCGGGCCGAGGGCGACGTCGTCGTGGCCCGGTCGGCGGCCGCGGAAGAGGCCGACGACCCCAAGATCATGGGCAGTGCCCAGCGGCGGCTGGCAGGCGTGATCCTGCAGCACGGCAGCCTGCTGCTGCGGGCCAACACCGCGGTCGGGCAGGCCGCCCGGCACGCGGGGCTCCTCGATCTCTCCCCACAGACCAACCTCGACATCCGCAGCCTGGCCGAGGCGTGGCTGACGCGGGTCGCCCGCGAGTGCGCGGCCACGGCGGTGCCGCAGGGCACGGGTTTCCGCGTCGCCAGGGAGGCGGACATCGCCGCCCTCGCCGCACGGTTTCGCGACGCCCGCTGGATCGCCCGCCGGTGACGAGCGGCCCACGACCACTGGCCTCCAGTGGCTGATGATTGGTACGATATGAGAAGTCTATTCACCGCTCAACCCGCCTGCCCCGCCCCGCCATGGTCACGAAACTGATCGTCACGTCCGGCAAGAGCGCCGGCCGCTCCATCGCGATCAAGCGCAACAAGCTGCTCATCGGCCGCTCGGAGGAGTGCGACGTGAGGCCGCTGAGCGAGGAGGTGAGCCGGCGGCACTGTGCCGTCCACGTCGGGCCGGCCGAGGTGTGGGCCGAGGATCTCGGCAGCCGCAACGGCACCTTCGTCAACGGCACGAAAATCACCGAGAAAACGCGGCTCAAAGACGGCGACATCGTCCGCGTGGGGGCCTTGGAGCTGAAGGTCTCGTGCAGCGACCCGGCCGCCAAGGCGGGCAGCGAGGACGACGTGTCGCGCTGGCTGATGGCCGACGAGAAGCCGGCGGGCATGTTCGACACCACCCGACCGATCGAAGCGGCCGCGGCATCCCCGGCGACGGACGATTCGTCCCCGGGGTCGTTCGTCGCTGGCATCGGCAATCCGATCCTGACGGCCGGCACCGGCGACACAACGTCCACCTCCGTAGGCACGTCGGCGATCGACGCACTCAAGGCGGCCACCAAGGCCGCCCCGGGCGGACTGCCGACGCCGGCGAAGAAACCGGCCGACTCGTCCCGCGACGCGGCCGCCGCAGCCTTGAAGAAGTTCTTCGAGAAGCGTTGACGGCCCTGGCGTTGCGGTCGTGCGGCGGGTGACGGTCGTGCGGGCCGCAGGGTTTCGCCGGTCGCGACACCCGGGAAATCCGCGACTTTTTCTCCAGCCGGCAGCCTCTTCCCGACCGGCAGCGTGCATGCTTCTCGTGCCGGCCCCTCACCGCCAGGAGCATGTCATGCCCACCGCCAGCCTTCCCTCCCCGCGCACCGCCCGTCGCCGGCCGACCGCCCAGGCTCCCGCCGCCCAACGTGCCGACCGCCGCCGGCTGATCGACCCCACGACCTGCGAACGGGAATACGCCGCCGACGAGCTCGAGTTCATGCAGGCCCTGGACCGCTACAAGCGGACGAGCGGCCGGATGTTCCCGACCTGCAGCGAGATCCTCGAGGTCGTGCGGTCGTTGGGCTACGCAAAATAGCGAAGCCCGGGCAGTATTGCCCCGCCGCCGGGGCGTTCGGTACCGTTCGCCGCCCCGATTCCGGGGCTGGAGAATGCCCGTGCCGTCGCCTTCTGCCCTTCCGGCGGGCCTGCGCCCGTGCCGCCGCGTCGCCGTCCTGCTGGCGGCCCTCGCCTGCGCCGGCTGCGGCGGCATCGGCAGGAACGACAACGCCCAGGGCGTGGCCCTCTACCAGCAGGGCAACTACCGCGGCGCCGCCAGCCACTTTCAGCAGGCGCTCGCCCGCCAGCCCGGCAATCCCGACTGCTTCTACAACCTCGGCGCGACCTACCACCAGCAGGCCAAGCTGTTCGGCCGGCCTGCCGACCTGCAGACCGCCGAGCAGTACTACCACCTCTGCCTGGCCCGCAATCCAGACCACGAAGCCTGCCAGCGGGCGTTGGCGGTCTTGCTGGTCGAGGAAAACCGCCGCGCCGACGCGGTCGCACAGCTGCGATCCTGGTCGCAGCGGCAGCCCTACGATCCCGATCCCCACGTCGAACTGGCCCGCCTGAGCCAGGAACAGGGCGACCTGCGGCAGGCCGAGGCCGAGCTCAACGCCGCCCTGGCGGTGGCGCCCAACGACCCCCGGGCGCTCGTCGCCATGGCCGCGCTCCGCGAGGCGGGGGGCGATCAGGCGCAGGCGCTGGCCGCCTACTCGCGGGCGCTGGCCGCGAATCCTGGCCAGCCCGTGGTCGCCGCGAAGGTGGCTTCGCTGCAGCAGGCCCAGCCGCCCTACCGGACCGCGGCCACGCCACCCGCCTTCGGGCCGCCTCAGCCCTTCGGCACGGTCGTGCCCGCCGCCCCCGTTCAGCCCTTCGGGACGGCCCCGCCGCCGCCCGTCGCACCGCCGGGGCCGTTCGGCACCGTGGCCCGTTGACCGCGCCGCGGGAGCCTTCTATTCTGCGGCCGAAACGCGGAAGATACGTGTTTCGGCACAGGGAGTTTGCCGTGATGGATCGCAGTTCGGCGGCGGTGGAGCGAGTCTTCAATTTTTCCCCGGGCCCCGCCGTGCTGCCGCTGGAGGTGCTGGAGCGGGCCCAGGCCGAGCTCGTGGCCCTGCCGGGCGTGGGGATGTCGGTGCTGGAGATCAGTCACCGCAGCCCCCCCTTCGACCGCATTCTCGAGGAGACGCTCCACGGGCTCCGCGACCTCCTCGGCGTGGGCCCCGACCACGAGATCGTGCTCCTCCAGGGAGGCGCGAGCCTCCAGTTCTCGATGGTGCCGATGAACCTGCTCCGCGGCCAGTCCGGAGCAGCCGACTACATCCTCACCGGCACCTGGGGCACCACCGGAGCGAAGGAGGCCCGCCGCGAGGGCAAGGTGCACGTGGCCTGGGACGGCACCGCCACCAGGCACGACCGCCTGCCGGCCGCCGGCGAGGTCGCCCTCTCCCCCGCCCCGGCCTACGTCCACATCACGAGCAACGAGACCATCCAGGGCGTGCAGTGGAAGCGTGATCCGGACGTCGGCTCGGCGCCGCTGGTGTGCGACTGCTCGAGCGACTTCCTCTCCCGGCCGATCGACGTCTCCAGGTACGGCCTGATCTACGCCTGCGCGCAGAAGAACGCCGGCATCGCCGGCGTCACCGTGGTCATCATCCGCAAGGATCTCCTGGCCCGGTCGCGGGACGACCTGCCGACGATGCTCGACTACCGGACCTACGTGACCAACGGCTCGCGGCCCAACACGCCGCCGGTGTTCGCGATCTACATTCTCGGCCTCGTCTGCAACTGGATCCGCGACACGATCGGCGGCCTCGCGGCGATGGACCGGCACAATGCCGCCAAGGCCAAGCTGCTGTACGACGTCCTCGACGGCTCGGGCGGCTTCTATGCCGGCCACGCCCGGCCGGACTGCCGCTCCGACATGAACGTCACCTTCCGCATGCCGGACGAGACGCTGGAGAAGGAGTTCCTCAAGGCGGCCGCCGGCCACGGCCTGATGGACCTCAAGGGGCACCGCTCCGTGGGCGGGATCCGCGCCAGCATCTACAACGCCATGCCCGTCGCGGGCGTGACCGCCCTCCGCGACTTCATGCTCGACTTCCAGCAGGCCAGGCGGGCCTGACGTTTCCCGTCCATCTCCTCCATCGGATCGCCGCCGCATGCCCTCGATCATCGTCCTCGACACGCTCAGCCCCGACGGCCTGGCCCTGCTCGACGCCGCAGCCGCAGCCGGCATCACCTACGAGGTCGCCACCGGCCTCTCCGGCGACCCGCTCCGCGAGGCGCTGACGCGGCACGACGGCGCGATCTGCCGGAGCGGGGTGAAGATCACCGCCGCGTCACTGGCCGGCAACCACCGGCTCAAGGCGATCGTGCGGGCCGGCGTGGGCACCGACAACATCGACAAGGAAGCGGCCACTCGGCAGGGCATCGTGGTCATGAACACGCCCGCCGGCAACACCGTGAGCACCGCCGAGCATGCCTTCGCGCTGCTCCTCGGGCTGTCCCGCAACATCGCCGCCGCCGACGCCAGCCTGCGAAACCACAAGTGGGACCGCAACAAGTTCATGGGCGCACAGCTGGCGGGCAAGACGCTCGGCATCGTGGGTCTTGGCCGGATCGGCCAGGCCGTCGCGGCGCGGGCCCGGGCCTTCGACATGCGGGTCATGGGCTTCGATCCCTTCCTCGCGCCCGACCGGGCCGCCGAGCTGGGCATCGAGCTCATCGACAGCGTCCGGGGCATGCTGCCCCACGTCGACTACCTCACCGTCCACACGCCGCTCACCGACGAGACACGGCATCTCGTCGGCATGGAGGAGCTGAAGCTCCTCAAGCCGGGCGTGCGGCTGGTCAACTGCGCCCGCGGCGGCATCTACGACGAGCAGGCCCTGGTGGCGGGCCTGCAATCGGGCGTGATCGGCGGTGTGGCCCTCGACGTCTTCGAGAAGGAGCCGTGCACCGAGAGCCCCCTGTTCGGCATGCCCGGCGTGCTGGTCACGCCGCACCTCGGGGCGAGCACCGAGGAGGCCCAGTCGCAGGTCGCCGTCGAGGGCGTGGGGCTGCTGGTCGACTTCTTCACCACCGGCACGATCCGGCACGCGGTGAACTCCAGCGCCGTCGACCCATCGGTCCTCGAGGGCGTCCGGGGGTTCCTCGATCTCGCCTGGCGGCTGGGCCAGCTGCTGGCCCGTCTCGATGACGGCCAGCCCCGCTCCTGCTCGATTGCCTACCGCGGCGAGATCGCCTCGCGCAACACCCGGCTCGTGACGGCGGCCTTCGCCGCCGGACTGCTCGAGTCGGCGATCGAAGACGTCAATATCGTCAACGCGGAGATGCTGCTCCGCGACCGCGGCATCGAGCTCGTGGAACAGAGCCGCACCGATCCGGGCGCCTTCAGTTCGGTGGTCGCCGTGGACCTGGTGTCGGGCGACCGCGTGCACCGCGCGGCGGGCACCCTCTTCGGCCATGCCATGCCGCGGCTCGTGCAGCTGGAAGGCCATCGGCTGGAGGCCTACCTCGACGGGGTGCTCCTGGTGTTCACGCACCAGGACGTGCCGGGCATCATCGGCCGGGTCGGCACGGCCCTCGGGGGGCTCGGCGTGAACATCGCCCAGATGACGGTCGGCCGTTCGGCCCCCGGGGGTGACGCGATCGGCGTGCTGAACCTCGACCAGGAGCCCCCGGCCGAGGCGGTCGCGGCGCTGGCGTCCTGTCCGGGAATCCGGTCGACGCGGGTCGTGAAACTGCCCCCGGCCGGGCAGTTGCCCTGCTGGCTGGCCGGGTCGGCTGCGGCGGCCCGCCGGTCCTGACCGGGAGGCTGGTATCCTGAAGGGGTTGGCCGGCCATGCCCGATGGCCGGGGGAATAGTTCCATCCCGCGCCGCCGAACCCTGAGACGGCGGTTTGCGAGCGCATCCGCCCGAGTCATCGGCGTCGTACCATGCCGCGTCCCCCCCCGAACGTCGAGCAGTTCGACACCTGGCTGGGTGAACATGTCACGGTTTTGTACCGCGTGGCCTACCGGCTCGTCGGCGACGCCCACGAGGCGGAAGACGTCGTGCAGGACACGTTCCGTTCCGCATGGACCAGCCGCGACCTCTACGACAGCAGCCGGAGCGAGCGGGCCTGGCTCATGGCGATCCTGCGCCGGCGGGTCGCGGACCACTGGCGGCGCCGTGAACGCCGCGAGGTCTCGGCCCCCACGGACCTGGCCCACCCCGCTGCCGCCGCCACCGATCCGTTCGGCGACGAGCTCTCCGGCGCGATGCAGCGGGCCCTTGGCCGACTTCCCGAGGAATTGCGTGAAACGCTGCTCCTCGTCGTCGTCGGCGAGCTCACCCATCAAGAGGCTGCCGACCTGCAGGGCATTCCGCTGGGGACCGTATTGTCGCGGGTCAGCCGCGCCCGCGGACGGCTGCGGGAATACCTGCTCGAATCGCCCGGCCCGGCGGCCGCACACCTTGCCAACGGCAGGGCGGTGAGCCATGGCTGACAATCACCCCATCGACGAGACGCTGCGAAACGTTCCCCTGCCCGCGGGACTCACGGACCGCCTCACGCCGGAGGCCCTGTTCGACGATGCCGCGCTCGATCGGCTCCTGGGCCGCGTCGCCCTGCCCGAAGGGCTGGCGGACCGCGTCCGGGCGGCGGCCTTCGCGCCGGCCCGGGGACGCGGCGTTGATCTCGATCGGGCTGCCGAGAAACTGCCGGTGGCGGCGGCCTCGACGGCGCCGCAGCCGCGCGGGCTTCTCGGCCGCTGGGCCGCGGCCCTCGCCCGGCCGGCCGCCGCCGTCGCGTTGTCGCTGGCCGGGATCGGCGGCCTCGTCCTCACGGGCCTCGAGTTTTCCCGCCGCATGGAGCCGGCGATGCCACGGCCGGCTCTGGTGGTGCAGCCGGATCCCGTTCATCCTGCGGCCGCTCCCCGTGAGACCGCGGTCGGCATGGCGGGCGACGAGGCCAGCCCATCACTCGAGCCGGCCGATCCGCTGGCCGCCGCGCCCGTGCCGGTCGCCACCGACGCCGCCGACCTGGCCTTGACCATGCCGGAGCAGTTCACGGCTCCGGCACCCGTGGTGCGCGGCGCGGCCGTCGGTGCCGCCGCCGATCCGCCCCTCCCGGGCACGGGGATGCGGATCGTGCCGATCCCGCGGGCAGAGCCGCGGCGGAGCGTGCCGCGCGTCGCCGGCTTCGACATGGCGTTCGAGATGTCTCACGGCGAGTCGCCGTTCATCGACCCTCGGGTGGCGGCTGGACTGCAGGTCGACCGCCCGCCGCTGACGATGCGGACGGATGCGTTCGAATCCTTGGTCGCGCTCGCGGGCAGGAAGTCGCGGTCCGCGAACGCCGCGAGCATGCGGACGGAGGAGCTCCTGGCGGCGCTGCCGGCGCCGGCGGGGGCGGCCACGGCCGGTCCGCAGGTCGCGATCCGCGCGGTGCATTCTCTGCGTGGCCGGCCCAAGTCGTGCCTCGTCGAGGTCTGCGTCACGGCGCCCGCCATGGCCCGCGACGGCGCCGCGCCGTTGGATGCCGTCCTGGCGCTCGATCGCCACTCCGGCAGCGAGCCGCTGCTCTGGCCCCGTGTCTGTCGCGCCGTCGGCGCCGTCGCGGATCAGATGCAGGCCGCCGATCGCATCAGCGTCGTGGTCGGCGGCCGAAGGCCGCGGGTGGCTGGCGACCGTCTCGACGCCGCCGGCCTCCGCCGGCTGGCGGCGGCCTTGGCGACCGAACCGGCCGTCGATGCCACCGACTTCGACGCCACCATCCGGCTCGCGGCCCGGGAGGCGGGGCATACGCCGGCCCGGCCACTGATCGTCGTCGCGAACGCCGAGTCGGTCGACCGGTCCCGCGGCGAGGGCCTCGCAGCCGTCTCGGCCTGGCGCGAATCGCTCGCGGCCGCCGGCCCGGAGGCCGGCCGGCAGGCGGCGGTGCGGTTCGTACTCGTCGATCCGATGGAGCCGACGGTTCGGGAACCGCTCGAGCCTGGATTCGGCCGCACACCGTCCGACGCCGTCGCAATCGGCCGCGCGGTGCTCGAGCAGGTGTTCGCCGCCTCCACGCTGACTGCCCGACAGTGCCGGCTCGAGGTGGCGTTCGATCCGCGGGCGGTCGCCGCCTACCGGCTCGTCGGCCATCGGCAGTCGGCGATGGAATCACTGGCCGGAGGCGGTCCTCCGCCCGTCGACCTACACGCCGGCGAGGTGGTGCGGGTCGTCTACGAACTGGTGCCGCTGGCGATGCAGGACGCGGCCGTCACGGCGAAGCTCACCTGCCGGCCGATCGGCGCCGACGGCGAACGCACGGTCACGGCGTCGCTTCCGCGGCGGGGGATCGAGTCGGGTCCGCTACCGTCGCCACACGGCTGCGAACTGCTCCTGGCCGTCGCCGTAGGTGAGCTTGCCACGGCCTCTCCCCACGCGGGGCCGCGGGTCCTGGTCGCCCAGTCGGCCGCCGATCTCGCGGCCGCGTGGCGAACCCGCGGTGACGTGACCCCATACGGCAACGCCCTCCTGGACGCCGCCGAACGCGGCGGGATTCTCAAGGCGGCAAAGCCGGTGCCGGCGCCGCGGCGGTAAAGTCAAGGGGGAGTGTCGAGCTGTCGGTTTGACGGACTGGCAGGGCCATCTCACAATGCCATGTCACACCTTGGTATTCCGCCGTCCGGGACGCATGCCCTCCGGTCGTCACCGCCTGCCCCCACTTCGTCCATGAATCATCGCCCCTCTCCGGCAGACGCCTCCCGGTCGCTTCAATTCGTGCTCGCGACGTGCGCCATGTTCATCGGCGCCACGTGCCCGCTGGTCGCGGCCGCCGCCGAAGAGCCGTCGGTCCGCGACGCCTCCACGGCGGCCCTGCTCGACAAGCTGCAGGAAGCGGAGATGCCCGACGTGACGCTCTGGGTGCTCGACCGTGTCAACGCCGACCCCGGGGCGTCCGCCGAACTGAAGCAGGAGATTCCGTTCCGCCGCGCGGCCGCGCTCGTCGCCACGACCAAGACTGAGTCCGACAGCAAGAAGCGGTCTGCGATTCTCGACGCGGCCGAGCTGGAGATCGACCGCTTTCTCAACACCGGCCCCGAAGGTCGGCGGGCGATCGACGCCTACAGCCAAAAAGGCAACCTGCTGATCCAGCGCGGCCGGGCGAAGGTCGAGCAGGCGAAGCGGCCTGGCGAGAACGCCCAGGCCCTGCGCGCCGAAGCCGTCGGCTTCTTCGACGGGGCGATCAAATCGCTTCAGGCGACCGTCAAGCCGGGCGACCCGATCGACAAGCCGACCAACGCCGAGGACGCCGTCTTGAAGGCGCTCCGCGCCGTCGACGCCGAGATTGTCGCGCTTCGCGAGGCCAAGAACGAGCCGGGCAAGGGGGGCGGGAAGGATGATGACAAGAAGGGGTCCCGGTCCAAGCCGAAGCCGCCACGGCAGGGTCGGCGGCCGACCGCCGTCGAAAAGCAGCTCGAGCGGCTCGAGGACGAGCAGGAGGCCCTGCGGACGAAGCTCATCCAGACCCGACTGATGGTGGCCGAGACACACTTCGAGAAGGCGAAGGCGTTCGAGCCGCAGTCGAAAGAATGGATCGCCGCCCTCCAGGAGTCTACGAATCGGCACGGCGAACTCGCCGCCAAGTACGCCAACAAGGGGGCGGGGTTGTTCGCGCGGTATTACGAGGGGCGGAATTACGCCCTGCTCGGAAACCGCGACAAGGCGGTGTCCACGCTGTCGAACGTGTTCGGCATCGAAAATGCCCAGCCGCTGATCGTCATGCTCCGGGCCAAGGCCCTGGCCGTGGCCCTCGAGTGCTGGCTCGCCGACAAGAAGTTCGACCAGCTCGACGATGCGGCGCTGAAGTTCCTCCTGACCCAGCCCAAGGACGCCAGGAAGCTCGACGCCGACTGGCTGGCGGCGAAGTACCGCGCCGCTGTTCTCATCGACGCCAAGGCCGAATCGCTGCCCGCCAACGAGAAGGCGAAGAAGGGCCTGCTCCAGCGCGACGCCAGGAAACTGGCGACCGAGGTCGCCACCGCCAACAAGGACTTCGCCAAGGAGGCACGGGAACTGGCCTCCAAGCTCGGTAAAAATCTCCCCAAGGAGGAGCAGGACGAGTCGACGTTCGCGACCGCGATCGCCGCGGCGCGGACCAAGCTCGACGCCATGAAGGCCTTCAAGGCGAACAACGAGTTGGCCGAGGCGGAAACCGCCCGGGCCGAGGCGATCAAGGCCTACGAAGAGGCCTTGAAGATGGCCGACGACGGCAAGCAGGACGTGAACGCCGTCGCCTCCGCCCGCTCGGTGCTCACGTTCCTTCTCTACGACGGGAAGAAGTTCCGCGAGGCGGCCGACCTCGGGAGCATGCTGGCCGAGAAGTTCCCCGACGCGATGGGCAGCCGGCAGGCCGCCCGAATCGCCCTCGCGAGCCTGCAGCAACTCGCGAAAGACTCCGACGCGGCCGCGGCGAAGGAGGGCAAGCGGCGGCTGTTCGCATTGGCTGAGTTCATGTCCGCGAAGTGGCCCACCGAAGCCGAGGGGGGGGACGCTCTGGCGACGCTCGTCGGGGCCGCGTTGGAAACGCGGAACGTCGACCAGATCGTGGCCGCGCTCAAGAAGGTGCCCGCCGACTCGCCGAAGCGTCCCGAGCTCTTACAACGCGTCGGCACGGCCCTGTGGCGCGAGGTGCAGGAGAAGCGGCGGCTCGAAGACTCGCTCCGGCCCGACGAACAGACTCTCTCTGCCTGGCGGGCCCAGGCGAAGTCGTCGCTCGACGCCGGCCTCGCCGCCGCCGCGGAAGCCCCGCCCTCGAAGTTCGCCGTCGCCGCCGCCCTGTCACGGGTGCAGATCGCGATCGAAGACGGCGACATGAAGCTCGCCGGGGAGATCCTGGAGAATCCTGCCTACGGCCCGTGGAAGGTCGTGCAGACTGGTGGTCCCGATTTCGCGACGGGTGCGCTCGCCGAAGGCGGCCTGACGGTGGCCCTGCGCTACTTCATCCAGAACGAACAGGTCGAGAACGCCCAGCAGGCGATGGAGCAGCTCGAGAAGACGGCCGGCGACCCTGCCAAGCTGACGTCCCTGTATCTTTCGATGGGCCGTGACCTGCAGGGCCAGCTCGAGGCGCTCGCCTCTCAGGCGAAAGAGCCGGGCGTGAAGGAACGGGCGGGCAAGGTCCTCACCGGCTTCGAGAGTTTCCTCGACAAGCTCGCCGCCCGCGACGAACGGATCGCCTCGCAGATGTGGGTGGCGACTACCTACATGTCGCTCGGGTCGGGCAAAGGCACGGGGGCCGTCGTTCCCAAGGACAGGGCTCAGGGCTACCTCGATCGCGCAGCGGCGGTGTATGCCGGACTGCTCAAGAAGGGGGGCGAGGAGATCGCCAAGTACGAGCCGTCCATCCGGCTGCGGATGGCGGGCATCTTCCGCGAGCGCGGCAAGTTCGACGACGCCCAGGAGCAGATCGATTGGATCCTCGCCGACGCGAAGCGGCAAAACTCGCTCGACACGCAGGTACAGGCCGCGGAACTGCTGCAGGCCGCCGCCGCCCAGGCCGCCACGGCCGACCCGAACAAGGCCGACGGCCTGCTGCGGGAGGCTACCGTCGGACGCAAGGCGGGCACCTCAGTCGTCTGGGGCTGGGGCGGGATCGCCAACAAACTGTCCAAAGGGGTGGGTAGCGGCGGCAAGGCCGAGGAACTGTTCTACGAGGCGCGGATGAACATCGCCCGGTGCATGCTCGACCGGGCGCTGCTCGCCGGCAAGCCGGCGGACAAGAAGACCGAACTGCTGACGAGTGCCAAGAAGGCGATCGCAGTCACCCGCAAGCTCTACCCTGCCCTCGGGGGCGATTCGACCGAGAAGCGGTTTGAAAAACTGCTCAAGGACATCCAAAAAGCCCAGGGCCTGCCGCCGCGGGGCTTCGAGGAACTGGACGAACAGGAGGCGGCGGCCAAGCCCGTCGCCGCCGCGGCCGGCACATGATCTGCGAAGCACGACACGACGGGGCGGTTCCGCCCTCCTGCACTATGAAGCCAAGCATCACGATCGCCCGACGCAGCCTCGCCTCGATTCTGGCGGCTGCAGTTCTCTGTGTCATGTTCGCGGATCTGGCAGCCGCGCAGGTGCCCGGTCGCCTGGTTCTTTTCAATGGGCCTGGCATTTCCGGCGACATTGTCGCCGTCTCGCCGATGGGCGTGGAGATCGACGTCCGCGGGGAGTCCCGCAAAGTGCCGATCGAGAGCATCCGCGAAGTGACGTTCGCGGGCGAGCCGCAATCGCTGAAGGCAGCGCGGGTGGCGATCATGCGTGGCCAGGCCGCCCAGGCGTTGGAGGACCTGGCCAAGATCGAGCCGGCGGAGATGAACGGGGCCGAGCAGCTGATCGTGGACGAACTGAGCTTCGCCAAGGCGGCCGCCGTCGGCGGTCAGGCCGCGGCCACCGGCGAGAACCTCGCGGGCGGTGAGAAGGCGGTCCGCGAGTATCTCGGCAAGCACGCCCAGAGCCATCATGCCTTCCGGATGCAGGAACTGCTGGCCAAGATCCTCGCCCGGAGCGGAAAGTTCACCGATGCGGCCGCCGCGCTCGCCCCGCTCGACCGCGGCCCGTCGGCCTATCGCGTGCGGGCCGCAACCGCCCGCGCCGGCCTGGCCTACGACCAGAAGAAGTACGACGAGGCCTTCCAGGAGTTTTCAGCCGCCGCCAAGATTCCGACTCCCCCGGACGACATGGCCAGCGTGGCCCAGAAGCGGACCGCCGAATTGGGCGTGGCACGGTGCCTCGCCCGGCAGGGCAAGGGCGGCGACGCAGTGGCCGCCGTCGAGCGGATCGTCGGCGAATCTGAGCCCGACGACGTCGAGATCCTGGGCCAGGCCTATAACGTGCTGGGCGACGCCCACCGCGCCGCCGGCAAGAACCAGGACGCCATCATCGCCTTCCTGACCGTCAGCATGGTGTACAACTCAGTCGCCGAAAACCGGGCCGAGGCGTTGTACAACCTCTCCCAGCTGTGGGATCAGGCCAAGTATCCCCAGCGGGCCGAGGAGGCCCGGCAGGAATTGGCGTTGGCGTACCCCGAAAGTATGTGGTCTCGAAAACTCACCGGCGGCAAGTGATCCTCTCAGGGCGGCGGCAGCACGGGACCGAATACGTTCGAAATCAAAACAGACCCTTTTTTCTTCGAGGAGAGACGACCATGGAGTTGGGAGTTCAGGCGGGCAGCGGCACGATGGTTCGACCCTGGACGGCGGACTGGCTGCGGGCCTTGCTGAGTCGACTCCTGCTCGTGATCGCCACCGCCGCCCCGTGGGTCGCCACCACGGTAGCCCCGACCGTGCTCACACCCGCTGTCGCCAGTGCTCAGGAAGAGGGCACGGATGGCGCCGAGGAGCCGGAAGGCACGAGCTACCTCGCGTTCCTCGCCCAGGCGCTCGGTGTCAAGTACATCATCGTCTTCCTGCTCCTCTCCTTCGGGCTCGTGGCCCTGCTCGTGATGTGCTTCCTGCAGATCCGCAAGACCGTGCTGATGCCGCCCGATCTGTCACAGCAGTTCGAGCAGCACCTGGAAAACAAGGAGTATCAGCAGGCCTTCGAACTGGCGAAGGGCAACGACTCCTACCTCGGCCACGTGCTCGCCGCGGGCATGGGCAAGCTGCAGTCGGGCTATCCGGCCGCCGTCGAGGCCATGGAGACCACCCAGGGCGACGAGGCGATGAAACTCGAGCACAAGATCAGCTACGTGTCGCTCGTCGGCGCCCTCGCGCCGATGTTCGGGCTGCTCGGCACGGTG
This sequence comes from Pirellulales bacterium, assembly GCA_044344765.1. Taxonomy (GTDB): domain Bacteria; phylum Planctomycetota; class Planctomycetia; order Pirellulales; family UBA1268; genus QWPN01. The sequence continues at coordinate 21,184 of JBIJCJ010000009.1, read as the reverse complement.
GACGGCATGGTGGCGGCGTTCATGAAGATCGCCGGCGCGGACACCGCCCCCAAGCCCTCGGAACTGGCGGTCGGCATTTCGCAGGCCCTCGTGACGACGCTCATCGGCCTGTGGCTGGCGATCCCCGCCATCGCCTGCTTCGCGCTCTTCAAGAACTGGCTCCAGCGGCTCAACGAGGACGTCGCCGAGGAGAGCGGCCGGCTGATGTCACGATTCCAGGGAATGGGCAAGAAGTAACCGGCTACCGGCCGCGGAGAGACCACGCCCCATGGCACGCAAAAGCGGTCGCGAACCGTCGAGCACCGACATCGACATGACGCCGATGATCGACGTCACGTTTCAGCTGATCACGTTCTTCATCTTCACCCTCAATTTCTCCCAGGCCGTCCAGGACGACCGGGTGCAACTGCCGATGAGCCAGCTTGCCAAGCCGGCCGAGTCGGCCACCGACGACCCGATCACGTTGCAGATCTGGCCGGACCCAGCCGACAAGCAGACGAAGGTCATCTACAACGGCGAGGCGATCCGCGTGCCCGACATCGGCGGCTACCTTGAGCAGGAGAAGCGGGTCCTGGTGGATGCCGGCAGGGAGCCGGCGGCGGCCACGGTGATCGTCCGCGGCGACGGCCGCGTGCCCACGGGGGAGGTCCAGGATCTGATCAAGATCTGCCAGGAGAAGGGCTTCGAGCGATTCGTGCTGCGGGCCCAGTACGACGAACGGAAGTAACAGGCGACGATCCACCACGATGGCGAAACGCGAATCCAAGCTGGCCGACAAGATCCCGATCGACATGACGCCGATGATCGACGTCGTGTTCCAGCTGATCACCTTCTTCATGCTCACGCTGAAGACCGTGATCGTGGAGGGCGACTTCGACATCCGCATGCCCCTCGGTGCGAGGCCGGATCCTGTGCCGCCGGAGAACCCGCCCGTGACCGTACGGGTGAAGATGACGGCCGGGCCCGACGGCGAGCTCGCCGGGATCTCGATGAACGGCAGCGGCGTGGGCGACTTCGAGGCCCTGCGGCAGAAGATCATCGGGATCGTGGGCGTGAACACGGGCCCCGGCGGCGCCGAGAACACCGAGGTCGAGCTCGACTGCGATTACCGGCTGAAATACATCAACGTCGTGAATGCGATCTCCGCCGTCTCCGGCATGCCCCAGCCCGACGGCACGATCGTCGAGCTCGTGAAGAAGATCAAGTTCACGCCGCCCAAGAAGCCGGGCTGACGCCCGGAGCGGCGGTCTCTAACCGTCGGAATGCGGGCGGCCTCGAGCCATCAAGCACCGTAGCGACCGCCCGTGTCGGCCCCGTTGCCGGGAAGCCCGAACCGCGAGTTGGGGGAATGCGCGGCGCTCCACCGGAAACGGACCCGCATTCCCTCGGCTCGCGCCTCGGGCTTCACGGCATCCGGCATCCGCCACCATCGGGGGCGGAGACCGCCGCACGCACCGTAGCGACCGCCCGCGTCGGCCCCTGCCCGGGAAGCCCGAAGCGCAAGCTGAGGGAATACGCGTCGCTCCACCGGAAACGGACCCGCATTCCCTCGGCTCGCGCCTCGGGCTTCACGGCATCCGGCATCCGCCACCATCGGGGGCGGAGATCGCCGCTACCGAGGCGGATGGCTCATCGACTGTCGGAGACCGCCGCTCCAGGCGGGCGGGCCAGGTGGCCGAACCTCATCCGATCACCCGCGCGGGTGGAACTTGCCGTGGATCGACTTGAGGCGGCCGGCGTCGACGTGCGTGTAGCGCTGCGTCGTGGCGATGCTGGCGTGACCGAGCATCTCCTGCACGTGCCGTAAGTCCACGCCGCCGGCCACGAGGTGCGTGGCAAAGCTGTGCCGCAGCGTGTGCGGGCCGATGTCGGGCGGGATGCCGGCGGCGGCGGCGTGCTCGCGGACGACCTCCCAGATCCGCATCCGCGAGAGCCGGTTGCCGCGGGCCGAGAGGATGGCCCACGAGGGGGCGCCGCCCGCCCGGGCCGCGAACGCCTGCCGCGGGCCGTCGATCCAGGCCCGCAGCGCCGCCACGGCCCGGCGGCCGAGCGGCACCACCCGCTCCTTGTCGCCCTTGCCGCGGCAGGTGCAGAAGCTTTCTGCGAGGTGCAGGTCGGCCAGCCGCATCGCCGAGACCTCCGAGGCCCGGCAGCCGGTGGCGTAGAGCAGTTCGAGCAGCGCCCGATCCCGCACGCCCGCCGCCGAGCGGCCGTCGGGAGTCGCCAGCAGCCGATCGACCTGGTCGGGCGAAAGCGTACCCGGCATGACGTCATCCCGCCGGGCGGCCGTGATCAATTCCGCCGGGCTCTCCGCCACCACGCCCTCCAGCTGCAGGAAGGCGTAGAACGTCTTCAGCGTGGCCGCCTGGCGGGCGACGCTCGCCCGGGCCAGCCCCTTCTTCGCGAGGCAGGCGAAGTAGTCGCCGAGATCGCGGACCGAGAGCCCCGCCGCGGATCGCCCTCCGAGCCAGGCGGCGAAGTCACGCAGGTCGCGCTTGTAGGCGGCCTGGGTATTGGCGGCGAGGCCCCGCTCGTGGCGGACGTAGTCGAGAAACCGTTCGACCTGCAGGCTCGTGGCCGCCGGCGCCGCCTCGACCGCGCCGCCGTCGAGCACGATCCGCCGCGTCCGGGGACGACGCCCCTGCCCCTCCCCCTCCCCATCAGCCGAGCAGCGCGATCCAAGACTCATCACCGGCCTCTTGATCACGAATCAGGGAAGGCGACGGGATCGGCGTGAGGATGCGGAGCGTGGCGTGCGGCCGCCAGCGACGCAACTCATGCCGTCCCCTCGCCGTGTTGGGCTTTCAGACGCTCAAGTCCGCGATCACTCACGGATCGTAGCCGAGGTTCGGCGCCAGCCACTTTTCCACTTCGGCGACCGGCATCCCCTTGCGGCCCGCGTAGGCCTCGACCTGCTCGCGGGTGATGCGGTCCACCGCGAAATATCGGCTTTCCGGATGGGCGAAGTAGAGCCCGCTGACGCTGGCCGCCGGCAGCATCGCGCAACTCTCCGTGAGCGTCATTCCCGCCCCCGTCCCCGCATCCAGCCAGGTGAAGAGCGACCGCTTCTCCGTGTGGTCCGGACAGGCCGGATATCCGGGGGCCGGACGGATGCCGCGATACTTCTCCTCGATCAGATCCTCGGGCGAGAGTTGTTCCTGCCGGCCGAAGCCCCATTCGCGGCGGACCCGGGCGTGGAGCCACTCAGCGCAGGCCTCCGCGAGCCGGTCGGCAACTGCCTTGGCCATGATCGAAGAATAGTCGTCGTGCTCCGCATCGTACCGGCGGCACAGTTCCTCGCAGCCGTGGCCGGCCGTGCAGGCGAAGGCCCCGAGATAGTCCCGGCGACCGCTCTCCACGGGGGCCACGAAGTCGGCCAGGGCATGGAACACGTCCTGCCCCTGCCGCTCCCACTGCTGCCGCAGCGTGTGCACGCGGCCGCGCTCGGCCGTCCGCGACTCGTCGGTGTAGAGGATCACGTCATCTCCGGCGGCGTTGGCCGGGAAAAACCCATAGGCCGCCTTCGCCACCAGCGCGTCGGCGCGGACGATCTCGTCGAGCATCCGCAGGGCGTCGGCATGGAGTTTCCGGGCCTCCTCGCCGACCACCGGGTCGGTGAAGATCGCCGGATGCTTGCCCTTCAGCTCCCACGACAGGAAAAACGGCGACCAGTCGATGAACGGGATCAGTTCCCCGAGCGGGATCTTTTCCAGCGTGCGGACGCCGAGGAACTCCGGCATGTCGATCGGGGCGGCGGCCCAGTCGGTAGTCCATCGCTTTGAGCACGCCGTCGCGTACGAGACGAGCTTCGTCTCCTGGCGACGCCTGAAGTTTTCCAGGTCGCGAGCCTGCGAATCACGGGTGGCCCGCACGAACTCGTCGCGGAGCGTCGGGCTCAAAAGCTTGTCCACGACGCCGGCGGCCCGCGAGGCGTCGTTCACGTGCACGACCGCGCCGGAGTACTTCGGGGCGATCTTCACGGCGGTATGGCGGGCCGACGTCGTGGCCCCGCCGATCAGCAGCGGCATCTTCAGCCCCGCGTGCTCGAGCTCCTGGGCCACCTGCACCATCTCGTCGAGGCTCGGCGTGATCAGCCCCGAGAGGCCGACGATGTCGACCTCGTTGCGGATCGCCTCGTCGATGATCTTCGTGCACGGCACCATCACGCCGAGATCGACCACCTCGTAGTTGTTGCAGCCGAGCACCACGCCGACGATGTTCTTGCCGATGTCGTGGACGTCGCCCTTCACCGTGGCCATCAGCACCCGGCCCCGCTTCGTCTGCGTCGTGCCGGCGGCCAGCCGCTCGGCCTCCATGTGGGGCAGCAGGTAGTTCACCGCCTTCTTCATCACGCGGGCGCTCTTCACGACCTGGGGCAGGAACATCTTCCCCTCGCCGAACAGGTCGCCGACCGTCTGCATGCCCCGCATCAGCGGCCCCTCGATGATCTCCAGGCTCGTCGCATAGTGGCTGCGGGCGTCTTCAACGTCCACCTCGACGTGGTCGGCGATGCCCTTCACCAGCGCGTGCGACAGCCGGGCCTCGACGTCGAGGCTCCGCCAGGCGTCGGCCTGGGCCGCCCCGCCCCCCTCCTGCTTCTTCACCGTCTCGGCGAACTCCACGAGCCGCTCGGTGGCGTCGGGCCGGCGGTCGAAGAGCACGTCCTCGATCCGCTCCTTGAGCTGCGGCTCGATCTCCTCGTAGACGGCGAGCTGGCCGGCGTTCACGATCCCCATCTCCATGCCCGCGCGGATCGCGTGGTACAGGAAGCAGGCGTGCATCGCCTCGCGGACGACCTCGTTGCCGCGGAACGAGAAGGAGATGTTGCTCACGCCTCCCGACACCTTGACCGCCGGCATCGCCGCCTTGATCTGCCGCGTGGCCTCGAGGAAGTTGACCGCGTAGCGGTTGTGCTCCTCGATGCCCGTGGCCACGGTGAGGATGTTGGGGTCGAAGATGATGTCCTCGGGCGCGAAGCCGGCCCGCTCGGTGAGCAGCCGATAGGCCCGCTTGCAGATCGCCACCCGCCGGTCGACGTCGGTCGCCTGCCCCTCCTCGTCGAAGGCCATGACCACGACCGCCGCCCCGTGGCTGCGAACGACGGCCGCGTGCTCCAGGAACTTCGCCTCCCCTTCCTTGAGGCTGATCGAGTTGACGATCCCCTTGCCCTGGATGCACTTCAGCCCGGCCTCGAGCACCTCGAACCGCGAGGAGTCGATCATGATCGGCACGCGGGAGATCTCGGGCTCGCTGGAGAGCAGCGTGAGGAACTTCGTCATCACCTTCACGCCGTCGAGCATTCCCTCGTCGACGTTGACGTCGATGATGTTGGCGCCGTTCTCCACCTGCTGGCGGGCGACGCCCAGGGCCTCCTCGTACCGCTCCTCCTTGATGAGCCGGGCGAAGGCCCGGGAGCCGGTGACGTTCGTCCGCTCGCCCACGATGGTGAAGCTGCTCTCCGGCCGAATCTCGAGCATCTCCAGCCCCGAGTAGCGGCTCCGCCGCGGCGGCGCGGCCGGCGTCCGCGGCGGGTAGTTCCGCATCACGTCGGCGATCGCCGCGATGTGGGCGGGCGTCGTGCCGCAGCAGCCGCCGACGATGTTCAGCCAGCCGGCCTCGGCGAACTCCTTCAGCACGGAGGCCATCATCTCGGGCGTCTCGTCGAACCCGCCGAGCGCGTTGGGCAGGCCGGCGTTCGGATAGCAGCTCACCAGCCGCGGCGTGATCCGCGACAGGTCGGCGACGTGGGTGCGGAGCTTCTCCGGACCGAGGGCGCAGTTGATGCCGGCGGAGAGCAGGTCGATGTGGGAGATGCTCGTCCAGCAGGCCTCGACCGTCTGGGCGGAAAGCGTCCGCCCCCCCTCGAAAATCGTGAACGACGCCATCACCGGCAGCGTGCGGCCGAGATCGGAGAACACCTGCTCGATCGCGTGCAGGCAGGCCTTGAGGACGAGCGTGTCGAAGGCCGTCTCCGCGAGGAGCAGGTCGACGCCGCCGTCGATCAAGGCCTCGATCTGCTCCCGATAGCCCGCCACCATCTGGTCGAAGGTCACGTCGCGGTGGCCGGGATCGGCCACGTTGCCGGAAATGGAAAGCTGCTTGTTGGTCGGGCCGATCGAGCCGGCCACGAACCGCGGCCGGTCGGGGGTTTTGGCCGTGGCCGCGTCGGCCGCCGCCCGCGCCAGCGACGCGGCGACGAGATTCATCTCCCGGGTGTGGTGCTGGAGCCCGAAGTCGGCCAGCGCGATGCTCGTCGCCCCGAAGGTGTTGGTCTCGACGATGTCGGCGCCCGCCTCCAGATAGGCGGCGTGGATGCCACGGATCGCGTCCCCCTGCGTCAACGTCAGCACGTCGATGCAGTTCTTGAGGTCGCGGTGGTGGTCGGCGAACCGGGCCCCGCGGAAGCCACTCTCGTCGAGCGCCAGCTGGTGCACCATCGTGCCCATGGCCCCGTCGAGGATGGCGATGCGGTCGGCGAGGACGGAACGGAGGAGATCGGCACGGCTGGAGGCTGGCATCGACGGTCCGAAAGCGGCTGGAAAACGAGTGATTCGCGGCCCGAAGCCGCCCTTCGACCATCATAGGCGACTGGGAGGGTGGGGCATATGGCGAAGGGTGTCATGGCCTTGCGGGCTGCGTCGGGGTCGATGCCGGATGCTGCGCCGGCCGGCGGTCCGCCGTTCAAGCGCACGCGCGGGGCGGGACGATGGTTCACGTCGAAGGGGGGAGGCCATGGAGACGATCGCGCGGATTCCACGCCTGGCGCCAGCGGCGGCCGCGCAGCCGACGGCGGCTGTTGAAGAGGTCGCGCCGCCTCCGCAGCCGGCTGTGTTCAGATCCGGCATTCCGGTCGGAGCGGGCCGGCGGCGGCCTCCGTTTCCGGCCTGGTCGGTCGCGACCCTGACGGTGATCGCGGCGATCGCCTGGACACTCGCGACCTGGCACGAGCAGGAGCGGCTCGCGCGACAGCGGCAGCCGGCCCGACTCGCCCTCCAGCCCCCGGCGACCGCTGTGGAGACGATCACCCCATGACGCTCGACACGCTCGACGCCGCCTTCGTGCGCCGCTGGCAGGCGCTGCCGACGGGTTCGTCGCCGCCTCCCACCCCTGCCCCGCCCCTGGTCACCCTCGATCCGGTTCCGTACCGGGCAGCGTCTGTGGCGCCTTTGGCTCCGCCGCCGAGCGCCTGCACGCAGGATTCCATGCCTGACGCCGCGCCCGTCGTGGACCGCCTGCTCGTGGAGGCGGCGTCCCAGTGGCAGAGCATCGCCGACCGCGTCGAGGCGGCGCGGGGCCGCGGTCGCCGGGTGATCGCCGTGGCCGGGCATGAACGCGGCGAGGGCCGCACGACGATCGTCGCCGCCCTCGACAGGGTGCTGCGATCTCGCGGCCGCGAAGTCGTCGTCTGTGACGCCGGAAACAGCGCGGCGCACGCGGTGCCGACGCACGACAAACGGATCGTGCTCGTGGACGCCGGTGTCTGGTTTCCGCCCGGCCCGATCCGCCGCTCGCGGATCCTCGTTGCGAGCTACGGCTGCGAGGCCGTGATCCTCGTCCGCCGCGCCGACCGCCCCGCCGCGCCGGCGATCGAGGCGGCCTTGGCGGCGATCGGCATCGAATCGCTCGGCGAGGTGGTGACGTTCGCCACCCCCGCTGCCGACTCGGAGAAGGATGCATGAGCGAATCGACGCCCGATCGCCTCACCGACGCCCAGCGGGCGGCCGTTGCGAAACTCGCCTGCGGCTGCGAGCAGACGGGCGGCATCGCGCTGCTGTGCGGCCCCGGCGGCGTCGGCAAGACGACGGTGCTCGAGGATCTCGCCGCAGCGATCGGACGCCGACGGTCGATGGAGATCGGCGACGCGGCGCACTGGTCCGAGGCCGCCGAGCTGCCGGAGGTCGTCCTTGTCGACGACGCCCACCAGGCCGACGAAGCGACGCTGGGCCGGCTCCTGCAGCGGTGCCGTGACCGCCGGCCGGGCGCGTGCCTCGTGCTTGCGGGCGAAGGGCGGCTGTTCACGCTCATGGCCCGCGACTCGCGGCTCGAGCAGGCCGTCCGCATCCGGGCAACGCTGCCCGCGTTCACACTCGCGGAGACACGGCGGCTGCTCGACGCGACCCTCACGAGCGTCGCCGGCCGGCCGTTCGCGGTGCATGATGCGCCGGCCCGCGCGGTCCACGAGATCGCCGCCGGAGCCCCGGCTGCCGTCCTCCGCCTGGCGGAACTGGCGGGCGTGGTGGTGGCTTCGCGGCCGGACGGCGACCTCTCGGTGGACGACGTCGAGGCGATTCACGGGCGGCTGTCGCCGGCCGCCGCCTGACGCCCGCACTGCCGCTCCACCGCCCGCGATCGCAGCCCTTGTTCGCGTCGTGCGTCAGGATGCCGCGGCGGCCCGGGCCAAGAAGGCCGCGACCGAATCCGGGCCCGACGGCACGGGCGGCCGGTCGGCGGCGAAGGCGGCGGGATCGATGCGGGGCGTGCGGCCTTGAATCAGGTCGGCGATCATCAGGGCCGTGCCGGCCGACTGGTGCAGCCCGGCGCGGAAGTGCCCGGCGGCGACGAACGCGTTGTCGAAGCCCGGAATGGGTCCGATCGTGGGCCGGCCGTCCACGGACCCCGGCCGGAGCCCCGCCCACGTGCGGGTCGGCCGCACGTCGGCGACGGCGCCGAGCAGCTGCCTCGCCATCCTGAGCAGCCGGTCGATCTCGGCCTCGGTCGTCGTCGGGTTGAAGCCCACGTCTTCGAGCGTCGATCCCACGAGCAGATGGCCGTCTTCCCGCGGCACGAGGTAGTCGAGTCCGCGGTTCACGATCCGCGTGAGCACCTGCCGCGGCAGTTCGAGCAAGACGATCTGCCCGCGGATCGGCCGCGTGGCGATCCGCAGGCCCCAGCGTTCGCCAAACCCGCCCGTCCATGCCCCCGCCGCGAGCACGAACTGCCGGGCCCGCACCGTCTCGACCGCTCCCGCCACGTCCGCGACCACGGCCTCGACCCGTCCGTCCGTCCGCAGCACGTCCTTCCCGGCCGCATCGCGGCTGATCGTCACCCCCCGCGCCCGGCACGATGCCTCGAGCGCCTTGAGGTGTCGGGGCGAGCGAAACGACTGCTCCTCGGGCAGGAGGACGCCCCCGAGCACCACCCCACGGGCCACCGCGTCGGCCAAGGCCGGTTCGCGATCGGCGACCGCCGCGGCATCGAGCTCGTGGCACGCCGCGTCCTGCGACCGCCATGCCGCCGCCGACTCTCCGAGCCGCCCGAGGCCCGCGGCGTCGGTGGCCACGTACAGGCCGCCGCACTGCCGCAGGCCGTTGTCGATCCCGGTCTCGGCCAGGAGTTCCGCGGCCCACCGGCGGTGCACCGCGTCGCTCCAGGCGGTGAGCGCGGCGTTCGGCGGGCAGCCGGCATACTCGTGCGCCGGCGGAAAGATGCCCACCGCCGCCCACGAGGCGGAGCCGCGCACGTCGCCGCGGTCGAGCACGCGGACGGTCGCGCCGCGGCCGGCGAGCTCCCGGGCGATCGACAGGCCGACGATCCCACCGCCGACGATGCAGCAATCGGTCATGGCCGGGCGGGTCAGGCGTTCGTGGGCACGGCGGGTGAATCGGCGACGTTCACCCACACGTGAACGTGCGGCGCTCCGCGGAAGTGCCACACGAAGGCCGGGCCCTCGAGCCGCCAGTTGTCCCACACGCCGTCGTTGCCGATGTCGCCCTCCTTGTAGAAGGCCAGCCGGCAGTGCTCGAGACCGCCCTGCCTGGCAAGGCAGCCGCGGACCTCGTCGCGGTCGCGGGTGCGGTAAGGCTCGAGGAGGATCGCCAGCACCTTCTCCACTTCCGCCCGCTGGTCGGCCGTGAGCTCGGCGATCGAAATCCCGGCCGGCTCGCTGCCCTTGGCTCGGAAGGCCACGGCATTCTCCTTCGGCAATGGCTCGACGAGCGCCGCCGCCCGCTGCTTGCCATCGAGCATCGCGAACACCCTGTTGGCCGCGACGGCCTGCGGCCAGAAGACGTTGCCCTTGTGATCGGCCCCCTCGTTGAAGCCGCCGGCGTCATGACCGTAGAAGATCGGGCCGCCGAAGGCGACGTGCTCGGCGGAGTCGCCGTCACAGCGGAGCGTCATGTGGCGGCCGGTGAGCAGGAACTGGAACTGCCCGCTGCCCGGCTCACCGAGCAGCGCGAGCGACTGCTCGCGTCCGAAGCCGCCGCAGTCGTCCTCCATCTGCTTGTCGAAGCGGCCGTGCCAGTCGGGCTCGATGAGCTGCTCGAAGATCTCGCGGACCAGCCGCTGCTGATCGGCCGTGAAAAAGTCGCTCTTCACGATCGGCCGGGTGGCGTTCCAGTTCTGGCCGACGCGGGTCCGCAGGAGGCCGAACTTCGGATGCCGGTAGTCCCACGGGAAGCAGACCTGCTCCCGCTGGGCCGGCGTGAGCGACGCGTGCAGCCGGCCGGCGAGCGTTTCGGCGGTGACGGCCAGCGGCTGCTCCGCGTGCAGGCCGCCGACAGCGGCACTCCCGGCACAGGCGGCGGCCCCGGCGAGCAGCCGGCGGCGGGAAAGGCGATCGGTATGCAGGATGGGACGCATGGGGGTTCCTCCGGGGCGGGGCGAACGATCAGTGAGCCTACGGCATCGCGACGGTCCGTGCCAAACAACATTCATCGTGCGCGCTATGGCTTCGCATCTCGCCTCTCTCCCACCGGGCACGTGCGCTCACCCCGATCACCCCTCTCCGTTTGGGAGAGGGTGGCCGCAGGCCGGGTGAGGGTGCCTTTGCGGCTGCGCAGATTCCCTGCACCCTCACCCCGACCCTCTCCCAGAGGGAGAGGGAGTTACCGCAACCACCGCGCCGAAAAGACTTGCCCTCATCGCTTCCGATCACTGCACGGTGTCTGACGCTCCGCCGTCGCAGCCCGGCCGCCGCGCCGTGGCTGGCAACCTGGACAAAAGAACGTGGATCGCTGGGCCTGCACGATCCGCACGATCGGGGTGCGGCAGCGTTGGCAGGGCCGGCCTTCGCGGCCGTAGACCCGATGACGGTGCTGAAACCGGCCCGCGATGCCGGTGGCGGTGCGGTAGGTCTCGTCGCCGATGGAAGAGCCTTCGTGCCGCACCGCCTCGGCGAGCACCGCCCGCGTGCATGCGGCGATCCGCTGCCAGTCGTCGGCCCGCAGGCGGCGACACGACGTCCGCGGGTCGATGCCTGCGCGATGGAGGATCTCGGCGGCGTAGATGTTGCCGATGCCCGCCACGGCCCGCTGGTCGAGCAACGCCACCTTCACGGCCCGCCGCGACCGGCCGAGCCGCACGGCCAGGTCGTCCGCCGTCACCACGAGGCCGTCGGGGCCGAGCTTCGCGGCACCGCACGCCCGCTCCAGGCCGCGGGCGTCGAGCAGGCGGATCGTGCCCAGCCCGCGCTGGTCCCAGAAGAGCAGCCGCGCGACGGCAGCGCCGCGGGCCGCGTCGAGCGCGAGGTCGAGCCGCACGTGCTCCACCGAGGGCGGGTCGGCGACGAGCATCAGCCCCGTCATCCGCGGCTCGATCACCAGCCACAGGAGCGGATCGCCCGGCGCGGCGACCTCCAGCACGACCCGCTTGCCGCGCCGCAACACGGCGGTGATCGTGCGGCCCTCCAGCCGCTGCATGAGCACGGCCGGCCGGGGCGCGGTGGTGATCGGCCGCACGCGGCCGCGGGGCAGCGTGGCCGCCACGATCCGCCGGCCGACGCAGCCGGCGATCCCGCGGCACATCGTCTCGACTTCGGGCAGTTCGGGCATGCGACGCCGTGCGGAGCACAGTGGCAGAAGGAAGAACGCCGCACCGCGGCGGTCGGATGGTAGCACTCCGCAGCCGGGCTACAATCGTTGCGACCAGTCTCATCCGTCCGCCGCCGAGGCCCGCCGCATGCCGCCCCCGACCACCGCACCGCTATCCAGCGTGCCCGACGCCTACGGGCGGTTCGGCCGCTATGGCGGCCGTTACGTTCCCGAAACGCTCTCCGCGGCGCTCGACCAGCTGGAGCGGGCCTATGCCGAGGCCCAGGCCGACCCGGCCTTCCACGCCGAGCTCGACGGGCTGCTCGCGGCCTTCGTCGGCCGTCCCACTCCCCTGCTCTTCGCCAAGCGGCTCACGGAGCACGCCGGCGGCGCCCGGATCTACTTCAAGCGCGAGGACCTCAGCCACACCGGCGCCCACAAGATCAACAACACGCTCGGCCAGGCCCTGCTCGCGATCCGCATGGGCAAGCGGCGGATCATCGCCGAGACCGGCGCCGGCCAACACGGCGTGGCCACGGCCACGGCCTGTGCCCGCTTCGGCCTGGAGTGCGTGGTCTACATGGGAGCCGAGGACGTCCGCCGCCAAGCGCCCAACGTCCGCAACATGCGGTTCATGGGGGCCGAGGTGCGGCCCGTGGAGAGCGGCTCGCGCACGCTCCGCGACGCGATCAACGAGGCGATGCGCGACTGGATGGGGTCCGTCGAAACGACCCACTACATCATCGGCTCCGTCGTCGGCCCGCACCCGTTCCCACGGATCGTCCGCGACTTCCAGAGCGTGATCGGCCGCGAGACGGTGGAGCAGTGCCGCCGCCATCTCGGCCGACTGCCTGACACGGTCGTGGCCTGCGTGGGCGGCGGCAGCAACGCGGCCGGCATGTTCTATCCGTTCGTGGACCACCACGACGTGCGGCTCGTGGGTGTCGAGGCGGGCGGCCGCTCGGGCCGGCCCGGCGACCACGCGGCCAGCCTCTCCTACGGCAGCCCCGGCATCCTCCACGGTTCCTTGAGCTACGTCCTTCAGGATCAGGACGGCCAGACGGCCGACGTGCACTCCGTGTCGGCCGGCCTCGACTACCCCGGCGTCGGCCCCGAGCACAGCTACTGGCGGGACCTCGGCCGCGTCGAATACACGAGCGTCACCGACACCGAGGCCCTCGACGCCTTCGACCTCGTGGCCCGCCGCGAGGGCGTGCTTCCGGCCCTGGAAACCTCGCACGCGCTCGCCTGGGCCGCCCGCGAGGCGGCGCAGCGGTCGCCCGAGGAGATCATCGTCGTCTGCCTGTCGGGCCGCGGCGACAAGGACGCCGCCGAGATCGCCCGGCTCCGCGGGCTCGCCGCCGACGGCAGCGGGGTGACCGCATGACCGCCACCACTCCCATGACCGGCATCGATCGCATCGCGGCGGTGTTCGCCGCCAACCGGGCCGCCGGCCGCAAGGCCCTCGCCCCCTTCGTCACGGCCGGCGACCCGGACGCCGACACCACCGTGGCCGTGCTCGCGACCCTCGACCAGGCCGGCGCGTCGCTCTGCGAACTCGGCGTGCCCTACAGCGACCCGATCGCCGACGGCCCGGTGATCCAGGCGTCGTACACGCGAGCCCTGGGCCGGGGGCTCACGCTCGAAGGTGTGTTCGCCGCCGCCAGCCGCGCGACCGCCCGCTGTTCGATGCCGATCCTGGCGATGGCCAGCTACTCGCTGATCTACCGCCGCGGCATCGACCGCTTCGTGGCGGACGCCGTGGCCGCCGGGCTGGCCGGATTCGTCGTACCCGACCTGCCGCTCGAGGAGAGCGACGACCTCGACGTCGCCTGCCGCGCCGCCGGCCTGGCACTGGTGCGGCTCGTGACGCCGACCACGCCGCCGGACCGGGCCGCGGCGATCGCCAAGAAGTCCACGGGCTTCCTCTACTGCGTGTCGGTGGCGGGCGTAACCGGCGCCCGCACGGATCTGCCCGCCGGGCTGGTCGATCGCGTGCGTTGGCTGAAGACGCAGACCGACGTGCCGATCCTCGTCGGCTTCGGCATCGCCTCGCCGGAGCAGGCCAGCGCGGTCGCGCAGGTGGCCGACGGCGTGATCGTCGGCTCGGCGCTCGTGCGGCTCGTCGCCGCGTCGCACGACAAGCCACGCGACGCGCTGCTCGCCGACGTCGGCTGCTTCGTCACCGACCTCGCCGCCGCCTGTGGCTGACGCGGAAAACGGTGGAAAAAGGTGACAGTCACCTTTTTCCCTGCCATGACGCCGGAGCCCCGGGCTTCGTGGCCGCGAGGATCGCGCGGATTGCGGTCCGATCGGCGGCCGAAAGATGGCCGAATCGTCCCGGGGAATGCGTGTCGGCGAGCGCCGTGTCCATCCGGTCCCAGAACCGCGACCGCAGTTCTTCCGGCAACGCGTCGAAGCTCGCCGAGTAGATCAGAAAGCTGCACGGGTAGCGGAACAGGCGGGTCTGCAGGTCGAACTCCCGCAACGACCGGCCTTGGGGGTCCCGCGGTCCGGCGGCCGCGAACTCGCTCGTAAAGCCGCTCGTGCCCGCGATCGGCGCCCGCAACGGCGGCTCGTCGCACAATAAAAAACACCGCACGAGCGCCCTGGCGGCGGCATCGAGCACCGTGTCGGTGCTCGGCCAGCGGTGCCCATCCGGTTCGCCAAGTTCGCGGTTGAGCGCCGCCTCGCGATGCAGGGCCGTGCGGGCGTCGAAGGCGGCCCGCGTGATCACGTTGTGGGCGTTGCCCTGGTGGGCAAGCACCATCAGCGCCACCAGGTCGCTGTGTGCGGCGGGATAGCCGCGGGCGTCGAACCGATCGTCCAAGGCCGTGCGGTTCAGGCCGCTCGTGTCTTCCGGATGGTTTCCCGCGGGCCGTTCGTGGAAGGTGATGTTGCCGAGATGGGTGGCGGCACCGTGGCTGCCGGTCACGTACCAGCCGCCGAAGCGATGCGCGAACGGGGTGGTATGATCGATCTTGTGGGATCCGGCGGAGAAGATCGGCTGGCCCCGCGGATCGGGGTAGACCGACCGCATGATGTGGCCGGGCACGCCGCGGGTCTGCGATCCCCCGTGGCAGATCAGGCAGTCCTCGGTCTGCCGCACGAACCGCGGCCGATCCACGGCCCGCTGTTCGAGCGTGTAGAAGACGGTGCCGAGCGCCGGGTCGGCCACCGACAGCTCGACCACGTCCCCGGATCGCACGTAGCCGACGTAAACGTCGTCGTTGAAGTACAGGGCCCGCGGATTCCGCGGCCCGATCTTCGCCTGCTGCAGGCTCGTCTTCGAGAACACGAGCGTCTGGCTCGACGGCGGCACGCCCAGCCCGCGGAGCACGGCCGGCAGATAGCCGGACCGCTCGTCGTGCTCGAGCTTCACCGCGCCGGCGTCGAGCCTGGCCTGGAGCCGCTCGACCGGATTGTCGGGCGTGGCCGTGGCGTAAGAGATCGGCGGCCGATCGAACTCGTCCGCGAACGCCGGAGCCGCCAGCCCGACCAGGGCGGCGAGAAACAGGCGTGTTCGCGGGCGACCGATGTCAGGCATGGCACTCACCTCCCGAAAGTCAGCTTCTTTCGCAGCTTGACGCCACCGGAAAATCGCACAGCGGCCGGCTCCGCGAAGGCTCGGCGAGAACCTCGGCGAGCGTGGTCGCGGCGAAGGCCGCCTCCATCGCGGCCAGGGCGTCGTCGAGCCGGCGATGCAGCGGGCAGAGCCGCCGGCCGTGGGCGGCGAGCCCGAGCGGGCAGGTGGTGATCCGCTGGATGGGATCGACGGCCTGGACGATTTCGAGGATCCGCAGCCGCGCCGGCGGCTTCACCAGCGTGAACCCGCCTCCGACGCCCCGCCGGCTGACGACGATCCCGCCGCGCACGAGCTGCTGGAGCACCTTCGCCAGATAGGCGACCGGCACCTTCGTGGCTTCGGCGATCCGCTCGACCGTATGCGCCTCTTCCGGCGCCGACGCCATGAACGTGGCGGCCCGCAGGGCGTACTCGACGGTCTGGGAAAGCATGGCTCCTCCTGTATGCCCATCGGCCGGCCCGAGGCGGTTTCGTCACCTTAATTAAGACCTTTTAGTCCTCTATTTGTCAAGGCACGGTCGGGCGGCGAAACCGGCGGGGGCTGCAGGGGTGTGGAGCGGGCTGGCCGGGTCATGAAACCGCCGCCTATAACGCTGCGTAGAAAGGGTGTCCGCGTGCGAGGCCACCATGTTTTCCGCCCGTGCCCCGTCCGACATCGACCGCTTCTTCCGCGGGCTGACGGAATACGCATTCCACGCCCGGCTGGGCGTCGTCGATCCGCCGCTGGTGGACTACGTTTCCCTGCTGCTGGTCAGATTCCTGCGGCTCGACCGCGTGGCGACGATCCCGGCCGTTGGCGGCGAGGAGCCGCCGGAGGTGGCCGCGATGTTCGTGGTGGCCCAGCGGCACGCCTCCGCCGACGAGGCCCGGGAAGAATATCGCCACATCGGCGACTCCACGCTGTTCTGGAGCGGCGTCTACCCCGAGGCCCTGCGGCGGTTCGAACGGCCCGGCCGGCCGGAATCGCTGATCGGCTACCGCGAGGCGGGCCGGCGGGCCTACTGGCTGGCGAGCACGCTCGAGCCCGAGGACGCGGTCGAGGAGCGGCAGCTGTTCGAGCGGCTCGCGCACGAGTACGACCTGTGCGTGGCCGGCCTCGCCGAGGTCCGCCGCGCCTGGGGCGAAGCCGCCTGACATCAATCGAGCAGCTGCGCCGGCCACGGGGGGGCGAAGCCCGCCTGCTCGACGGGCACGTTCGCCCGCACGAGGGCGGCCACGAGATCGGCCCGCGTGGCACGGCGCGGATCGTACCGGCAGATCACCGTGTCGTCGTCGGTGGCCCGCACGTCCGCCACGAGCGGCGCAACCGCGCGGGCGGCCGCGGCGGCGTTGCCCGGGCAGCCGAGCCGGCAGGTCCACTGCCGCCCGACCTCGAACTCGCGGTGGTCGTTGCCGCCGGCCGCCACGAGCCGGCCCTCCCGCAGGACCGCGAGGTCGGTGAAGCAGGCGGGCACGTCGGCGTCGTCGATCGCCGCGAGCACCGTCCGGCCCATGAGGTGCGCATCGCCGATCAGCTGTTCGACCCGCGTTCGCCCTGCCGGATCGAGGCCGCCGAACGGGTCGTCGAGCAGCAGCACCCGCGGGTCGTGCACGAGTGCCCGGGCCACGAGCAGCAGCTTGGCCGTCGCGGCCGGCAGCGTGTCGACCGCCGCCCCGGCCCGGCCCGCGAGCCCGGCCAAGGCGAGCCCGCGGTCCACGGCGCCGCGCAACGCCTCCCCGCCCGGGCCGGCAGCCGCGGCGAAGAGCTCGAGGAACTCGCCCGCTCCCAGCCCCGGCCATTCGGGCATGGTCGCCGGCACATAGCCGATCGCCCGGCGGACGGCCTCGGGCTCGCGCCGCGCCGAATGCCCCTCCACCAGGATGTCGCCGGCATGCAGCGGCAGCACGGTGGCCACCGCGGCGAGGAGCGACGACTTGCCCGCCCCGCCGCGGCCGACGAGGGCGACCGCGCGGCCCGCTGCCCAGCCGCACGACACGCTCTCGACGACGATCTGCCCGCCGCGTTCGACGCTCGCGCGGTCGAACCTGATCATGCGGTCACCCGTTCGCGGCCCGTGCGGCCAGCCGGGCGGCCGTCATCTCGATGGAGACGAGCAGGCCCTTGGCCTTGTTGACCGTCTCCTCGAACTCCTGCTCGGGCACGCTGTCGGCCACGATCCCGGCCCCCGATTGCACGTAGGCCTTGCCCCCGGCGACGACGACCGTCCGCAGCGCGATGCAGGTGTCCATCGAGCCGCCGAAATCGACGTAGCCGACGGCGCCGGCATAGGGGCCGCGGCGGACCGGCTCCAGCTGGTCGATGATCTCCATGGCCCGGATCTTGGGTGCGCCCGAGACGGTTCCGGCGGGCAGGCAGGCCCGCAGGGCGTCGAACGCCGTAAGGCCGGTTGCCAGCCGGCCGGTGACGTTGCTCGTCAGGTGCATGACGTGGCTGTAGCGTTCGATCGTCATCACGTCGGACAGCACGACGGAGCCGATCGCCGCCACCCGGCCGACATCGTTGCGGCCCAGGTCGATGAGCATCACGTGCTCGGCCCGCTCTTTGGGGTCGGCGAGCAGGTCGGCCGCCAGCGCCGCGTCTTCCTCGGGCGTGCCGCCGCGGCGGCGGGTGCCGGCCAGCGGCCGGACCGTGACCGCCCCGTCGACGCACCGGACCATGATCTCCGGCGAGCTGCCCACGAGCGTGCAGCCGGGCGTGCGCAGGAAAAACATGAAGGGGCTCGGGTTCACGACCCGCAGCGTGCGATAGAGCTCGATCGCGGGCGCCGCGAAGGGAATCTCCAGCCGCCGGCTCAAGACCACCTGGAAGATGTCGCCGGCGCGGATGTATTCGATCGCGCGGTCCACGGCGGCCAGGAAGCCCTCCCGGTCGAACCGCGACACGGCCGAGCCGTCGCGCAGGCAGGCGGGCTCGTGCCGCGGGCCGATGTCGGCCGGCGGCGGCCAGGCCGCGGGAGAGAAGAGCCGCTCGATCGTGGCGTCGATCCGGCGGCAGGCCGCGTCGTAGGCGGCGGCCAGGCCCGCCGCCGACTCGTCGTCGATGCGGGCGAGCACCACGACGTCGATCGCCTTCGTGACGTTGTCGAACACGACCATCCGGTCGTAGAAGGCGAACGCCAGGTCGGGCAGCCCGAGATCGTCCGGGGGCGGGTTCGGCAGCCGCTCGACGTAGCGCACCGCGTCGTAGGCCGCATAGCCGACGGCGCCGCTGGTGAACGGCGGCAGCTCGGGCAGCCGGGCCGGCCGATACGCCGCCATCCGCAGCTCCAGCTCCGCGAGCGGATCGACCGACGTGAGCTCCTCGACCGCGCCGCCGGCGGCGATCACCCGCACCCGCTCACCACGGGCCTCGAGCTGGAGGAAGGGATCGGCGCCGAGGAAGCTGTAGCGGCCCACCTTCTCGCCCCCGACCACGCTCTCGAACAGGCAGCCCGCGTCGCCGGCGTCGATCCGGGCGAATGCCGACAGCGGCGTGAGCGCGTCGGCGAACAGCCGCCGGTAGACCGGCACCAGGCGGCTGGCCCGCGCGAGTTCGGCGAAGCGAGACCTGTCCGGGAGGTGCGGCATGGCGGCGGGGCGGGGACGGAAGCGGACGCCGCGGGAACGGCCGCGGGAACCCCGAGAGTACCCGGCGCCGCGGGGCCGTCACAATCCGCCCGCGCCGCACGGCCCCATGTCCGCTATGATTTCCCATCCCTCCGGGTTTTCCCATGAAGTGCCAGAAGTGCGACAAGCAGGCGGTCTTCCACATCACCGAACTGGAAGCGGGCGAGGTGCGCGAACTCCATCTCTGCGAGGACCACGCCCGCGCCTACCTGAACCAGGCGGAACCGTCCCCGGACGAGATGGAACCCCAGGAGGGCACGACGGCGGGCGGGGCGCTGATGGGCCCCCTGGGCGTCGGCCAGACGGCCGACGAACTGGCGGCGCTCGACCAGAAGGCCTGCGACATGTGCGGCATCACCTTCTTCGAGTTCCGCAACCAGGGACGGCTCGGCTGCCCGCACGACTACGTGAGCTTCGAGAAGGATCTCGAGCCGCTGATCGCCAACATCCACGGTGCCACGACGCACACCGGCCGCCGCCCCTCGCGGCCCGCCTTGACCGGGCTGCCCGAGGGCACCGATGAGCTGACCGGCGCGATCGGCCTGCGGCGGAGCATGAAGGAGGCCATCGGCCGCGAGGATTACGAGCAGGCCAAGCAGGACCGCGACGCGATCCGGGCCCTGGAGGACCGTTGGCTCGGCCCGCCCGCGGCATGAGCCGACGCAACGGAAACGGTCGCAGGGAGACCTATGATTCTCGACACGCTAACCCAGGGCGTCGGTGAATGGCTGCGGGGCACCGGCCCCGAGTCGGACATCGTGATGAGCAGCCGCGTGCGGCTGGCCCGCAACGTCGCCCACTACCCGTTCGTGAGCCGGGCCTCGGAGCAGGACCGCGCCGAGATCGAGAAGTTTCTCCGCGAGCGGATCGCCACGGCGCCCGTCGGCCGGAGCCTCGACTACATCGACGTCGGCCGCCTGGAGGAGATCGACCGCCAGTTCCTCGTGGAGCGGCAGCTGATCAGCCGCGAGCACGCCGAGGCCCAGGGGGCCCGCGGCGTGGCGATCGACGGCCGCGAGCAGGTGAGCCTGATGATCAACGAGGAGGATCACCTGCGGATCCAGTGCATGCACAGCGGCCTGGACCTCGCCGCCGTGTGGGAGCAGATCAAGGCCGTGGACGACCAGATCGAGAAGGTCGTGCCCTACGCCTTCCATCCCCGCTTCGGCTACCTGACGGCCTGCCCCACGAACGTGGGCACCGGCATCCGGGTGAGCGTGATGCTCCACCTGCCGGCGCTGGTGATCACGCGGCAGATCGACAAGGTGTTTCGCAGCCTGCACAAGATCTCGCTCGCCGTCCGCGGCCTCTACGGCGAGGGCTCCCAGGCGATGGGCGACTTCTACCAGATCTCGAACCAGACCACGCTCGGCAAGACCGAGGAGGAGCTGCTCGAGCAGGTGGGCGACGTGGTCCCGGTGCTCATCGACTACGAGCGTCGGGCCCGCGAGTTCCTCGTCCGCGAGACGCAGCAGAACGTCCACGACCAGGTGAGCCGCGCCTACGGCATCCTCCGCACGGCCCAGACGATCAGCGCCGAGGAGACGATGCAGCTCCTGTCGCGGGTGCGGATGGGCGTGCTGCTGGGCCTGATCGGCGACGTGCAGATCGCCGACATCAACTCGCTCCTCGTCCGCACCCAGCCGGCCCATCTCCAGAAGCTCCGCGGCGTGGAGCTCGACACGAAGGACCGCAACATCGAGCGGGCCCGCTACCTGCGGCAGCACTTCGAAGCCGGCGGCCCGGGCGCCAAGGCCAGCCAGAACTAGGCTACTGGTTGCCGGCTGCCCCTGCCTTGCCAATCCAGGTGAGGACGGCTCGTTGTCGATGAGTCATACGGCTCGCCCTTGATCCTCGCGGGTTCCTCCCCAAAAGCCCCGGGCGGAAGCCCGGGGGTGACGCGGTCCACTCCGTGGACGTCTGGATCGCCTTCCCACGTTCTCCCAAAACCCGCGGCGCGACCGGTCATCACGGCGCGACCCGTCATCGCGAGGCAGCCCGTCACCCCCCGGCTTCCGCCGGGGGCTTCTGGATTCTTGTCACGCCCGATTTTCCTTCCACCATCGAGGCCACAGCCGACGGTGCGCGAGGATCGAGCGTGAACCGTATGACACGGCTCGCCCTTGATCCTCGCGGGTTCCTCCCCAAAATAGGGGTAGGGAGGCCCGGTTGGCCCGGGCCCCCCTCCCTCCGAACCGTGCTGGCGGGTCTCCCGCACACGGCTCTCCGGTTGATGGTTACCT
>JBIJCJ010000003.1:0-42513 GCA_044344765.1 Pirellulales bacterium | reverse complement strand
TTCCGTGGCGCGAGGCCGGCGAGCCGCGCCGGCAGGTGCTCGACCTTGAGCGGCAGGTCGTCGCAGAGCACGAGCGCGTGCTCCACCGCATTCGCCAGTTCCCGGATGTTGCCCGGCCATTGATGGGCGGCGAGCACGGCGAGAACATCCGGCTCCGCCGCGACCGCCTGCGCCGGCGTCTGGGGCCTGGCCTGGCGCACGAAGTGCTCGACCAGCTCCGGAATGTCTTCGCTGCGATCGCGGAGCGGGGGCACCGGGATCTCGAACGTATTGATCCGAAACAGGAGGTCCTCGCGAAACTCTCCTGCGGCCACCATCTGCTCGAGCGATCGGTGGGTGGCGCAGACCAGCCGCACGTCGACGGTGATCGGCTGGTTGTCACCGACCCGCCGGATTTCTCCGCTCTCGAGCGCCCGCAGGAGCCGCGACTGCAGCGGCTTCGGCAGTTCGCCGATCTCGTCGAGAAACAGCGTGCCTCCGTCGGCCACTTCGAAGAGCCCCGCGCGATGCTCGTCGGCGCCGGTGAAGGCCCCCTTGCGGTGCCCGAAGAGCTCGCTTTCCACGAGGTGCTCCGGTAGTGCACCGCAGTTGACGGCCACGAGCGGCCCGCCGGCCCGGCCGCTGCCCTCGTGGATGGCGCGGGCGACGAGCTCCTTGCCGGTGCCGGTCTCGCCGCGGACGAGCACGGCCGCCTCGCTTGCGGCCACCCGCGCCACCAGGCGGCGCACCCGCTCCAAGGCCGACGAGCGACCGACGAGACGCGTGGCCCCCTCGGCCCGGCGCACCCGCCGCTCCAGGGCCCGGAGCCGGGTTGTCAGCTCCCGCTTCTTTCGCACCCGTTCGAGCACCGCCTGGATGTCGGCGAGCTTGCAAGGCTTCGTGAGATAGTCGAACACGCCCTGCCGCACCGCCGCCACCGCGCTTTCCAGCGACGACTTGCCGGTGATGATCACGGTTTCCGTGTCGGGCGAGGTCTCGCGGACGCGGGCAATCACGTCGAGACCGCCGACGCCCGGCATGTCGAGATCCACGATCACGCAGTCGTAGGCGGTGCGTTCGAGCGCGGCCAGGGCCGTGCGGCCGTCCGGGCAGACCGTGGCGTCGTGCCCGAGCCGCGGCAGCTCGATCCGCATCAGTTCCTGGATCGACGTCTCGTCGTCGGCGTACAGGATTCGCATCGCTCGGGCGTGCTGCTTCATGGGAGCCTCTGCTGGGTGGATCACGCTGCCCGGGCCGCGGCGTCGCGGCCGCGGGCCGGCTCGGCGGCCACGTCGGCCAGCGGCAGCGTGACGCGAAACGTCGAGCCCTGATCGGGACCGGCGCTCGTGGCCTCGATCCGACCGCCGTGGTCGGCGACGATGCGGTGCACGATCGACAGCCCCAAGCCCGTCCCCTGCCCCGCCTTGCGGCGCGTGAAGAACGGCTCGAAGAGGTGCTCCAGCACCTCTTCGGTCATGCCGCAGCCGTCGTCCGCGAACGTGAGCACGCACTCGCCGCCGCTGCGGCGGGCGGCCACGGTGACGCGGCCCGCCTCCCCGATCGAATCGAGCGCGTTGACGAGGAGATTCAGCACGACCTGCTTGATCTCCTGCGGGTTGACCATCACGAGAACGTCGGGCCCCGGCTCGGTGTCGATCGTCCGACCGGCGAAGCGGCCCACGTGCCGCAGCATCTCGGCGACGTCGGCGACGAGTTGCATCACGGCCGTCGGCTGCCGCCGCACCTCTCCGAGCCGGGAGAAGTCGAGGAGCTTCTCGGTGATGCCTTTGCACCGGAAGGCCTCCGTCTGGATCAGCTCCAGGTAGCGCCGCACCACCTGGGCGTCTTCCGCGGCCGGCGCCAGGTCCGCCAGCCGGCTTTCCAGCGACTCGGCGCACATCGCGATCGAGGCCAGCGGGTTGTTGATCTCGTGGGCGACGCCCGCAGCGAGAAACCCGACGCTCGCCAGCTGCTCGCTGCGAATCACCTCCCGGGTCCGCAGCTGCACCTGCCGGTCGAGGTCGTCGCGAATCGCCTGAAACCGCTCGGTCATGTCGTTGAAGGCCTCCGCGAGCTCAGCCATCTCGTCCCGGGTGTCGATGTGGATGCGGAAGCCGAAGTCGCCCGCCGCCACGCGGCGCGAGCCGTGGCCGAGCATCCGCAGCGGGCGGAAGACCCAGCGGTAGGTGAGCACCGCGATCGCCGCCAGGAGCGCGGCCGCCGCCAGGGCCGCGGTCGAGGTGGTGACGATCAGCGTGCGGTAACCTGTCCGCACCTCGCGGGACAGGTCGTGGAGGCCGTCCTGCAGGTAGGAGGGCAGTTCGGCCGTCAGCGCCGCCAGGCGGTCGAGATGCGGGTTGACGTCGAGCAGCATCCGCCGCTGGCCGGCGGTCGCCGTGGCAGCCGTGCCGACGTCGTCCGCGGGCAGTCGTGCGCGGGCCTCGATGGTCGCCAGGCAGTCGGCAATCTGCTGGGTCGTCTCCAGCTCGCGGCTGCGGTCCCCGAAGGGCGTGTTCTCGATCTCCCCCTCGGCCAGTTCCGCGCAATAGCCTTGCAGCGCCTCGCGGGCGACGGGCAAGTGCCCGAGGAAGTCGGCCGCCCGCGCGTCGTCGGCCAGGGCCCGGGCGTGTGAAAGCCGCAGCAGCCCCACGCACTCGCCGAGCTCGCTCGCCCGCGGCAATTCCGCCGCGCGGCTGGAGAGTGCGCGGACGAGCCGCCGGTAGGAGTAGATGCCGAGGAAGCTCGATGCGGACAGCACCGCCACCATCACGCCGACCAGCAGCGCGCCGAGGAGGAGTTTCTCGCGGATCGCCCGTCGTTTCTGCATGCGCTGCTCCATCCGCCCCCGGCCGCCGGCCGGGGGCGGGAACCGTACCAAACCCCCCTCCCTCCCCATAGACGAAAAGGGGCCGCAGCAGCCGGTTTTCCCGGCCCAACCACCAGCCATGCGGAGCCGGAGGGGTTGCCCATGCCCCGTGAGCCGGCGTGGCTCGGGCACCGATCCGCCAGAAGGCGGATTGGTCGGCGGAGGCATGGATGCCGAAGCGCAGGCAGCCTCGAGTTCGCGTCGGGCAGGATGCCCGACGCGAACGTCCGGCGATGGGGCATGGGCAACCCCTCCTGCAAACCGTCGGGGCGGCGCGACCTACACGAGGCCCCAGCGTTTCCGCAGAAACCACTCCGCGGACATGCAGCCCGCCAGCAGCAGGAGCATCGGCCACTTGTCCCACGGCGAGTACGACCACTGCTCCCGCGTCTCGAAGGCCGGCGGCCGCGCGGCGAGCTCGGCGAAGATCGCCGGCAGCTCCTCGGGGAGCCGCACGCCACCCGTCGTCACCTCGGCGAGCTGCCGCATGAGGAGGGGATTGGAACGCGGGTTCGCCAGTTCCAAATCCTGACGGAACACCGTGAACCGCGCCGCCCGCTCCCGCGGCGTCGGATCGCCGGGCTTGGCGGCCTTGACGATCAGCGTCCAGTCGCCCGGCTCGGCACAGTCGGCGATCACGCCCGAAAAGCCTCCGGCCTGGCGGGCGATGCGGATCGGCCGCCGCTGTCCTCCGGGCGCCACGAGCGTGCCGTCCATGGACACGTCGGCCACGGCGGAACCGTCGGGCTTGGTCAGGCCCGCGTCGAACTCCAAAGGCGTGCCCGGTGAGATCCGCCGCTGGGCCAGCCGCACCCACAGCGCGTCCTGCTCGGCGTCGTCCTGCTTGGCCAGCCACAGGACCAGCTGCCGCCAGAAACGGCGATGCTGCTCGCCGGCGCCCTGCATCACCCACCGCCAGGTCGAGTCGGCCGCGAAGGCCAGCACGCGGCCTTCTCCATACTCACGGGCCACGAGGAGCGGCTGCCCATCCGCGGTGCCGGCCAGCGTCTTGGCGGCCGGCGTGAGCCGGCCGATCCGGCTGGCGCCAGCGAGCGGCGGCAACGATTCCCACGCCGCCCGGGTATCCTGCTCGCTCGCGCCCAGGCGGAGGATCGAAACGTTTCCGAACCGCTTGTCGGGAACCATCCGCAGCGGCCCCGGCAGATGCAGCCCCTCGCGCACGGGCCCGTCGAACGGCTGCCGGGCCAGGCGATCGGCCTCGAACGGCACGAGCGGCCCGAGCACCGACGACGCCCAGCCACCCGCCTCGAAGGCGTGAAACCCGCCGAGCAGGCCGATGCCGGCCCCCGCGTTCACCTTGCCGAGGATCGCCCGCAGGTCCTCGGCGCGGAGCGCCGCCGAGTCGAGATCGCCGATCAGGAACACGTCGTAGTCGGCGGCCAGTGTCCGTCCCAGATCCTCCGGCCAGCGGTCGCGCCGGCTCGAGTCGATCCATTGGAAGTCCACCTGCATGTCGGGGCTCGACGCGAGCACGCGGCGCAGGAACCGCTGCTCGACCCGGAGGGCGCCTTCGATGTACAGCACCCGCAGGCCGCCATCGACCACTTCCACGAAGGTGGAGAGTTCGTTGTTGGCGACGATCACTTCCCCCTCTTGGGGCTCGACCACGAGCGCGATCTTCCGCTCGCCGACGCTCGTCGGCGTCCACGCGAGCCGCACCGGCTCCTCACCCCCCGGCGTCGTCGCCCGCACCGTGGTGCGGGCCACCTCTTCCATCCGCCCGCCGTCGTTTTCGGCGAGCAGCCGCACCACCGCCGCGCCCGCGAGTCCCTCCAGCCGCACGCGGCCGGCCACCTCGAGCGCATTCTTGACATACACCTTCTCCGCCGCCGCGAGATTCACGACCGCCGCGTCGCGGCCCTGGCCGGCCCCGCGCTGCTGGCCGAACGTGATGCTCCACAGCGGCGTGCCCGTTTCCGTCAGCTGTCGCGCCGCGGTCTGCGGAGGCAGGTCCCGCGGGGCATAGGCATGCTGCGCACCGTCGCTCAAGACCACGACTCCCGCGAGCGTCTGCCCGGCGGTCGCCCGCAGGCAATCGTCGATCGCGGCGCCGATGGCGGTTTCGTCGGCCGCCGGCCCGTCCTGCCAGGCGCCGAGCGGAAACGGGTCGTCGGCCACAGGAGGCACAGGGCGAGCCTCGCGGTCGAACCGCCAGACCGAGAGATCGAAGGCCCCCGACCTCGTCAGATCCCGGGCCGCGTCCCGGGCGGAATCGAGCGCCGCGGTCATCTCCTGCCAGCGGGTTCTCCCGTTCGGGCCGTCGGCCACGGTCATGCTTTCCGAGGCATCGGCGAGCACGAGCACGGTGCCCCGCTGCCGGGCCTTCGCCTCGGCCACGAACGTGGGCCGAAGCATGCAGGCGACGACCGCCAGAAACGCGGCCAGGCGCAGCAGCACGAGTGTCACCAGCCGACCGCGGGAGACCCGTGAGCGGTCCGGAGGCACGGCGAACAGGACCGCGGCCAGCGCCGCTGCCACGAGACCGACGACAGCCCACGAGCCGACCGGGTCGAACTGCAGCGCCACTTCTTCCAGGGCCGTCGTCATGATCATGCGCCGGCTCCGGACCAGGGCACCGGCGGCGGGACGGGAGCTGGCCCCGCAGCCGAAGACGGCACGGGGGGCGGCATCGGCGGTGGTCCCGTGTCCGCCGCAGACGCCGCAGACGCCGCAGACGCCGCGGCGGTCGTCTCGGCGAACATCTCGGCGCGCCCGGCCGCCCCGCCGGCGGCCTCACGCGGCGCATAGAACCGGTTGGCGACGATCCAGTCGGCCGCCATCACCACGGCCGCCAGCAGGATCAGCCAGCCAAAAAGCTCCGCCCCGATCCGCTCCAAGTTCACGTCGCGGACGAGCTCCGCCTCCGTCCGCGCGAGTCGGTGGCTGGCGCCGAGCACCGTCGCCAGCGCCTCGGGCTGCAGCCGCACGTAGTCGGTGGCAGCCGCGGGCAGGTTCGCGCTGAAGCCCTTGGCGATGCCCGCCCCCTCCCCGCCGGCGCGGACGGCGTAGTTGCCCGGCATCCGGGTCGCGGTGACCGTGATCGTGCCCCGCTTCTGGTCCACGGCTGCCGGAAAATCCTCACCGGCCGGCGTCCGCACGAAGGCCGCGGCCACATCGCGCCGGTCGACGTGCAGCACGGCCGGCGTGCCTGTGACCACGTTCCGGTCGTCTGCCGTGTCGATCGCGTGCAGCAGCATCTCGTTGGCGAGCATCACGAACGGCCAGGGCTCGAATCCCGTGGCCAGCGTGTTCCAGGCATCGGGGTCGTCGGCGGCCTGCGAGACCGGCGTGGTGACGACGATCACGTCACCCCGGCCGACGCGATGCTCGAGCACGGCCGGCAGGCCGTTGCGGTATGCGGCCACAACGGTCGCCGCGGCGGCCTCCGCGCCAGGCTCCGCGCCAGGCTCCGCGCCAGGCTGCGGCGCCGGCGCCGCGAACTCCCAGTGCCGCGACACGGGAAAGTCCTGCCACGGCACCTCGTCGCCGACCCGACGGAACGCCGCCAGGATCGGATGGTCGAGGGCCGCCGGCGCGAGGAAGTTTCCCCCGTCCGGGCTGCGCCACACCCGCACGATCGTGCCGCCGAGCACCCGGGTCGACGCGGCGGAGTTGAACCTGGCCGGGTCGCCGGCCCGGGGGCCGAGCCAGACCACGAGCCCCCTTCCCGCCGCGGTCCACTGCTCGAGCATCTCCCACGTCCGCGGCGGCAACGGTGGCGGATCAACCAGCACGATGCCGCGGGCCGCATCCCACGAGACCGTGTCGAGCGTCGCCACATCCACGAGCGTCGCGTCGAACCGTGCCCTGCCCGCCTTGCGGAGTGCCAGGGGCGCGACCGCCTGCATCATGAACAGGCCGGTTCGGGCCGCGGGCGCCGGCGCCGCCACGATCACCCGGGCCGGCGCCCCGACCTCCACGGTGAACGCCCGGACGTCGTCGGCCTCCAGGTCGTCGGAGCCCTCGATGATCACGCGGCCCTGCCGCAGGCCCGGCTCCAATCCGGCGACCTCGAAGTCGATCTGGTCGGCGATCCCCGGCCTCCACACCAGCGGCTTCACCGCGCGGCGGACGTAGTGGCCGTCGGCGGCGAGAACCTCGACCGCCACGGCACGGGTCGCTTCCGGGCCGCTGCGGCCGGTGGAGGCGGTGATGGCCAGCGGAGTTCCAGCCGGGAGTTGATCGCTGGAGAGGGCGATGCCCTCGATCGCGAAGTTCTGCGGTGCCGCCGCCGCCACATCGACGAACAGCACCGCCGTGCCGGGATGCGAGGTGGCCAGATCCAGCGGCGCCGCGTTCTCCCAGGCACCGCGGGAACAGTCGGTGAACACGTAGAGCTCGCGGCGTTCGAGGCCGGCGCCCTCCAGCAGCCGCAGCCCGTCGGCGATCGCGGCGGTGAGCGGCACGGTGGGCGTGGCGGCGGTGAGCTTCTCGATCCGCACCGCCGCGGCCGCGTCGGTCGGGGAGAAGGCCGCGGCCCCGCCGGACGTGTCGAGCACGGCCACCTTGCTCGCGGCCGGCAGCTTGCCGAACAGCACCTTCGCCATCGCCTTGGCCTGGTCGAGCCGCGTGCGGTTCGCCTCGCGGAGCATCATCCGCGGGGCGGTGTCGAAGACGAAAGCCGCCGCCACCGGCCCCTCGCGGTCGCCGAGCCAGCCCGCCCCGCGGAGCACCGGCCGGGCCAGCGCGGTGGCCAGGAGCGCGATCGCCGCCACCCGCAGCAGCAGCAGCAGGATGTGGCTCAGCCGCAGGCGGCGCCGCGTGGCCGTGGCCCGTTCGCGGAGGAACCGCAGGGCCGGGAACTCGTGCGGCACGGGCTTGCGCCGCATGATCAGGTGGAGCACGATCGGCACGGCGACGAGGGCCGCCCCACCCAGCAGCAGCGGCGACAGAAACGACACGCCCATGGTCAAAACCTGTTCCGCCGGCTGATCAGGTATTCCATCAGCGCCTTGTCGAACTGCATGCTCGTGTCGAGCGGCACGTAATCGATCCCGGCGTGGAAGCAGGTCCGCCGGTATTCCTCCCGAAACGCGGCCACGCTCTCGACGTACGCCTGGCGGGCGGCGTCGGCGTCGATCACCAGCCGGTCCCGCGTCTCCGGCTCGGTCAGCTCCACCATGCCGTCGAACGGAAACCGCACCTCCGCCTCGTCGAGCACGTGGAACAGGATCACGTCGTGCCCCCGGTGGCGGAGCCGCATGAGGGCGTCGCGGATCGGGGCCGGGTCGGCCAGCAGGTCGCTGAACACCATCACCAGCGATCGGTGCCGGAGCATGGCGGCCACCTGCACGAGGCTGCGGGCGATGTCGGTCTTGCCCGACGGCTTCACCTTGGCGAGCACCGAGAGCACCTGGGCGATCTGCGACCGCCGCGACCGGGCCGGCAGCGAGGCGTGAAGCTTCTCGTCGAAGACCATCAGGCCGCAGGGATCCTGCTGGTGGACCATCAGCCAGCAGAGCGCGGCGGCCAGCGAGATCGAATAGTCGAGCTTGGAGAGCTGCTGGCGGTAGGTGTAGGCCATCGAGGCACTGGTATCGACCACCAGGTAGCCGGTGATGTTGGTCTCGGCCTCGAACTTCTTGACGTAGTGCTTGTCGGTCTTGGCGTAGACCAGCCAGTCGATGTCCTTCGGATCGTCCCCGGGGGCGTACTTGCGGTGCTCGCTGAACTCCACCGAGAAGCCCTGGTAGGGGCTGGCATGCAGGCCCTGGAGGAAGCCCTTGACGATGAACTGGGCACGGAGATCCAGCCGCGCGATCTGCCGCACGACCTCCGGCTTCAGGTATTCCTCGACGGCGCGGGGCATGCTTCGGCACGGGCCCAGGGCCCGCGTTCCTCGTTCGCTCACTTCACGAGCTTGGGAATCTCCGGCTCGGGCGTCTCGCGGACGAGCCGCTCGATGATCGATTCGCTCGTCAGTCCCTCGGCCTGGGCCTGGAAGTTGGTGGCGATCCGGTGCCGCAGCACGGGCACGGCGATCCGCCGCACGTCGGCGAGCGACACGCTGAACCGGCCGTCCATCGCGGCCATCGCCTTGCCGCCCTGGATGAGAAACTGGCCCGCCCGAGGGCCGGCCCCCCAGTCGACGAGCTCGGCGACGTAGGGCGGGGCCTGGGGATCTTTCGGCCGTGTGGCCCGCACGAGGCGGGCGACGTATTTGACGACGTACTCGCTCACCGCCACGCTGCCCACGAGCTTCTGGATGTTCACGATCGCCCGGCCGGAGAGCACCTTGCGGACCTCCGGCTTCTCCGACCGCGTGGTCGCCATGAGGATCTGCTCCTCCTCGCTCGCCGTCGGATAGCCGACCTTGATGTTGAACATGAAGCGATCGAGCTGCGCCTCCGGGAGCGGATAGGTGCCCTCCTGCTCGATCGGATTCTGCGTGGCGATCGTGAAGAACGGGTCGGGCAGGCCGTAGGTCTCCTGCCCCACCGACACCTCGCGCTCCTGCATCGCCTGGAGCAGGGCGGCCTGCGTCTTCGGGGGGGTGCGGTTGATCTCGTCGGCGAGCAGGATGTTGGTGAAGATCGGACCTTCCACGAAGCGGAAGTGCCGGCGGCCGGACTCGTCCTCCTCGAGCACGTTGGTGCCGGTGATGTCGGACGGCATCAGGTCGGGCGTGAACTGCACCCGCTTGAAGCCCACGTCGAGAATCTTCGCCAGCGTCGCGACCATCAGCGTCTTGGCGAGGCCCGGCACGCCCTCCAGGAGGCAGTGGCCCCGGGTGAAGATCGCCGCGAAGAGCTGCTCGATGACCTCGTTCTGGCCGACGATCACCTTCTGCAGCTCCTCCTGCATGAGCCGGCGGTGCTGCGCGAACTCCTGGAGCACGTCGTCGAGCGTCTTGGTGCGGGGGCCGGTGGACACGCTGCGATCCTTCCTGAAGAACGGGACAGGCGATTCGATTGCTTCAGTATCGACTTCCGCCGCCGCAGCGGCAATTGGCGGCAGGCTTTCGAGGGCACCGCGGTGGCCCCGCATGACGTCGCGGCATGAAACGTGATAGGATTGGGCAAGGTGTGACTTCTCTTTCCTCCTCGTGAGGTCGGCCGTGCGCCCCGTTCGACGCCAGCCGTGGCTCGCCTTCGCCGGCGCGGCCGCCCTGCTGCTCGCGGCGCCGGCCCGGGCGGCCGAACCGCCACAACTCACGCCAGGCCAGATCCAGCGGTCGATCGAGCGGGCCCGCGACTGGCTGATCCAGCAGCAGCGGCCCGACGGCTCCTGGACGGCGATGCGGGCGAGCAACACGAACGTGGGCGCCACGTCGCTCGTCGTGCTGGCGTTGGCCAATGCCGGCGTCGACGAAAACAACCTCAACATGCAGCGGGCGGTGGAGTGGCTCCGCCGTCAGACCGCCGACGACACCTACGCCGTCTCGCTGCAGACGATGGTCTTCGCCATGCTCTCGCCCGACGCCGACCGGGCGCTCATCGAGCGGAATGCAGCCTGGCTCGAGGACGGGCAGGTGCGGCAGGGGCCGACGGCCGGCGCCTGGTCGTACGGCCAGCGGGACCGGGGCGGCGGCGGCGGCGACAACTCCAACTCCCAGTTCGCCTTGCTGGCCCTCCACGAGGCGGCCCGGGTGGGAGTGCGAGTGAAGGAGGAGACCTGGGTCCGGGCGCAACAATATTGGGTGGCCTGCGCCAACGCCGACGGCTCCTGGGGGTACACGATCGGCAACGCCGGCGGCTCGGGGAGCATGACCTGCGCCGGCATCGCCAGCGTGTGGATCACCGCCGAGCACATCGGCACTCCCGACGCCCGCGCGGCGCAGGAGAGCGTTTCCTGCTGTGGCGGCGGCTCGACGCCGAAGGTGCTGGAACGGGGCCTCGACTGGCTCGGCCGGCGGTTCTCGGTGGTCGACAATCCGGGCACCGGCGGCCAGACATGGCTCTACTACTACCTCTACGGCCTCGAGCGGGTGGGGCGGTTCACCGCCCGCCGCTACATCGGTGAACACGACTGGTACCTGGAGGGGGCGCGGATGTTCGTCAACGTCCAGGACGGCCTCACGGGGCGGTTCGTCGCGCCGCGGATCGAAGACCCGGTCGTGGCCACGAGCTTCGCCCTGCTGTTCCTCGCCAAGGGCCGTCGTCCGGTGATCGTCGCCAAGAGCCGGCACGATCCCGACAACGACTGGAATCGTCACGGCCACGACATCGCGCACCTCGTCGAGCACGTCGAGAAACGCTGGCGGAAGGACTATCCGGCGGGCCTCTCCTGGCACGTCCTCCACGTGCCGTCGGCCAAGCTCGAAGATCTGCTGCAGGCGCCGGTGTTCTGGCTGTCGGGCAAGGTGGCCTTCGATCTCGGCCCCGAAGCCGGGCCGCGACTGCGCCGCTACCTCGACGAAGGCGGCTTCATCTTCGCCGAGGCCTGCTGCCCGAAGAGCGGCGAGTTCGACCGGCGGTTCCGCCAGCTCGTGGGCGAGATTTTTCCCGAGCCCGAGTACCGCCTGAACCTCCTGCCGCCGGAGCATCCCGCCTGGCACGCCGAGGAGATCGTGCCCCCGAACCTGCACCGCCCGCTGCTCGGCATCGACTACGGGTGCCGCACCTGCCTGATCTACGCTCCACCGACGGATGCCCGGCCCGAAGACGGCGCCATGCCGAGCCTCTCCTGCCTGTGGGAGCTTGGCGGCCCTTCCCGCCGGGCGCTGCCGCCGAAGATCAAGACGGAGGTGGACGCAGCGCTCGCGATCGGCACGAACGTTCTCGCCTACGCCACCAACCGCGAACTGAAGCGCAAGGACGAGCTGTTCGCCGTGGCCCCGGCCGAGCGTTCCGAGCCCGACGACTTCGAGCGCGGTCAGATCGCGATCGGCAAGCTCAAGCACGCGGGCATGTGCGACGCGGCTCCGGCGGCCCTGGCCAACATCCTCCGTGCGGCGGCCCGTGAGCTCGGCGCCCGCGTGGACGACACACCGAGCCAGATCGACCCGGGCGACGAGCGGCTCTTCGATTATCACCTCGTCTTCATGCACGGCCGACAGGGCTTCGCCTTCGACGCCCCGCGTCGCGAGCGGCTCGCGGCCTTCCTCCAGCGGGGCGGCACGCTGCTGGCCGACAGTGTCTGCGCCGCCGGCGGCTTCACGCAGGCCTTCCGGGCGGAGATCGCGGCCCTCCTGCCGAACCACAAGCTCGAGGAAATTCCCGCCGACGACCCGATCTTCTCCGCACGCGAGTACGGCGGCTACGACATTCGCGAGGTGACGCTCCGCGAGCCGGCCGGTGGCGAGGGCCCGCTGGGCGTGCGGAAGCGGAAGATTCCCCCGAAGCTCGAGGGCGTGCGGATGGGCGACCGGTGGGCGGTGATCTTCTCCCCCTACGACATCTCCTGCGCCCTGGAGAAGCAAAACTCGATGGAGTGCACGGGGTATGGCCGGGACGACGCCGAGAAGATCGCCCTCAACGTGCTGCTCTACTCCCTGAACCACTGACCGGCCGTCCCGCCTCCAAGCCGCGGCCCGGGTCCGGACATCCGCTTGGGCTTCTGGGGCATGGGATGGAATCCTCCGGAGGAAAGGGCAGGCAAACCTTTGCCCGCAGAGATTCCAGATTCGACGGGAGCAAAACAAGGATCCCCAATCGCCAGTTCCTTTCGCATCGATCGATTGCTGCAATCATGAAGCGGCTTGATCACGAACGGCCGTAATGTCGTTAGAAGAAGCGCCATTGTTGGGATCCAGTGGATCTGAAGCCCCTATCGCCCGCAGGTAGTCCATCATCTGCCAGCAGTCTCCGTATTCGGCCTTGTCGGATTCATAGGCTTTTCCTTTTGGAATCGTGTCCACCAACATGAACATCCTGAAGTACCAGTGATCTGAAGAGATGACCAGCGGCCGCGGGTAAAACCACGTGATCCACCAGAAAACGTATGCGTACCACGGCCGTTGTGCTTTCCACTGAACCAGGTACTTCGCAACGCAAGCTCGCGAGCAGCCCCATTCGCGACACAGTTCGTCGAGAACGTTCCGCACCGCCTGCCTGGACAACCGCTTCATGCCCCAGTACGTCGGGTATGTACTGAAAGTATGGACATGGGTTTCACCACGATAAAGCGAGTAGTCCCAGAGCTCCCCTTCTTGCATGCGGACAATCATCCAAGTTGCCTGAAGTGACTTAGCCACCTCAGCAAGAGAAAGGTTTTCTGAACGGTTCATGAAAACGGCGACGGACTTCTCGTTCGCTGCCAAGAGAAAGTCATCTTTCCTGTCGCTCGCCTTTGTATTCCAGAGGATCGTTCGGCCAATTCGCTCTGCGACCTCATCCGCCGCGGCCTGAAAAGCGTCAAGTGTTATGCCCTTGAAGACGTGGATCTGGATTCGCTCTGCCATGAGTCGGGAGGATGAGGTTTTGAAAAGTCTTGACGTCGAGTCGGCAATATACACCCCTCTCCTCGAGGGTGTGCCGTCGGCGCGAGGAGGGCGGCTCCAGTCGTCGACTCATGGCCCCTAACCGCGTCAGCAATCGCAATGACTTGCCAAAAACCAAGGCAGCCCGAATCGGGTAGCCGGGCGGGTTGCCCCGCCCGCCCCCCAACACCACGTAGCATGAGGGTCCGCACGACGCGGTTCGACGAAGCGGAGCGAGCTGAATCCCGAGTGATTTCAGCGACGCCAGTCCCTGGGCGTGCAGCCTGCAGGCCTGCGACTACTCGGGCGTGGCCTCGGTGAAGGGGCCGGCGAGCACGGCGTCGGTCTGCCCGCGGCGGCCCGCGTCGTCGATCACGATCGTGGCCTGCCGCACCAGCTCGTCGGGCACCCGCCAACGGCTGCGGTCGTAGCCCGGGGCCGCGAGATTGAGGGTCAGCCGCGGGGGGATTTCCCGGGACGTCTCGCCGATCGGCACCGTGGCCGGATCCTTGCCGCCGAGCAGGTCGCCCGCGAGCCGGCCGGCCAGCAGGCCCACCTCCCGGAAGTCGAAGCCCACGTCGAAGAGCGTGCCCCGATCCGGCTTTCCGGGCACGACGGTGAACACGGGCACGCCCGCCTTCGCCGCCGTGGCGACGATCGAGTCGATGACGCTCGACACCGTCGTATCGCCGGGCACGAAGACGGCCTCCGCGCCCCGCGCAAGCGTCGCTTGGATCGCCTCGATCACGCCCGACGAGTTCTCCACAGCCGCCTCCAGGAGCACGATGCCGCGGGCCTTGCAGCTCGCCCGCGCGAGTTCCATGAACCGGCGGGAGTTGCTCTCGGACGGATTGTGGGCCACGCCCACCTTGCCGAGCCGCGGATTGATCGCCTGCGCCATGCGGAAGGTGGCATCGACCGGCGCGAGGCTGCCGTAGCCGACGAGGTGTCGCGGGTGCACCAGCGGATCGCGCCGGTCGAAACCGACGCCGGTGGAGAATGGATCGGCGACCGCGGAGAACACATGGAGGATCCGGCCGCGGTCGTTGGCTGTGGCCAGTGCCTGGAGCGACGGCGTGCTCGAGGTGAGGGCGAGGTCGAACGGGCCGCCGGCGATCTCCCGCGCGATGGCATTGGCCTGGGCGAGATCTCCCTCCGCGTTATAGCGGCGGATCGTCACCGTCTTCCCGTCCACATAGCCGCGTTCCGCGAGCCCTTCGATCATGCCCGTGACGGCATCGTCGAGCAGCGTCGTGCTCACCTGCTGGAGCACGGCCACGGCCGGCACCGCCCGCGTGCCGCCCGCCCGATCGGTCACGAGCAGCAGCACCGAGGCACCGGCAAGCAGGAGCACGGTGGGCAGCGACCGTCGCAGGAACATGGCGCCGGTCGACATGGCGGGCGGGTTCGTGCTCATACATAGGCCTCCGCGAGCGTGCGGGCCGCGGCATCGTCGAGCTGGTCGGCCCGACGCAGCGCGTCGAACCGGTCGGCGAGATCGTCGGCCGTGAGCCGCCGCTTCGCTGATCCCTGCGCGTCGAGGGCGATCCGGCCGCGGTGGATGAGAATCAGGCGATCGCCGAGCGCCGCCGCCTGGGCGAGCGAGTGGGTCACCATGAGCGCGGTCAGCCCCTGCTCGCGGATGATCCGCGCCGTGGCCTGGATCACGCGGTCGGCGGCCGCCGGATCGAGGGCGGCGGTGTGCTCGTCGAGGAGCAGCAGCTCCGGCCGCTGCCAGGTGGCCATCACGAGCGTGACGATCTGCCGCTGGCCGCCGGAAAGCGAGCCGATCGGCTGGTCGAGCCGCGCTTCGAGCCCCGGCACGATCGCCGCCAGGCGGCGGGTGGCCTCGTCGCGAAGCTCCCGGCTCGTCGCCCACCGCAGCCCGGCCCGTCTGCCCCGGCAGGCGGCGACGGCGATGTTTTCCAGCACCGTCAGGCTCGCCGCCGTGCCCGCCCTCGGATCCTGGAACACCCGCCCCACGAGTTTCGCCCGCTCGTGCTCCTGCCACCGCGTGATGTCGTGCCCCGCCAGCCGTAGTGTGCCGCCGTCGAGCCGCACCGTGCCGGCGATCGACCCGAGCAGCGTGCTCTTTCCCGAACCGTTCGTGCCGATCACGACGACGAACGATCCTGCCGGCAGCGTGAGCGAGATCCCATCCACCGCGCGGACGACCGGACCGCCCGGCGACGAGAACGACACGACGGCGTCAGTGAGTTCGAGCATGCGTGCCTCGCGTGAGGAATCGAGGGGCGACGAGGGCCGCCAGCACGACGACGGCCGTGGCCGCCTTGAGCCAGTCGGGATCGAGGCCCGCGCGGAGGGCCGCGGCGACGAGCAGCCGGAAGGTCACGCTGCCCGCGGCCGTGGCGACGAGGGCGCCCCCCAGCCGCACCGGGCCCACGAGGGCGGCGCCGAGAAACACGCTCGCCATGCCCCACACCACCATGCCGATCCCCATCTGCACGTCGGCGAAGCCCTGATACTGGGCCACCATCGCCCCGGAGAGCGCCGTGAGCCCATTGGCGATCGCGAGGCCGGCCAGGGTCATGCCCCCGGTATTGCGGCCGAGGGCCCGGGCCATCGTCGGCGTGTCGCCGCCGGCCCGCATCGCCGTGCCGAGCTGCGTGCGGAAGAACGTCCACAGGAGAGCGATCGCGAGCCCGACCACTCCGAGCACGAAGGCCAGTCGCGCCGCCTCGCCGGCCAGTGCGGACGACAGGCCGGTGCGTTCGAACACGGGACCGATCCCCGCCTCCGCCTGGTCCAGGAGGGTGGTGGTGCCGGAGAGCGGCACGTTGCTGCGGCCGAGGACGACGAGGTTCACGCTTGCCAACGCCGTCGTCACAAGGATGCCGGCGAGCAGCCGCTCCACGCCGAAAAAGGCATGGAGCAGGGCCGTCGTGCAGCCCGCGAGACCGCCGGCCGCCATGCCGCCGAGCGTGGCCAGGATCGGATCGCAGCCTGCCGTGAGCAGCACCGCGGCGACGACGGCGCCGAGCGTGAACGAGCCGTCCGTCGTGATGTCGGGAAACGAAAACAGCCGGTAGCTCACGAATACGCCGAGGGCCACCAACGCCAGGGCGAGGCCGAACGTCCAGGTGGAGAGGAGCGTGATCACCCGCGCTGCTCCTCGATGGCCAGCGGGGCGAACCAGCAGCGGCCGCGGACGAGCTGCGACCGGCCGGTGCCGAGCACGGGCTGCGGGTCGGCGAGGAGGTGCATCAGGCCGAGCGGCTCCGAAGTCGTGACGTCGGCGACCGTGGCGGCCAGGTCGCCGCTGCCTCGCTTCAGCGGCCGCAGCGGGAAGACGACCGCGTGAAAGTGCCCCTGCGTCGTGCCGCTGCCGAGCGGCCGCACGAAGGCGGCGAGCGGACCGCCCGGCTTTCCGCGGGTAGCCACGCCTACGATCAGGGCGGTGCGGCGGACGTGCACGGGCTCCCGCGAGAAGCTCAGCCAGCGGGCGGCGATCTCGCGGCGCGGTGAGCCGGGGCGGTCTGCAGTCGTGGCCTCGGCGAGCGGGCGTATCAGCTCGGCGCCCACGAGCCCCTGGACCTCGCCGACAACGACGACGGCGAGTGCATCGGCAGCCGTCTGGACGAAGAGTTCGCCGACCAGTTCATCGAGCGGCACGGCCTCGTCGTCGGCGACGGCTTCGAAGCCGGCCCGGCCCTGCGGCATGCCCTGCCACGCGATGGCCGCGGCGGCGTCGACTTCCGGAACGAGATCGCCGGCTGTCGCCAGGTAGTCGACTACGGAAAACGGCTGCGGACGACGATCGAACGCGACCCCGCAGGCCGCGAGCATCTCGCCGGCGCGGGCGGCGAGCGGAGAATCGTCGGCCAGCGCGGCGAGGCCGATCGCAAACCCATCCGGCGGCACGCGGAGCCGCTCGGCTGCGGAGAGATCGGCTGGCATGAAGCCGCCGGGCGTGCCGACGAGCCGACCACGAAGGGGCGTGGCCGGCGGCTGCTCGAGGCCGATGAACCGGATCGGCCCGCGCTCCAGATCGACGGCCGTGTGGCGCCGAGCCGCCGCAGCCGGCAACACCGCCGCCGAGCCCGCGGCCGATTCCATCAGCAGCGGCGCGAGCCGCGTGAGTTCGAGCACCTTCCGCACCGGCTCGCTCGCCGACCGGATCAGGCAGCGGCCGCCGACGCCCTGGGCGGCGCGGTGAATCTCGAAGAGCACGCGGATTCCGGCCGAGCTCAAAAAGCCGCAGTCGCGGAGATCGAGGGCGAGCGCGTGACGGCCGCGGCGCAGCTCCTCGTCCACGACCCGGGCGAGTTCGCCCGCATGCTCCGCATCGAGCCGGCCTGAAACGACCAGTTCCACGCTTTCCTGGGTCTCGCGGCGATCGATCGTCATCTCCATCACGAGCAGTCTGCCCGATCAAACTGCTGCCCCACAAGCGGAGTCGATCGATTTTTATCGGTCCGCCCGCGATCGACCGCCACGCCCGCGGCGGCCGCCCACCCTTACGGCTTGGCTTCTTCCAGGGTGATGCCCCACACCGCGCCGCGAGTGCGGTTTTTCTTGACCGGCCGCGTCGCCGCCGCCATCACTGCCTGCGGCGAAATGAAAACCGGCGTGAAGGTGCCGCGATGCGCCTCGGCGATGCGAACCAAATTGTTGTTGCAGCGTTGCTGCTCCTGAACCCGTTCCGGGTCGGGAAGTCCCGTGCGCCGGTCACGGACGTCGGCCTGCATGCCGAAGGTGTGCACGACCGTGTCGTCGAGCGGCAGTCCGACCATGCGATCGATCACGCTGTCGGCGTGATCGCCGTCCGAGAGAAAGTAGACGACGTCGGGCTTGAGGGCGACGGCGAGCGCCCCCGCCCCGCGGATTCCCCGCCCCCCGGAACACAGTTCGACCGTCGGCAGCCAGGCATCGAGTTTCCGCTTGTTCTCCGGGGTCGCCGGCAGGAAGGTGTCCACACCCTGTGGATGGAGCAGCTTGTATGCGGTGTCGCTGAAGAACACGACGTGAAACGACTGCTCGGGCTTCATGCGGCCGACGGCCCGCGACAGTTCGATGAGCACCGTCTGAAAGCCGCCGACGGCGTAACTGTTGGAGTTGTCGCACAGGAACAGCGCCGTCCGGCCGACTCCCTGCCGGCCGAAAAACCGACCTCCACCTTCACCACCGGTGCCTGTATCGCCGCCGGCGTCACCGTCACCGTCTTCCCCGATCGCCGCCAGGAGGTCGCCCGCGTTGACGCCTCCCCCGAGCACGTCATCTCCGCCGAGGACGGGCTGCTCCATGGGCGTCGCCGCCTGGTCTTGGGCCGCCGCATCGGGATCGATGGCCACGACAGCGGTGTCCGCAGCCAACGGATCATGGTGCGGCTCGAGCGGCGCGTCTGGCTCCACGGGCTGAAAATCGACCGCCTGGAAGTCAACCTCGGCACCCTCCTCACCTGCCTCTTCCTCAGCGGCCTGCCAGACGATCGACCTGCGTTCGGGCGGCCGCTCTCGGGGCAGAAACATCAACGCCATGAACACCAAGGCCGCCACGTGCAACAAGCTGCTCACGAACATCGGCGCAGTCAACCATGGTCGCCGCAACCCGGGGCGGCCGCCGTCGCTCCGCACACGATCGGGGTCGGCCGCCGAAGATGCCACCGCTTTCCGCGGGATCTGCACAGTCACCCGCGGGGCGGCAGGGAGACTGCCCGCCGCCGGCGAACCGCCGCGCCGCCGAGGCTTGCCGCCGCCGTGTTCGCGCTGGGCCAGCCGCGGCAAACCCTGCCGACGCTGCGCGACCCCGCCGGCATGCGCGGGCTGGGCAGCGGCTTCCACGACATCCTTCGCAGGACGTAATTTTTCCCCCGCATCATCGACCGCGCCGGGGCTGTGCGTCGCCGGCGCCGACGGATCCCGGCCGCCCTCGAATAAACTGGTGAGCTCCGCGATCCGCCGCCCCAACTTTGCGAGTTCCGCGATCGCCTCATCGGTCGTGAAGTTCTGATTCGCCATCGGGGGGTTCCATGCCGCCAGGGGAGAACATAGTACCTTCGAATCAGGGGTGTTGCTTCGGGCAGCGGACCACTCGACCAGGCGGAAAAGGCGGCCGTTTTGGGACTCGATCGCCTGGCGGGTCGTGGGACAAGTCTGCCCGAGCAGCATGGGCAGGCCATCGGCGTGTGGGACAGCCTCCTCGAAGGTGAGCCCCCGGCTCCCAGCCAGACGGCGTCGTTGCTCGAACCGGGCACGTGCGTCATCGCGCCCGGCGACCAGCATCTCGCGGTGGTGCGGCAGGGGGGCGGGTTTCGCACGCGGCTCCTGCAGACGCCACCGGTCCACCACTGCCGGCCGGCGGTGGACGTGCTCTTTCGTTCGGCGGCGGAGGCCGCCGGCGCTGGCGTCGTGGCGACGCTGATGACCGGCATGGGCAGCGACGGCGCGCTGGGCCTGGAGGCGATCCGTCGGGCCGGCGGCATGACGCTCGTGCAGGACGAAGCGACGTGCGTGGTCTACGGAATGCCACGGGCGGCAGTGGCCCTCGGCGTCGTCGATCGCATCGTGCCGCTCTCCGGCATCCCCGAGGCGATCGTGGCGGCCGTCGCCGCCCGCCCGGCTCCGGCTACTGATTCAGTTCACCGCAGTCGGTGATCTCGATCTTGTTCTTCGTCTCGCCAGAGCGTGACCCGAGGGCCTCCACCTTCTTGACCACGTCCATGCCCTCGACCACCTGGCCGAAGACGACGTGCTTCCCATCGAGCCAGTCGGTCTTTTCGGTGCAGAGGAAGAACTGCGAGCCGTTGGTGTTGGGGCCCGCGTTGGCCATGCTCAACACCCCCGGGCCGGTGTGCTTGAGCGTGAAGTTCTCGTCGGCGAACTTCGCGCCGTAGATCGACTTCCCGCCGGTACCATTGTGGTTGGTGAAGTCGCCCCCCTGGCACATGAAGCCGGGGATCACGCGGTGAAACGTGCTCCCCTTGAAGCCCTTCTCGCCGGTGCACAGGGCGCGGAAGTTTTCCGCGGTCTTGGGCACGACGTCGGACCGCAGTTCGACCACGATCCGGCCGAGTTTCTGACCACCCGCGGAGATATCCAAAAAGCATCTCGGCAACATCGGTTTTTCCTGTGCGATTCCCTGAGACACCAGCGACACCACGACCGTCAACGTCCAGAACACTGTGCGGCGGCTTGCGATCATCTCGATCCTCCCTTGATTTCGGAATGCCGCCAGCGACCACCGTGGCGGTTTCCGGCCCGTGTCCCGGCATGGGGACCCAGTGTACGGCAAACCGGCCGCAGCGAGGAGGCGTCCGCGGCCCGACCGCACGGAACGGCAGGCGGATGGCCCAGACAGCTGCGCATCTCGTTGATCGCGTCATTCCCCCGGTGCCCGTGCGGCAGTGGGGGATCTCCGTGCCGCAGCGGTTGCGGTGCTTCCTCAGTGACCTCCAAAGCGCGGGCGCAGCCCTCACGAGGAGTTTCATAGAAGAAATCGAGTGGCTGCTCTACAGGGCGGCGAGGAGCCGCTGCATGCGGAACCACCGCACGACACGAGCCCGGCAGGCACCAGCCAGGCACCAGCCAGGCACCAACCGCGGCTCACACGCGACTCACCGTCCGGACGACGGGGGAGGAAGTGCCGTTGACCGTCCGATCCTCCCTGATCCGGGAGCACGATGCCCCCGCGTGTCTTGCGCCGGCTCTTGTCCTTGCGGACGAGCATCCGCATTCCCAGTGGTTCGACGAACTCGTTCAACCCCAGGTCCTCGGACGTTGGTAGATGAGCGGTCGCCAAGCTGTGGCTACGGCGGTGCCAGCTTCACGAATCCGTATTGCTGCCCATGAGCCCGCAGCCCCAGCGCCGCAAATCCCCGCTCAGAACGGGCGAGGTGGCTCGTGGGGCGGGGCATTGAGCCGGAACACGAGGAGCGGCACCTCCATCACCTTCTCGTGATGAAACGCGTGGCCG
The DNA here is from genome assembly GCA_044344765.1 of Pirellulales bacterium. Classification (GTDB taxonomy): domain Bacteria; phylum Planctomycetota; class Planctomycetia; order Pirellulales; family UBA1268; genus QWPN01. The sequence continues at coordinate 21,355 of JBIJCJ010000003.1, read as the reverse complement.
TAGAGCCCCTGCTCGCCGAGGCACTCGCCATGATCGGCGGTCACCACCACGGTCGTCGGGCGGCCACGGGCAGTGAAGCACTCCAGGAGGTCGGCCATCCGGCGGTCGAGAAATTCCGCGCACTGCCGCTGCCGCTCCCAGAGTTCGAGATCGAGTGTGGCCGCCGCGTCGGCAACGCCTGGAGCGTTGAACAGCCGGCCGAGGCTCATGCGGTCGACCACCGGATCGCTTGCCACGACCGGCATGTCGGCATGGCGAAACGGGCTGTGGGTCTCGCCGAAGTTCACGAACGCGAAGCACGGCCGGCGACCGGCCCGCCGCCGGATCTGCTCGGTGAGCACGTCAATCTGCCGGTATGCGGTGGTGCCCGTGACGCGAAACCATTCAAAGCCCTGCTGAAGCGGACTCGGCTTCGCGAACCAATCCATCGCGGCCACGCCGAGTGTGGCGTAGCCCCGGCGGCGAAAGCCATCGACGATGCTCACGGTCCGCTCCGGAAACGTGACCAACGGCCGCGAGGCCAGATTGCGGTGCGAGATCCGCCACAGCTGCTGCACGTAGCGGTTGTAGAGCGGCAGCGGCTCGAACACGTGCGGCAGGAAGCCGTTGAACATCGCCTGGTGCGCGGGGAGCGTATAGGTGGCCATTGCCCACGCCCGCTTCGCGATGCCGTGCCGATCGAGCACGGGCGTGTGGGCCGCGGTGTAGACGTCGTAGCGGCAGGAGTCCCAGGTCACGAGCAGGAAGTCCTCCGCGTCGTCGGCCGCCTGCAGGCCGCGGTGCCGCCACTCGTCCCAAGCCCGACCGACGGGCGTCCTCGTCAGCCAGCCCATCAGGCCACCTCCCCGGCAATCGGCCGGCGGCAGACGGCGACATGGAACCGCGGCGCACCATACACGTCGGCCAGGGCCGCGGGCACGACGGGAAAGTCGGCGATCCCGGGGGCGGCTAGGTCCGCGAGCCTGGCCCAGGGCCGCTCGTCCCGCCGGCGCCGCGGCCACTTCCGCCAGGCCAGCACGAACAGCGGGTTGCTCGCCATCAATCCCTGCCGCAGCGCCGCCACCGCCTCGCGCCTGGCCTGTGCCGCGGCCGTCTCGACCTGCACGTGCAGTTCCACGTCGTGAAAGTACCTCCGCACGAGCGTCAGGAATTCATCGCGATACCACTCATGCGCGTGGAACCGGTTTCGTGGCCGACCGTCCACGAACGGGGCCGTGCTGGCGCGGTCCGGCGTGGAGACAAGGAGCACGCCGCCGGGAGCGAGATGGCGGGACGTCGCCATGAGCATCGCTTCCGGCCGCGACACGTGTTCGATCGTCTCGAAGCAGCAGATGATGTCCCACTCGCCATTCGATGACGCAAGCTGCTGACAGTCATCGACGGCGAACGTCACGTCCGGCCCGCCATGGCGGGCCCGCGCCTGGGCGACGGCCTCGGAGTCGATGTCCACGCCGTGCACCGCAGCGGCGTCTGCAGCCCGCAACACCGCGGCGCCGTAGCCGGCCCCCGAGCCCACATCGAGCACCCGCCGACCGTTCGCGAAGCCTGCGGCAAAGAGATAGCGGGCCAGATGCGGGGCGGCGAGTTCCGCCCACTCCGGCGTGCCGGGCTGCCCGCGTTCAACGTTCATGCGACGCTCCTGTGGCTCTTCGCGCCGCCGCCCGCAGCCTGCTCGAAGATCTCGACGAGCCGCGGGGCCCATGCCTGCACGCTCCACTCGCGTTCCACCTGCCGCCGTGCGGCCCGCCCCATCTCCCTCCGCAACTCCGGCGCGGCGGCCAGCGTCGCGATCGCCTCTCGCCACGCCTGCGGCGAGTCGGCCAGAAACCCGGTCCGTCCATGCTCGATGAGCCGGCCATGAATGCCGTACGAGTTGGCCACGACCGGCAAACCCGCCGCCATGTACTGCAGCACCTTGAGGCCGCACTTGCCCGCGCTCCACGGATGCTCGGGAAGCCACGCCACGCCGATGTCGGCCCGGGCGAGGGCATCGGCTTCGGTCAGGCCCGACCATGCCGAGTGCCGCGCCGGCATCCCGACATTCCGCGGCAGCCCATCGCAGATGACATGCAGCCGCACATCGGCCGCAGCCGCCGCCGCGGCCTGAAGATGTCGCTGGGCATCGGCGAGCGACGGGGCCGTGCTGGGGCTGCCGATCCAGACGAGTTCGACGGCTCCGGGCGGGCGATGGTGAGCCGCGATCGGATACCGACCCGGATCGACGCACGTGGGCATGAGGTGCACCGAACCGCCGCCAGCCGCTCCTGCTTCGCGGCATAGATGATCCGAGCCGGCCAGACACGCATCGGCCAGGCGAACGATCCTTCGAAACCGGGAGCGGCGCACTGGGTCGGTGGCGCCGCGGGGACTGTTGCTGTCGCGGTCGTAGACGGCATCGTCGAAGTCGAAGAGAAGCACGCGGGCGGCGCGGCGGACGAGCCAGGCTTTGGCAGCGCTGAAGAGCCGCCGCTGGATCACGACGGCATCGGCGGCCACCATGGCTTGAAACAACGACGCAAGCTCCCGGGGGCCGCGGGGCCGCGGCCATGGCTCGAGCATCCAGCCTGCGGCTGCGAGGTCGGTTGCAAACGCCGCCAATCGATAGCGGTAGCACACGAAGTCGGCGGCTTCCGTGAGAGCCAGGAGTCGCCGCATGGATCAGGCACCTCGGAAAGAAGCGGTTGAGGAACACCTCAAAATCGGTGCCCGGAGGCACCGCGATCCAGTCGCATATGGAGAGTCTTCGCCACACCCGCAGCCTTCCCAGGCTCACGGTCGGATGGGGTGACTCGTGAACCTGGGAATTTGGCCAGCAGTTGTCTCGACACGACGTCACGGACAGCCTGAAGACGAGCCACAGGCGCCGCCGAAACCGTCCTCATGCAACCTTTGCTTCGCGATGCCACCGGCCTGCGCCGCCCGCCACGGATTGCCCTGGTCGCCGATCGCTTCGACGGCTGCGGCGGGGCGGAGATATATGCCCGCGACTTGGCCGCCTGGCTCGTGGCCCGCGGCTGCCACGTGCACGTGATCGCCCGGGCGATCGGCACGGCCGAGCAGCGGCTGCCACTCGCGTTTCACGAGATTGCCGCCCACCCACGGCAGCCCGCGTTCACCCGCGATGCTCTGGCCTGTGCGGCGGCGATCGAGGCCGACGTCACCCACGACATGGGTGTGGCGGTCGGCTGCGACATCTTTCATTCCCATGTCGGTTCGCCTTTGGCCTGCCAGCGGGCGGCCGAAGCGTCCCATGCGGCCTGGTATCGCCCGCTTCGTCGGCTCGTGCACGGGGCGATCCGTCAGCGCCGGCTACGGAACCGTGCAGCCGAGCAGTTCGGGGCCCGAAACTCGCTCTTCATCGCCCTCTCTCGGCGCGGTGCAGCCGATCTCACGACCCTCCACGGCGTGTCGCCAGCCCGAATTCGAATCGTGCCCAACGGCGTCGATGCAGCGGAGTTCGACCCGGCCGCCCACCGCGACGCCGGCGCCGCGATCCGCCGGCGGTGCGGCTTCTCTCCCGACGATGTCGTGGTCACTGGCGTGGCTCACAATCGCCGTCTCAAGGGCATCCCGGCGCTCACGCGAGCCGTACTCCAGTTGCGGCGCGAGGGTCTGCCACTCAAGCTCCTGCTCTGCGGCGGCCGGCCTGCCCGCCCCTCGGCGCCTGGCGACGCCGTGTTCGAGGCCGGCTTTGTCACCGACATGGCGGCCCACTATGCGGCGGCCGACATCGCCGTGCAGCCGACGTTTTACGACGCCTGCAGCCTCACGACGCTCGAATCGCTCGCTAGCGGCCTGCCGGTCGTCACCACCCGCGCCAATGGGGCGAGCGAACTGCTCACGTCGGAAACCGACGCCATCGTCCTCGACGACGCCGCCGACGTGGCCGCTCTGACTGCAACGCTTCGTCGGCTGGCCACCGACCGCTGGCTGCGGGCCTCGCTGGGCCGCGCCGCCCGCCGCCGGGCCATCGAGCTCGGCAGCGACACCCCCTTCGCGTCAATCGTCGCCGTCTATGGCGAGGTGATGGCCGACCGTGGCCAGCGGCTTCTCACCGTGGGCGGCTCCGGTTCGGCCACACTCCGCGTCGCCTGACGCGACGCCGGCAGGTGTCGGCCTCACACGATGCCGCGGGCCTCGAGCACCTGCTGCGATACTGTGCCCGTCCGGCCTTCGCGCTGGAGCGGCTCTCCGTCCGTCGCTGCATGAGGGCTCGCTGCACCTCGATGGGCTGACCACGCTCTCTGACGAGACGGCCCAAGTGCCGGCGCAGCGGGCGGGCGGATGGCTGAGCCACAACGACCCGAACGCAGTCTCTGACGCCGTGGCGAAGGCGATGGCTGCCTCAGATAGTTGGGATGGAAACCTCCGGATCCTGACCACGCTCTCAAGAGCCTGCGGCGTCATCGACACCTGATCCTCAACTGGTTCCGGGCCAAAGGCTGCATCTCTTCGGGCGCTGTCGAGGTTTTGAACGGCGTCGTGAAACCAACCACCAGAAAAGCGTTCGGCTTTCGGACGGCAAGGTGCATCAAAGTCGCGTTGTTTCACGTCCTCGGCGAACTACCGGAAACGGAATTCACCCACAGATTCTGCTGAGGAGGCCGTTTTCGACCGCCGTCAACAGGCTGGCCGCCCAGCCGCTTCGCCGGCTGGATGTCGTCGCCACGGGAGCCGCCACGGTGACGGGCGGGGAGCATGACTCTCAGGGCGCCCCGGCGTGTTGCCGGGGCCCGTCGGTCGAATCCGGCGCCCAAGGAGGCGATGGCACCGGTGACGGCCGCACGGATGAGCACCATCTCCGGGATGGTGCAGTTTCGTACGGTAAGTGATGTCGGGGCGACTGGATTCGAACCAGCGACCTCTACGTCCCGAACGTAGCGCTCTAGCCAGGCTGAGCTACGCCCCGAGCGGTGCGACAGACCGCCGCACGCGGGAGAGATAGAGGAAGCCTACACGCTTTCGCCGCCGGAAACAACGTCGCCACGCCGCCCCGGGCCCGCCGGAGAAAATGGCTTCACCGGCCGCCACTCGCGCCCGGGCCGGCCGGTCGCTCGGCCGCGTCCACGCACACGAGTTCCCGGTCGTTGCGGGCGAAGATGCAGCGGTCGGCGAACGCCGGGTGGCTCCACACGACCTCCCGGCCGAAGCACTCGTTCGTCGGGGCGAGAAGATGCATGCGGCCCAGTTCCTCGTACTTTTCCGGCGACAGTCGAGCGAGGACCAGGTCGCCCGTTTCACTGAACAGCCACGTGCGGGTCGTAGCCGGCGGATCGCCGGCGACGGCCGCGGCCTGACGCACGAGGAACGCCGTGCCGTGCTTGCCACGGCGGTCGCCGGTCGTGGGAGCGGCCGTCTCCCAGAGCCGCCGGCCGTCGGCGAGATCCACCGCGGTGAGCATGCCGGTTTCGCAGTCGCAGCCGTAGAGCACCTCGCCCGCGATGAAGGGCGTGCTGTTGGCGCAGTAGACGGCCGACTTCGGCGCGCCCCGCCAGACCACTTCCGCGCCGGGGGCGCCGGCGGCGAGACGAAACAGCGCGGCCACGCGGCCGATGCCGCTGGCAAACAGCACGCGGCCGTGCTGCGTGTCGGCGACCTGCGGGGCCATGATCGACATGCCGTACATCGGCTTCAGGGGTCGCGACCAGAGCACCTTGCCCGTGGCCACGTCGAGGGCGCTCAGGTTGTCGGCATCCCAGATCACGAGCTGCCTACCGCCCGCCGCCTCGATCATCGTCGGCGGACAGTAGCCGCTTTCGCTGGCGGTCAGGGCCCGCCAGCGCTCGGCGCCGGTGGCCTTGTCGAAGGCCACGGCCACGCTGCCGGGACCGCCGACGAGGCACACGAGCAGATCGCCCTCCACGAGCGGATGGCCGCAGAAGCCCCAGATCGGGACCGGAGCGGAGTAGTCTCGCTGAAAGTCTTTCGTCCACAGCACGCGGCCCGAGGCGGCGTCGAGGCAGGTGAGGTGGCCCTCGGCGCCGAGCGCATACACCTTGCCGTCGGCCACCGTCGGCGTGCACCGCGGCCCAGCCGCGTAGGAGATCGAGTAGCGACAGTCGTACTCGTGTTTCCAGAGCAGCCTGCCGTCGGTGGCGTCGAGACACAGGATCCGCTCGTTGCCCGCGAGCCGCGTGCGATCGTTGGGGGCGTTTGCGAGCTCTCCCGCGCGGCGCTCGTAGTCCATGACATAGACGCGGCCGTCCGCGACGGCCGGACCGGCATAGCCCCCCTGCACCGCCACCCGCCACTTCACGGGCAGGCCGGCGGCGGGAATGGCACCCGCCACGCCGGCTTCGCGCCAGATCGCGTCACGACGCGGCCCCATCCACTGCGGCCAGTCGTCGGCGGGAGAGACCGACGCGAGGAGCATGGACCACACCACGCAAGGCAGGGCGAGAAGCAGGGATCGCATGACGAGGGCTCCGATTGTCTAAGCCGTGGGCTGGCAGGCGGCCGCGGCGGGCTCAGGCAGATCGACGCCGACGTCGATGCCGTCGGGCCGCCAGTCGATGACCTCCATCTCCGCCGTGCGTCGGCCGCGAAACTCGTTGATCTTGGGCTTGAAGGCGACATGGAAGGGCTGGCCCGGCGCCGGAAGATGCGGCAGCCATTCCGCGGCGCCGAAGGCGACTCCCCGGACTTTCGCGCCGTGCTGCCGAAACTGCATCGCCAGGTGTTTGCCGCCGGCGCCGATCACCCGCGGCGGCTCGGCGAGCGTGACCGCCGAGGCGCACAGCACCGGCCGGCGGTTGGCCTGCCCGAAGGGCGCGAGCTTCTCCAACTGCTCCACGGCGTGGAGCGTGAGGCCGCCGAGGGTCGTCTCACCGTCGATCGTCACCTGGGCACGCCGCAGCTCCACCGGCAGGCGTTGGTCGACCGCGGCGCGGAAGGCCGCACGGAACTCGTCGATGCGGTCATCCTCGATTCGCAGCCCCGCCGCCGCGGCATGACCGCCGCACGTGACCAGATGCTCGCGGCAGGCGACGAGCGCCTCGTGCACGTCGAAGCCCGGCACGCTCCGCACGCTCCCGATCGCCGGCCGCCCCTGATGGGCATCCTGGGCGATCATCACCACCGGGCGGTGAAACCGCTCTGCGAGCCGGCCCGCGACGATTCCGATCACGCCGGCATGCCAGCCGCGGTCGGCGAGCACGAGCGCCGCGTCGGCCTCCGGATCGAACTGTTCGCGGGCCTGCTTGGTGGCCGCCAGCTGGATGCTGCGCTCCTCGGTCTCACGCTGGGCGTTGAGCTCGTGGAGGTAGTTGGCCAGGCTGGCGGCCCGGGCGGCGTCGGCGGTGGTGAGCAGTTCGATGCCGCACGCGGCCTGGCCGAGGCGGCCCGCCGCGTTGAGGCGAGGCGCGAGCCGGAAGGCGACGTCTTCGGCGTCGAGGGCAGACTTCTCATGCAGGCCCGCGAGTTCGATGAGTCGGGCCAGGCCGGGGCCGCCCCGCTGCCGCAGGCACTCGAGCCCGTGCTTGACGTAGATCCGGTTCTCGTCGAGCAGGGGCACGACGTCGGCCACCGTTCCGAGGGCCGCCAGGCCGATACCGCGGAGGAGCATCTCCCGGAGCCGCGGCGTGACCTGCTTCGCGCCGCTGGCCCGCGTGGCGATGGCCCAGGCCAGCTTGAAGGCCACGCCCGCTCCGCAGAGCTCGCCGAAGGGATAGTCGGCCCCGGGAAGGCGCGGATGGACCAGCACGTCGGCCTCGGGCAGGGCGTCGCCGAACGAGTGGTGGTCGGTGATGATCAGTTCGAGGCCGAGTTCGCGGGCCCGACGGGCCTCGGCGACGCTGGCGATCCCACAATCGACCGTGACGACCAGGCCGGCGCCCCCCGCGGCGAGCGACTCCAGGGCGCCGCCATTGAGGCCGTAGCCCTCCTCCAGCCGGTCGGGCACATACCACGAGGCCTGGGCGTCGAGCGCCTCCAGGCAGCCCATCAGGATCGCGGTGGCACACATCCCGTCGGCGTCGTAGTCACCATAGACCACGATCCGGCGGCCGGCCCGCACGGCGGCCAGGATGCGATCGGCAGCCGCCGACACACCGGGCAGCGTTTCCGGATCACGGAGGTCGGCCATCGTGCCGGCGAGGAACGAGCGCACCTGCTCCGCGGCCGTGATCCCCCGGGCGGCCAACAGGGCCGCCACGATGCTCGGCACCCCCGCGGCACGCTCCAGTTTTGTCACCGCCGCGCGGTCGTGGGGGCGGATATGCCAGCGTTTCGGCACGGCGGGATTCCCTTCCTCGGACGACGGCGACCCGGCGGCAGTATATCGACCCGAAAACGCACCCCAAACACGCTATATTGTCGGCCCGTCGTTGGAGGAAATCCGCCATGCCGATCGCCGACCTGCCGTTGCCCGTGCTCGCCGCGAAGCCCAAGCGGGGCGACGTGCCCGCGGACAAGGTGCTCTGCGAGTTCTGCACCGCCAAGTGCTGTCGCTACTTCGCGCTGCCCCTGGAAACGCCCACCACCCGCGAGGAGTTCGAGTACATCCGCTGGTTCCTGCTCCACGACCAGGCGACCGTGTTCACGGAGGAAGGCGAGTGGTACGTCTGCGTCCACACGGTCTGCAAGCACCTCGGCGCCGACCACCGGTGCGGCATCTACGACACCCGCCCGCAGATCTGCCGCGAATACACGACGAAGGAGTGCGAGTACGAGGACGACTGGGTCTACGACCAGTACTTCGAGACCCCGGAGCAGGTCGAGGAATATATGGACGCGGTGCTCGGCCCGGGCGGCGAGTACGTGGGCGACGGCCGCAAGAAGAAGAATCGCCGCCGGTCGATCCGGAGCCCGAAGCCCCCGCTGCTGCAGATCATCTGAAGGGAATCGCCTCGTGATCGAACCGCGCACCCTCAAGGGCTTCCGTGACCACCTGCCGGCGCAGGCCCTGGCCCGCGAGCGGATCCTCGACGTGGCGCGGCGAGTCTACCGGTCCTACGGCTTCGCGCCGATCGACACGCCGGCGCTCGAGTATCTCGAGATTCTCACCGGCAAGGGGAGCGAGGAGACCGACAAGCAGATGTACCGCTTCACCGACCACGGCGGTCGGGAGGTGGGCATGCGGTTCGACCTCACGGTGCCCTTCGCCCGGTTCGCGGCCCAGCACGTGCACGAACTGGGCCTGCCCTTCAAACGCTATCACATGGCGACCGTGTGGCGCGGGGAGAACACCCAGCGCGGGCGGTATCGCGAGTTCATGCAGTGCGACTTCGACACCATCGGCACGACGAGCCCGGTGGCCGACCTCGAGATGGTGCTCGTCGTGCACGACCTGCTGGCGGCGATCGGGGTGGGCGGCTTCACGATCCGGCTCAACGATCGGCGGGTGCTGGCCGGGGTGCTGACGCGGCTCGGCCTCGCGGACCAAAGCGCGGCGGTGCTGCGGAGCCTCGACAAACTCGGCAAGGCGACCCCGCAGGCGGTGGCCGCGGAGCTCGCCGCCCACGGCGTCGGCGCGGCGGCCGTGGAATCGCTCCTCGAGATGGCCGGGCTCGCGGGTCCGGTGGAGGACGTGTTGGCCCGGCTGGCGGGGCTCGTCGGCCAGGTCGAGGCCGGCCTCCAGGGCGTGCAGGCGCTGCGCGACATCGTGGCCGGCGCGGCGGCGGCAGGCGTGGCCGACGGCCGGATCGTCGTCGATCCGTCGATCGCCCGCGGCCTCGACTACTACACCGGCATCGTGCTGGAGAGCTTTCTCGACGACCTGCCCGCCCTGGGAAGCATCTGCTCGGGCGGGAGGTACGACAACCTGGCGGGGCTCTACACGAAACAGCCGTTGCCCGGCGTCGGGGCGTCGCTGGGAATCGATCGGCTCCTGGCCGGCCTCGAGGAGCTGGGGCGGCTGGAGGCCGTGGAGACGCCGGCCCAGGTGTTTCTGGTGCACTTCGACGCCGAGCGCCGCGACGACTACCTGCGGATCGCGTCGGCCCTGCGGGCCGGAGGCATGGCCGTCGAGTTCTTCCCCGAGGCCAAGCGGGTCGGCCAGCAGCTGAAGCTCGCGGCCAAACGCGGGTTTCCCGCGGCGCTCATCCTGGGCGGCGACGAGTTCATCGCCGGCACGGCCCAGTTCAAGAACATGCGGACGCAGGAGAGCGTCGCCATCAACTGGCACGGCGAGATGCCGGTGCTCGTCGACGCCGTGCGGTCGCTGACCGCGGCCATGCAGGCTGGCTGATCCGGATCCCCGGGCGTCAGGCTACCGGCTGGAAGCTGCGGGAGAAGTGTCGTGCGGGCAGATTCTCCGCCGGTAGAGGGCGAGCCCGTGCGCGGCGTGATACAGGCCGCCGCACTCGACGTCGAGGTCGGCGGTTTGTTCGAGGAGTGTCACGAGCCGGTCGGCGGCCCTCCTCACCCAGGGCTCCTGCAGGCGGTCGTCGGCGAGAGCCAAGGCCAGCACCTCGAAGACGTGGCCCGTGGCTCCGAGGCGTGCGAACACGTCGGGCGACGTCCCCGGTCTTTCGAATGAATGGATGGAGAAGCTGCCATCGGCCTGCTGGAAAATGCGGGCCCGCTCGGTCGCGTCCTCGAGCACCGCCTCGGCCTCCGCCCAGCCGCTGTCGGGCGCGATGGGAAGGCCGGATTGGCGTCGCGCGGCGATGGCCACCGCCAGACCGTAGAGGCGATGGGCCCCGCCGCAGGCCGCGCTGAAGATGTCGGCCTCCGCCTCCATCCGCACGACCCGTTCGACGTCCCACCGCGAACCGTCGCCGGCGATCCATGCAGTGTCGGTGGGGACGTAGGCGGCGAGAGCCATCAGCGTCCACGTGGCCTCTTGGCCGGGCCGGATGTCGTGCTGCGCCTGGGCGAGCAGGTCGCCGAGCGTGAAGGAACGGCCGGCGACGGAGAGTGGCGTGTCGAGCGGCAGTCCGCCGGGACCGTCGGCATCGACGCCGCACTGGGACAGATAGCCGAGCCACTGATCCGGGTGCCCCTGGCCCATCGTGCTCCCCTCCTCGACGACCGCGATCACGCCCCGCTTTCCCGGCCGGAGCCGCCAGCCGGTGAGCCGACCGCCCCCCAGCAGGTACTCGAGGGCCGGGGAGACCCTGCCGTCGTGGGCCAGGGGGAGTTCCTTCCCGAACGCCAACACTCCATGCACCACCTGCCAGGCTCCCTGGACGTCGGCGTCGAGGAGGCGAGCCGTGCGGGCATGGGCCAGGGCCGCGTCGATCCGGTCGCAAAGCCGGGCCTGCGGCAGGCCGGCGGCCGATCCGCCGGGCAGGTCGGCCACCGTATGGCCCCCGCAGCCGGCGGCCACGAGCAACGCCGGGGCCAACAGGAACGGCCAGCGGCGGGGAACCATCGGTACGGCGGATGCGTAGAACATGGAACTGCCTGTGCGGCCCGAATCGGGGCTGCCGGGGAGGAGCGGCTGTCTAAAATAGGATAGTTTCGGTTTTCGCCGGTCGTCGGTCCCCCCCTGGAGAAACGAAGTCCCATGCCGTTTTTCTTCGATCCGAATTACATGCTCGCCATCGCCCCCGCCGTCCTGCTGGCGATGTGGGCCCAGTGGCGGGTGCATGCGTCGTTCGCGGCGGCCGCTCGCGAACCTGCCCCGCTGACGGGCGCCGCCGCGGCACGCCACATCCTCGACTCCGCCGGCGCCACCGACGTGGAGATCGAGGCCATGCCCGGCCATCTCACCGACCATTACGACCCACAGTCAAAGGTCCTGCGACTGTCCGAGGGCGTGTACGGGGATCGGTCGTTGGCGGCAGTGGGCATCGCGGCCCACGAGGCCGGCCATGCCCTGCAGGACGCCCAGGGCTATTCCCTGATGAGCATCCGGAATGCGGCGGTCGGTGTCGCCAACTTCGGCAGCGGCTTCGGGCTGTTGGTGTTCATGATCGGCCTGGGCTTCGCACTGAAGCCGATCGCCTGGCTGGGAATCGCCCTGTTCGCCGGCACCGTCTTCTTTCAGCTGGTGAACCTGCCGGTCGAACTCGATGCCAGCAACCGCGCCAAGGCCCAGCTCGTGGATCTCGGCATCGTGCCGGCCGCCGACATGCCGGCCGTGAACCGGGTCCTCAACGCCGCCGCCTGGACGTACGTGGCCGGCACGCTGCAGAGCATCCTCACCCTGCTCTACTACGCGAGCTACTTGACCGGCGGCAGCAGCGACTCCGACAGGTAGGCCATCCCGCCGCGTGCCGACGTCGGCGGCGCGGCACGCAAAACGTAGCGGCCGGGGGAGTTGCCGCCCCCGGCCGCATCTCGTTCGCTGACACGAGAATCGCGCTTGGATCAGGCGGTCGCGGGCTTCTTGAGGAAGCTGACGATCAGGGGCAGCAGCGCGCCGATGATCGCCGACAGGCCGCCCGTGCCGACCAGGTTGTCGCCGCCGCCGACGAGCGAGCCGAGGGCCGGCACCACCATCGGCAGGATCTTGCCGCCGAGGCCGCCGCCGACGAGACCGAGGACGGTGTTGAGCATCGGGCCGAGGTTGCGATTCTTGAGCAGGGCGCCGACGATGTTGCCACCGGCGCTGCCGGCGATGAGGCTCACGATCCAGCTGATGATCTGGGGATCCATACGAAGAAGTCCTTTGCGTGGGATAACAGGTTCGCGGGCCGCCCCCTCCGCCGGGAGCGGCTCTCAACAGATGAGTGGCCGCAGGCGGGGGCCGTGTCACGCCGCAGCGGAGAAATTTTCAGGCGTTGAACCGCCGGCCGCAGGGTTGTGACGGTCGTGACGGTCAATCGGGGCCGCGGTCTACCAGCGGGCCTCCAGGCCCGTCGTCGCGCCGTGCAAGAGCACGCTGCCGTTCGTGTTGATCGTGGCGCCGACCGGGGCCGTTACGTCGTTGAGATTCGTGGTGGAAAGCTGGTCGGCAGGCAAGGCCACGCCGTTGAGCCAGAAGAGCACGTATCCCACCCGCCAGGACAGCCAGTCGGTGAGCCTCAGGCTGCCGTTGACGCCCAGTTCGCCGAAGAAAGCGGTCTGATCCGCGACGGCAGCCGCCGATGGCGTGAGGCCGGGCTGCTGGTAGGAAGTCCGCTGGAAGGCGTTGTTGTAGAAGACGCCAGCTTTCCCGGTGCCTGTCACCGTGAAGAGACCGCCGCTGTTCCAGAGGCCGAGGTCCATGCCGATCTGCCCGCCGTACAGGTCGTTGCCGGTCACCGACGTGAACGAACTGAACGGGCTGCCGTCCACGTGCTCGATGATCCGCATCTGCTGGTTCCACTGCACCCAGCGAAATCCGGCCAGCCATGTCACCGGGCACCAGCACTCCCGCCGCCGCCAGTTGAGCTCCGCACTTTGGATCGAGCCGTTGGTGAGCACCTGGGCGCCGTCAAAGCCTTCATCGCTGAACCCGGCCAGATTCCGCTCCACGAGCGTGTTCCCCGGGGGCACGAGGGCCTCGCCGTTGAACGGTCTGACCTGGAAGTAGTTGCCTTCGATGGAGTAGACCTCGTCGAGATTGAGAAACAGGGCCACCCGCGGTCCGGCGGACATCACCGTCTGGGCCTGATTGGCGTCAAGGAGTGTCGGCCCGACGGCACCCGTGTTCCAGGAGGCGAACAAGGGGCGGCTGGCGATGTTGCCCTGCCAGAGCATGAGGGCGTCTACCTGCACGACCCACCGTGGGCATGCCGCGCCGAAGATGCGGTTGAAGAAGCCGTGCGTGTCGGCCATTCCACCCGCGGGGCAGCACGCCTCACAGCCGTTGCCCCCGCAGCCCGCGCATGACGACCCGGCGACGCCACCATCCGTGACCAAGAACCCTGCGGCCGGGCCAGTCGCGTGATCCCCGCCGGCCGAGCCACCGGCGGTCCATCCGAACTCATCACCCGCGTCGGCCATCGGCGGCCTGAGGATCGATTGCATGCCATGACTCGAGGCATGCGGCTCGAACGACTGGATGCCGTCGAAAGGTTCTGCGTGGACGAGGGACATGGCCGCAAGCAGTGCGACCGCGAACCACGCCGTCACCGTGCGCGGACCGGCCGACCGCCGGGCATGGGATGTCGCGCCGCTCCGACCAGCCCTTGCGGAACAATCTGCTCGACTCATACGACGGATCATCGCAGTAGGACCCTCACAGGGAACATTTCTCGCCCATGCTTTCGACTGCGGGTCGTGCCGGCCGTTACCGTGAATCCCCGAATACCGCCTACGGCATCGGGAGCGGCGGGGCTAGCAGCGGCGACTGGGCAAAGCCGGGGGCGGGGGCAGACCGGCGCCCGCCAGACGGGCGAACCGCGGGCAGATGGCCGCCGTCGGCGGCGCCGGCCCGTGCCCCCTGCCAGAGCCCGACCGCGTGCAGATCAGACGGATCAGATGCGGGCCGAGGACGCCGACCAGGGGCCGACGCCGGCGCCATTGGCTCCGGCGACCCGGAAGAAATATCCCAACCGGTTCGTCAGACCGTTGATCACGACCGAGGTCGCGGTCGGCTGGATCGCCAGGGTCTGCCACACGGATCCGGCGGTGTTCAAGCGGTACTGGATGACGTACCGGGTGATCGGAGCCGCAGGATTCACGGGCGGAGGATTCCACTGCAGCGTGATCGTACTCGACGCCCTCGTCCCCCGGACCGAGGTCGGGGCCGCGACCGGCACGAACACCGGCGTGGCCGTCACAGGACCGGAGTAGACGCCAAGGCCATCGGCCGAGACTGCTGCGACTCGGAATGCGTACTGCGTGCCATTGGTCAGGCCGGTCACCACCGCCTGCGTCGCCGTAGATGTGCCGTCGGCGAAGGTCTGCCATGCAGCGCCGACCCCGGCAACGCGAAACTGAACGCGATAGTCAACGACCCCCGGGCCGGGCGCAACCCAGGACAGCGCAACCCGGCCATTTTGGCCGACCGCCACCAACGCGGTCGGGGCCGCGAGAAGCACGAACGGCCGGACGGAGCCGGACTCACCCGCCGGGCCGACGAGGTCGCTCCCGTTCACGGCAGCCACGCGGAAGATGTACGTGGTTCCGTTCGTCAGGCCCGTGACCGTGGCGGTGGTCCCAGTAGACAGTCCGTCATCGAAGACCGTGTAGTTCGTGCCATCGACTGTGTAGCTGATCTGGTAGTCCTTGATCGGCACGCCGCCATCGGAGGCGGGCGCGGTCCACGACAGCGTTACCTGACCATTGCCGGCGACCCCGGCGACGGCTGTGGGCGCAGCGGGCGCCGTTACAGGCACGATCGCCGCCGACCTGGCGGAGAAGGCCCCGACGCCCACCGCCGTGACCGCCGCCACGCGGAAGACGTACGCCGTGCCATTGGTGAGCCCCGTCACCGTAGCCGCCACTGCGGATGACGTGCCGTCGGCGAACGTCGTCCACGATGCGCCCACCCCTTGCACCCGGTACTGAATCACGTAGTCCGTGATCGCGGAACCGCCGTCGCTGGCCGGCACGCCCCACGACAGGGCGACCTGCTGATTCCCTGCCGTTCCGGCCAGGGAAGTCGGGGCCGATGCGGGCGCCAGTGGCGTGACCGCAGCCGACTCGGCGGAGTAGCCGCCGGCGCCGGCGACGTTCACCGCCGCCACCCGGAACACGTACGCCGTGCCGTTGCTCAGACCGGTGACGGTCGCGGAGCTCACCGCCGACGTGCCGTCGGCGAATGTCGTCCACTCCGACCCGAGCGCGTTCACCCGGTACTGCACCACGTAGTCCGTGATCGGCGCCCCGCCATTGCTGGACGGCGCCGACCAGTTCAGTGTCACAGCCGAATCGCCCATCACGCCCGTCAGACCGGTCGGCACACCGGGCACGGTCCGCGGCGTGACCGGCGCTGACTCGACCGAGTAGGCCCCGTCGCCTGCTCCCGTCACCGCCGCCACGCGGAAGACGTACGCCGTGCCATTGGTAAGCCCCGTCACCGTCGCCGCCAATGCGGTCGAGCCGCCGTCGGCGAACGTCGTCCACTGCGACCCGGCCGTGTTCACCCGGTACTGGACCACGTAGTCCGTGATCGGGGAACCGCCGTCGCTGGTCGGCACGCCCCACGTCAGGGCGACCTGTTGATTGCCGGGCGTGCCGGCCACGGAGGTCGGGGCCGATGACGGCGTCGTCGCGAGCAGGAACGACGTGGTGGACGCCGGTGCCGAACCGTTGCCGGCGAGGTCCGTCTGCGTCGCCGAGACGGTGATCGTGCCGTCGCCGAGCGTCGTTTGCACGTCGGTCGTCGTAAGCACGATCGGCTGCGAGACGCCGGTGCCGGTGACCGTCTTTGTGACGATGTTCGCACCGCGGGTGAAGGTCACGGTGATCGTCGACCCGAGCTCGCCGGTGACCCTGACGACCCCGGAAGCCTGGGTCGCTTCGGCGAGGTTCGCGGTATCCGCAACGCCGGTTCCGAGCGCGAGCGTCGGCGCCGCCGGCGCGATCGTGTCGACCGTGATCGCCGTGGCGTTGGAGAAGGAGCCGCTGAGAGATTCGCCCACGACCTGGCGGATCCGCACGTTGCCGACCGCATAGGTGGCATTCGCAGGGAGCTGGAACGAACTGCCGGTTCCAGCCGTCCAGATCGTCCCTCCATCGACGCTGTATTCCCAGCTGGCCCCGCCAAGCACTCCCGACACGTTCACCGTCCGGTTGCTGGTGACGCCATCGGAGGAGCTGGCACCGGTGTCTTGGGCCAGCGCGAAGGTCGGGATCGGCAACGGCACGACTGGGCCTGCCACGTTCGACCATTCGCTCTCACCCACCGCATTCACCGCGCGGACGCGGAACCAGTAGGGAGTGCCGTTGACGAGCGGCGTCACGGTCAGCGAAACGTTCGGCGGCAGGACGTTCGTCGTCGTCGCACCGGTGAACGACGAATCGCCAGCCCCCTGGATTTCGTAGCGCACCAGCGGCGAGCCGTCGCTCACGGCCGCGGTCCAGGAGAGCTGCACCTGCTGGTCGCCCGGTGATCACGTTCGTCGGCACGTTATTGACCGGGGCCTGCACCACCGAAATCACGTAGCTGCCCATCGGGTAGATCGCGGCCGCCTCGAACACCACCCGGTTCGACGACTCGAGGTAGTTGAACGTGTAGTCGATGCCCGCCACGAGCAGCGTCCCGTTGCGACGCACCTCGAACGCCTCCGAGATCACCGTGGCCTTGTCGATGCCGACGCCGACGTCGCCGAGCTGCACCTCGAACTTCGCGATGCCACGGGCATTTTCCTTCACGAGCCTGACCCGATCGTTGGCCGTGTCCTGATCGACGGTTGATCCATCGAGCGGAACGGCGAGCGTCGCCGACGGCTGCACGAAGTCGACGCGGTCGATGGCACCACGGTCCTTGAAGACGTCGCCACCCTCCCCGAAGCCCTCACCCTGATCGGGATCGTCGGACCGCAGCTGGCCGTACAGGTCGCGGCCGGGGGCGATGATCGGGGAGAGTGGGATGCCGAGCGGCTGGGTGACCGCCGTGTAGTCGTTCCGATCCTCGAGCGAGCCGAGGCCGCTGTCGATGATCGGCGACTTGGCCGCGGGGTAGAAGTTGCCCCGGGCGGCGTTCACGAACGGGCTCGCCGTGAGGGTCACCGCGTTCGTTCCCGCAACGCCGGGCGCGGTGGTCGCGTGGAAGGCCGAATATCCGACGACGGTGCCGCCGGACGTCCCATCGACCGTGATGCCGGTCGCGAGGCTCGCGAAGACGTTGTTGAGCAGCGTGGGAGACGCATTTTCAGTGACGGCCACGCCCACGCTGTTCGGCAGGTAGGTAAAGGCGAGGCTGACGTTCGTTCCGGCGGCCGTGGCGCTTTGCGAGAGCGTGACCACCTTCGTCGCGACGTCGATCGAAAGAACGGTGGCGCCCGCAGGGATGCCCGCGCCGGCCACGACCATGCCGACGCGGAGATCGGTCGTCGAGGGCACCGTGACCGTGGGCTGGCCGGCGACGGTGGTTGATGGGAGCGTGACGGTGTAGGTCCCGCCGTAGATCGTGTTGTTCACGAGTCGGCCGTAGGGCACGGGCGCCGAGGGGCCGGTTCCGGAGTTCGGGTCGCCGCTGAAGAGGATGGCCGCCGCGCCCTGCGTGTTGGCGACCACGTTGTTCGCGATCACGACGCCCGGCACGAGCCGCTTGTTGTTGAGCGTCGGCGTGTTCTTGACGACGCCCATCGTGCTCGCGCCCGTCTCGGCGTCGCGGGCGGCGGCGTCGACCCGGATGCCGTACTGGCCGGCAGCGGAGATCAGGTTCCCCTCGATGATGAATTGGCCCTGCCCGCGGGGCGTGTTGTCGTCGCCACGGAGGTTTTGCTGGTCGGTCACGCCAGCGATGTCGGTGCCGGCGAACGGGTGGAGGATGCCCCGGACGATGTTGCTGTCGGTGTTGAACACCTGCTTAATCTGCACGGCCGAGGCGTTCTTGTCCGTCAGCTCGCCGAACTCCGCCCCGCGGCGGATCTCGAGCTGGTAGGGGCCCGAGAGAATCTGTGCCGGGACGCTGAACGACGGTCCGGGGGTCCCGACATCGAAAAAGCTGGTGTTGCCGCTCGCGTGACCCGTGACCATCTCGCCCCGTTCCGCGAAGCCGACGATGAAGTCGTCGAAGTAAGACCCCTCGCCGCCGCCTGAGGAAGTGAGCCGCAGTCGGATATCGCTCGCCCCCGCGAAATCGCCGATGTCGATGCGGGCCTGCCGCCAGCCGGCGCCCACGAAGAGCTGCTGGGCGAGCTGGTTGGGCGTCGTGCTGATCCGTGACGACACCGAGGCGAAGGCCGGAAGCGTCCTGTTGTCGGTGTCAGGAGCGGATCGCAGGCTGTCGGTGGTGGCGATCTTGATCCAGTTGCCCCCGTCCGCGGAGAGTTCGACTTCCGCCCCGCCGGCCGGGTCGATCCAGTAGTTGAAGTAGAGCGTGGGCTTGTCGGCGTAGCTGCTTGCCGCGAGGCTGAAAGGTTTCGTGGTGACGCCAGTCGGATCGGTGAACGTGATCGCCGACCTGGCAGGATTCCAGCCGGTCGCGGGACTCGACAGCGTGATCCTCGTCCCGCTGTCGATCGACCTGATGAACGTGCCATTTGGGATGCCGAAGCCGCGGACGTCCATCCCCACCCGGAGTGCTGACGTGCTCGACAGGCCGGTGACCTGGTTGCTTCCATTTGACCAGTTCCCGGCGAGGGTCACGGAAAACGCGACCGGCCCCGGAACGGTGGCTGTCGACGGTCCAATGCCCGACGAGATGTCCGTCAGCCAGGTCTTCGAGAAAATGCCGGCCAGGGCGAGCTCAGTGCCGTCGGACAACTTGGTTTTGCTCGTGTCGAGCCCGTAGAAGATGCTGACATGCCCTTCCGACTCGGGAGGCAGTTTGCCGTTGTTGTCGAAGAGGCCGTCGCGGGTGTTGTCGACCGTCTCCGTGTTGGGCGTGTCGAGCCTGTCGAACGTGGGCGTCACACCGTGCCCTGGGTCTTGGCCGCGGGCCGTGGTCCCACGCCACAGCGGGATGTCGATCGGTGAGAAGGCGAAGCCGGTGAATGCGCCGGTAGCCACGGGATTGCCGACCGTGTCTCTCGGTCCCAAGTACTTCCGCGTCGGGTCAGC
Organism: Pirellulales bacterium; assembly: GCA_044344765.1. GTDB lineage: Bacteria > Planctomycetota > Planctomycetia > Pirellulales > UBA1268 > QWPN01. The sequence goes on along the minus strand of JBIJCJ010000003.1, from coordinate 1,867 downwards.
TTCGCGGAACACCGAAAGGGTCGAGCCGTTCGCCGGGTCGAGGCAGTAGACATAGCCGTCGGCATCGATGGCGAAGAGTTTGTCGGCGAAGTAGCCGGGCGTTTGGCCCGGGCCGCCGGGTACGTTCTGCGGGCCATTGGCGAGGCCCTGGAGGTTGACGGGAACGCCGGCGCGTTCAACGCGGCCCAGGCTCACCACCGCGGCCGTGCCGGGGTCGATCGTGAACAGATACCCCTCGTCGTCCACGCCGTAGAGCGTGTCGCCGATGAAGGCCATGCCGGTCGTCAGGCCGTTGCCGGGCGTCGTGATGATCCCCATCAGTCCCAGGTTGGGATTTACGCCGGCTGCGTCGTTGGCATCGCCCGTGCCGGGGTTCGCCCGGTAGAGCCGGGAAAGGCCCGTTTCAACATTCGTACCCGGGATCGCGTCGCGGACCGAGTAAAAGAGACCGTCGAACACAGTTGGCCCACCCGCTTTGCGACGCCAAGCCACCGCATCGACCTTGTCGGTCGTGAGCGTTTCGGGGGGGAACTCCGGAACGAAGGTGTACTGCACATTCGTCATCGTGACCGTGGCCACGTTGACCGTGGCGCCGGCCCCGCCGTCGAGCCAGGTCACTGAGAGGATTCCCTGAGCGTTCACCGTAGACAGGCTGCTCGACGGCAGCGGCATGTTTGGCGGGATCGATCCCCCGGAGGGTGTGAAAGTGAGCGCCCCCGCCGCATTCGAGGTGAAGGCCCAAGTGCCGGTGCTGGGCAAGGTGTTGCCCGGCAACGTCGTCGTGTATTGGAGCGTCCCCTGAACGGTCGAGAGATCCTCGATGGTGCCCGGGAGTGTTCCCTGCGCGTCGAGCACGAAGGTGGTCACGGTTGCGGTCGTCGTCGGTGTCGTGCCACTTGCCACCTTGTCGATGAACTGCGTCGGCCCCACCTTGGCCGGGAAATCCTGGATGTTGTCTTGCCAGACGGTCTGGCCAGGTGTCGGGCCGATGCTGACCCCGGTGAGTTCCCCGGCCGTATTCACGCCGCCGTCGATGCCTGAGTATCTGTAGAGGCGACCGTCGGACCGCATGGCGAGATCGTCGGCAAGGATCGCCGCGATCGGCGGATCGTCCACGTCCGGCCGGGCGGAGACATAGGTCCGGATGTTGTCGATCGTGAGCGGCGAGAGTTGGTCCGAGAGTGACGACAGCCCGAAGAGCGGGCCACCGCTGGGAGCGACGTAGGTGTAGTCCTTGGAGTCGTCGCCGAAGTACTGGGCGCCGGAGTGATATCCCTGCAGTCCGATGCGGTCTTCCACGACCCGCTGCACCGAGTTGACCGGCTCGATGCGGATCATCGGGTTGGTCGCCGACTGGAGCTTGAACCAGTCGAGCACGGAGGGCAGCCGCTCGTTGGAGGAGACGGCGACGTAGTACCGCTGCGTGCCGCCCGGCAGCCCGGCCGGCAGCTGCACCGGGCCGATGAAGGAATCGAGCTTGCCGAGCGAGCCGCGGGAGATGTCCGCGAAGGCATCCGGCGGCTGGTCGGCGGCGATGTTCGAATCCCGGCCCACGAACAGGAGCCGGCCGTCGGAGTCGAACACGGAGAGCGTCAGGTCGCCACGAAAGCCGTCGGCGTAATCGATGTCGAACACGGTGGCGAACGTCTTGCCGCCGCCATTCACCCCGCCGATGGCCTGGATGTTCTCGTAGTTGATGTCGAAGGAGTACCAGTCGACGTCGCCGGCGCCGCTCAGGCTTCCGGACAGCGATATCGTGTTGAGGTCGGTCTGCAAGAGGTTGCCGACGTACTGGGCGGTCGCCTTGCTGTCGTTCGGCTGAGACGATTCCCCCGTCTCGCCGGTCAGCGGTGACCGCTGCGGCAGT
>JBIJCJ010000261.1:0-3995 GCA_044344765.1 Pirellulales bacterium | reverse complement strand
CTCGTCTTCTACCTCATGCTCCGCCGCATCGGCGGCGCCGGCAGCCCGATGGCCTTCGGCCGCAGCCGGGGCAAGATGTACGCCCAGGAGGATCTGGGCATCACGTTCGACGACATCGCCGGCATCGACGAGGCCGTCGAGGAGCTGCGGGAGGTGGTGGAGTTTCTGCGGAGCCCGGAAAAGTACCAGGTGCTCGGCGGCCACATCCCCAAGGGCGTGCTCCTCGTCGGCCCGCCGGGAACGGGCAAGACGCTCCTCGCCAAGGCGATCGCCGGCGAGGCGGGCGTGCCGTTCTTCGGCCTCTCGGGCAGCGATTTCGTGGAGATGTTCGTGGGCGTGGGGGCGGCCCGGGTCCGCGACATGTTCCAGCAGGCCGCGGCCAAGGCCCCGTGCATCATCTTCATCGACGAGCTCGACGCCCTCGGGAAGACCCGCGGCTCGAGCGTCGTGGGCGGCCACGACGAGCGCGAGCAGACGCTCAACGCCCTGCTCGTGGAGATGGACGGCTTCGGCAGCAACTCCGGCGTCATCGTCCTGGCGGCCACCAACCGCCCCGAGACCCTCGACCCCGCCCTGCTCCGGCCGGGCCGCTTCGATCGTCACGTGCTCGTCGATCGTCCCGACGTCCGCGGCCGCGAGGCGATCCTCCGCGTCCACGTGAACAACGTGAAGCTCGACCCGGCCGTCAACCTCGATCAGATCGCCCGCATCACCTCCGGCTTCGTGGGCGCCGACCTGGCAAACCTCGTCAACGAGGCGGCGCTGCTCGCCGCCCGCAAAGACAAGACGTCCGTCGGCATGGACGAGTTCAACGAGGGCGTGGAGCGGGTCACGGCGGGGCTCGAGAAGAAGAAGCGGGTGATCCACGAGGACGAGAAGCGGCGGGTCGCGTACCACGAGGCCGCCCATGCCCTGGTCGCCTTCTCGCTGCCGAACACCGACCCGGTGCACAAGGTGTCGATCATCCCCCGCGGCCTGGCGGCCCTGGGCTACACCATGCAGCGGCCCGAGGACGACCGCTACCTGCTCACGCAGAGCGAGCTCGAGAGCCGGATCCAGGTGCTGCTGGCCGGCACGATCGCCGAGGAGCTGGTCTACGCCGACGTCTCGACAGGCGCCCAGAACGACCTGGAACGCGCCAGCGAGATCGCCCGGGCCATGGTCATGGACTACGGCATGAGCCGGCTCGGCCGCGTGAACTACCGGGAGAGCTCCCGGTCGCCGTTCCTGGCCGGCTCCGGCGCCGACCTGCCCGCCGCCCGCAGCCACAGCGAGCAGACCGCCCGCGAGATCGACGAGGAGGTGCGGCGGATCGTCGATGCGGCGATGGCGAAGGTGCGGCGGATCCTGGAGACCCGCCGCGGAGCCCTGGAGGCCGTGACCGGCCGGCTCATCGAGTGCGAGGTGATGGACGGCGACGAACTGCGGGCGATCGTCGAGGCGTCGACGGCGACACCCCAGCTCGTGCCCGGCACCGAATCCGAGCGCCGCCCCGGCCGGCCGGCGGTCGAGCCGCCCGACGCCGCCTCCGGCACGGCCGAGGCCTGAAGCCGGCCGCCCCGAGAATCGTTGCAGGCGTCAGGGCCCACCGGGCCACACAGGCCGCTGCATTCCGCACGGCCCGGATTCCGATCCTTCTGCTGAAGGGCAGCCGCCGGCTGTCCGCATCGTCATCCCCTTCCGGCTGCCGCCGGAGCCATCGCCAATGTGGAAGAGTTTTTGCCTCGCCGCCGGCATCTTCGCGTGCATCCTGGGCGTGGAGCTGCTGCTCATCGACTCCGCCCTGGTCAAGCCCGTCAATGGAGGCGGTGGGCCGCAGACCTTCACCGCCCCCGACTGGGCCCCGTGGGCGCTGCTCTCGGTCGGCGCCGCCACGGTCATGCAATTCGTGACGCTGCCCAGAGGCAACGCGGCCAGCCAGCCGTTCCACGGCCGGTGACAGTTAGCCGCGTCAGGGCGGTGCGGTTGCCATCGAGGAGTCCGACGGCGTCGGGCATACCGAGGCGCTCATGATCCGCACCGCGACCCAGCCCGCACGCGACACCGTGCTCTACGACGGCGGCTGTCGGTTCTGCCGCAGCCAGATCGCGCTCCTGAGGCGGCTCGACCCGACCGGCCGGCTCGCATTCACGTCGCTGCACGACCCGTCGGTGGCCCGCGATTTTCCGGAGATCCCGCCGGCGGATTTGCTCGCGCAGATGTACGTCGTCGATCGGTCAGGGCTGGCCCGAGGAGGCGCCGAGGCCGTGCGGTACCTCAGCCGGCGGCTGCCCCTGCTCTGGCCGCTCGCCCTGCCGCTCCATGTGCCCGGCTCGCTGCCCTTGTGGCGGAGCCTCTACCGATTCGTGGCCCGCAACCGCTTTCGCATCGCAGGCCGCTGCGACGATGGGACGTGCAAGATCGGCTGAACGCAGCCTGGCCTACTCGTCGGCCTGCTGCTCGCCGTCGGCGATCTCGCGGAGCAGCCGCGTCATCGTGTTGGCGTGCACGCCCAGGAGCTTGGCGGCATTCGCCTTGTGGCCGCGGGTGATCTCGAGCGCCTCCTTGATGGCCTGCTCTCGCAACTTCGCCAGATCGAGGCACGGCAGCCGACCGGGCAACGCCTTGCCGGGCCGCGACCGCACCGGCAGCACCGGCTCGGACTGGAGCACATAGCCCTGCTCGATGACGTGCTCGAGCTGCCGCACGTTGCCCGGCCACTCGAAACTGCAGAACGCTGCGAGCGACTCGGCCGACGGCTCCCAGACCGGGAGGCGATAGCGATCGGCGAACTTCCGCGAGAAGAAGTCGATGAACGAGGGGATGTCCTCGGGCCGCTCGCGCAGCGCGGGCACCTTGAGCTCGATCATGTTCAGACGGTAGTAGAGATCCTCGCGAAACGTGCCCTTCTCGACCTCGGCCTCGAGGTCGCGGTTGGTGGCGGCGACGACCTGCACGTCGATCGGCACCGGCTCGTTGGCGCCGACGGGGAGCACCTCGCGTTGCTGGAGCACGCGGAGCAGCTTGGCCTGGAGCTCGAGCGGCATCTCGCCGATTTCGTCGAGGAACACGACACCGCCTTGAGCGGCGCGGAAGATGCCGAGCGAGCGGCCGGCAGCGCCGGTGAACGCCCCCTTCTCGTGACCGAAGAGCTGGCTCTCGGCGAGCGTCGGGGTCAGCGCCGCACAGTTGACGGGAACGAACGCCTTGCCGCGCCGCGGGCCACTGCGGTGCAGCAGCCGAGCCCAGAGCTCCTTGCCGGTGCCGGTCTCGCCGCACACCAGCACCGTGCACTCGACTTCGGCGGCGCGTTCAACAGCCTTGGCGATCCGCCGCACCGTTGCGTTGGAGCCGAGCACCCAGTTGCTGGCGACGGGCAAGTCCTCGACACGAATCCGGCCGGCACTCGGGTCGCAGACCACGGCCGGATCGAGTGAACCGCCACGGGGATCCCGCGCGGCCGCGTCGGTCGTGCGGAAACTCGAAGGTCTGAGAGCCATGCGGCTACCCTTTGGTGAACCGACAGATGCGTTCGTCACGCACCCGCCTCGTGGAATCCATCCACCGAGGGGTAAGTATCACGGCCCCCGCAGCCCGATGCAACAGCCGGCATTGATTTTTCGCAAACCCGCCGCAAAATCGCGATTTTGCGGCAGAAGCAGGGCAATTTGCGAAATCAGGGCTGGCCCTGGCCCCGGTCGGCCCGAAAAAACACCAGGTGCTGCCAGGGGAGCCGGTCGAACTCGCGATCGACCGCGAACCCGGCCGGCTCCAGCTCGGCCCGCATCTGCCGCTTGGTCATCTTGTGCAGCGGCTTGATCGGCACGGCGGGATCCTCGCCGCGAAACTCCGCCAGCACCAGGCGGCCGTCCGGCTTGAGGCTGGCCCGGATCCGCGCGAGCATCTCCTCGGGATGCGAGAACTCGTGGTACACGTCCACGCACAGCACCATGTCTACGGCGCCGGCGGGAAGCCGCGGATCGACCGGCGTGCCGAGCAGCGGGCGGATGTTGTCG
>JBIJCJ010000088.1:0-14431 GCA_044344765.1 Pirellulales bacterium | reverse complement strand
CGGAACTGCTCGCTGAACTCCGCGACCGGCGCCGGGTGGTGCTCGACGAGTTCGGCGGGGAGTCGTTGAAGCCGGGCTTCTTCGGCGGCATGGCCCTCGATCAGCTGGAGGCGTTGCTCATCCAGCTCCTCGGCGAGGCCGACGGCAAGCGGTTCGCCGCTTCGCTGACGATGGCGCTCGAGGGCGACATCACGTTCGAGCAGGACGAGATGCTCGCCCGGGTGGCCGCGGGCGAGGCGACCTTGGCGGCGTTTCTCGAGAAGTTCGGCCAGCGGGCGACGGGCGAGATGGAGCTCATGGAGCCGCGCTGGCGGGAAGACCAGACCTACCTGAACATCATCCTCAATCAGCTCAAGGGGGGCGGCGGCCGCGGGCTCGAGGAGCTGCACCGACGGAACGTCGAGAAACGGCGGGCGGCGGAGCGGGAACTGACGCCGGCGCTGGCGGCGGCGGGTGGGAGCTCGCTGCGCGAGGAAATCGAAGATCGTCTCGCCGACGCGCGGGCCCTGCTGCCGTACCGGGAGACCGGCAAGTACTACCTCATGCTCGGATACGAGCTGATCCGCGACAACCTCCTCGCCCTCGGCCAGTGCGCCGGCATCGGCAGCGACATCTTCTTCCTCCGTTGGGACGAGCTGGCCGACATCACCGCGCACCGCGACACGATCGAGGGGCGGAAGATCCGCTGGAAGTCGGCGCAGCGGCTGGAGCTGCCCGACGTGATCGATTCCGAGCACCTCGCCCACCTGGGCGAGGCGGAAAAATTGCCGGAAGGGGCGACGGAACTGAAGGGCGACGCCGTCGCCGCCGGCGTCGCCACCGGCCGGGCCGCGATCGTGTTCGACCCGAAGGAGGTCGGCAGCATCGGCACCGACTACGTCCTCATCTGCCCGAGCACCGACCCGGGCTGGACGCCGCTGTTCATCAACGCCCGCGGCCTGATCGTCGAGCGCGGCGGCATCCTCAGCCACGGGGCGATCGTCGCCCGCGACTTCGGCATCCCGGCGGTGGTCTGCCCGAACGCGACCCGCCTCATCAAGAACGGCCAGACGATCCGTGTGGACGGCAACCACGGATGGATTCACATCCTATGAACATCCTCGACTTTCTTTTCAACTGGCTGCTCCTCCTCCCGTCGGACCTGACGATCATCGTCACGGCCGTGCTGACGGGCACGGTGCTCACGCTGGTGCGGAAGTGGACGACGAACCAGGAGCTGCTGGGCCGCGCCGCCGCCGACAACCAGCGGCTGGCCGCCTTGATCAAGCAGGCCAAGCGGGGCCGCGACAAGGAGGCGCTCGCCCGGTACCGGCAGACGAAGGCCCAGGTCGGGATCCTCAAGTTCAAGCAGGAAGGCAGGCCGCTGCTGATGTCGCTGGTGCCGATCGCGCTGCTGGCGACGTGGGCCTTCGCCCGGCTGGAATACCTGCCCCCGAAACCCGGCGACGCCGTGACGGTGGTCGCCCATGCGCCGGTATCGGCGGCCGGCGAGGTCGTGCACCTGGTGCCGGGCGACGGCCTGACGGCGTTGAACGGCTGGGTGCGGAAGCTGGCCGTGACCGACGAAGAGGCCCAGGCCGAGTGGTCCGTGAAGGCCGACCGCGTGCTGGCGGCCGATCAGCTGACGGTCCGCGGCGGTCGTGACGTGACGCTGACCCTGCGGCTGCCGGAGCGCCGGCTGTTCGGCATCGTGCCCGGCTGGCCGCAGCTGGGATTGCCGGCCTGGCTGGTAGGGTATCTGGCGATCGTGATCCCGTTCGTGCCGCTCCTGAAGAACGTCCTGAAAATCCACTGACGATCGGCTGCCGCGGATGCCGGAGGCGAAAGGCCGGCGCGGGATGCCGGACATCCGGTCGCCCCGCGTGCTAGAAAGCGCTGACATCGATGCTCCGCCCGAGTCTGACGCTCACCGTCGTGATCGCCCTGACGGCGGCGACCGCATCCGCCGACGGGCCCGGCCAGTTTCGCGTGCCCGACGGTTTCCGGGTCAGCCAGTTCGCCGGCGACGACCTGGTGCACGATGTCTGCTCGATGACCTTCGACCCCCGTGGCCGCGTGGTGGTTTCCGGTCCCGGCTACGTCAGGACGCTGCATGACGACGATGGCGACGGCCGCGCCGACCGGGTGACGCAGTTCGCCGCCGGCCCCGGCTCGGGGGCGCGGGGCCTGACGTTCGACGGCAACGACCTGATCTGCACCGGCGACCACGCCCTCGCCCGCTACCGCGACCGGGATGGCGACGGCGTCGCCGACGGCGAACGCGAGGTGCTCGCCGAGTTGCATGTCGCGACCGACCACTCCGCCAACGGGATCGTGCGCGGCCCCGACGGCTGGCTCTACATCGCCTGCGGCAACGACGCCCTCGTCACCAGGGACCACATCCATAGCGCGACTTCGCCCGTCGCCGATCCGCAGCAGGGCGTGGTGTATCGCGTGTCGGCCGACGGCGCGCGGGCCGACGTGCTCGCGCACGGGTTCCGCAATCCCTACGACCTCGACTTCGCCGCCGACGGCACGCTGTGGCTCGTCGACTCCGACGGCGAGCGCGACCAATACCTGCCGTGGTACAGCCCGACGCGGCTTTTCGAGGTCGCCGCCGGCCGCCACCATGGCTGGGTGCTCCCCGGCTGGCAGCGGAGCTGGAACCGGCCGCCCTGGTTTTTCGACGCCGTGCCCCGGGCCGTGGAACTGGGACGCGGCTCGCCCGCCGGCGGCGTCGTCTACCGCCACCGACGGTTTCCCGATCGCTACCGCGGCTGCTACTTCAGCCTCTGCTGGAGCCTGGGCCGCGTGTACGCCCTGACGCCGCAGTTCCACGGCGACCGTGCCACTGCGACCAGCGAAGTGTTTTTGGAGTCGGTCGGCAGCGACGGCTTCGCGCCGGTCGATATCGGCGTCGGCCCCGACGGACAGATGTATGTCGCGATCGGCGGCCGCGGCACCAAGGGGGGCGTGTATCGCATCGACTCCGTCGGCGACGCGGCGGACGCGACGGCGGGCAAAGCCGCGGCGGCTGCAACGCCGCTGCTGCGGGTGTTGACGGCCGACCAGCCGTTGGCGAGCTGGTCGCGGGCGGCCTGGCTGCCGGTTGCCCGGGAACTGGGCGCGGATGCCTTCACGCAGGCCGCCGTCGATGCCGCGCTGCCGGACGCTTCGCGGGTCCGGGCAATCGAGGTGCTCACCGAACTGTTTGGCGGCGTTCCTCCATCGGCCGCCGCGACGCTGGCGGCGGACGACAGCCGGATGGTTCGATCCCGACTGGCATGGTCGCTGGGACGGAGCTTCGAGCAGGATCCGGACGCGCGGGCCGCCACGCTCGCCCGGCTCACGCACGACGCCGACGAGCGGGTGCGGCGGCATGCCTGGGAGGCGATGCTGGAACTGCCGGCGCCGGCCGTGGCCAAGCAGAAGCTCAATTGGTCCGACATCCTGGAGCCGCGGCCGCGGTGCCTGCGGGCCGCGGCGTTGGCGGCGGTCGCGCGGCTCGACGCCGTGCCTCCCCCGCCCGCCGCTCCAGGCATGGCCGCGAGGCTTGCGGCGCTGTGGCGGAAGGCGGCCCGCGGCGGTCTCGAACACGCCGATCTCGACGCCGCGCGAGAGCTGTTCGCCGCGGCAGACAAGCCCGACGACAAGCCCGACGACAAGCCCGACGACAAGCCCGACGACAAGCCCGACGACAAGCCCGACGACAAGCCCGACGACAGGCTCGAGGCCGCGCGGCTGCTGGAGCTCTGCCTGGGCGACCTCCGCGTCGAGCGCACGGTGCCCGACGTATATGCCGGCTACACGGCCAACCGCCCGATCGCCGACGATCCGGCGCTGGCCGGACGGGTCGCACGTGTGCTCGTGGACGCGCTGCCGAGCGGCTCCGCGCCGCTCGACCTGGAGATCGCCCGCCTGCTGGGCATGCTCCAGGTGGCGCAGCCCGGGCAGCTGGAGCGGATCGCCGACCAGCTGGCCGCGGCCGCCAAGGTGGAGGACACGATTCATTACCTGATCGTGCTCTCGCGGCTGCCAGGGAACCGCGGAGCGGCGGTCACCCGGGCCACGGCCGCGGGCCTGCTCCGGCTGCATCACACCATGGAGGCAGGGGGAATGCAGGCCGCCCGGTTCTGGCCGGCGCGGTTGGGCGAGGCCTGCGATGCGCTCCTGCAGCGCGACGGCAACCTGGCGGAGGCGATCGTCACCGACGACCAGCTCGGCCTGCCCGACCACAGCCTGTTTGCCGGCCGCCTGCAGGAGCCGTTTCGCGGCCGGGCGGCCCGTCGAATCTTCGACCGCGTGGGGATCGGGAATGCCGAGGAATGGACTCCCGACATGGTGGCCCTGCTCGAATCGCTGCCGCCGGCCGAGCGCCGGCCGCTCCTCCACGAACTCTGGGATGAGCCGGCGTTGCAGGAGTCGGTCGCGAACCTGCTCGCCAAGAATCCCGCCGACGGCGACCGCGCGATCCTGGTGGAGACGCTGCGGTTCGGGCAGCCGGTCACGGTCCGCGGGGTCGCCGACGCCTTGCGAACCCTCGACCCCCGGGCGGAGCCTGCCGAGATGGTGCAGGCGATCCGCACCCTGCGGCAGTTTGCCAAGGAGACGCAATACCGCGACACATGCCGGGCGCTCGACCGCCTCCTGGCCCACTGGACCGGGACGCCGGCGGCGGGCGGAGAATCGGCGGCGCTGCCCGGCCACTGGGAGGGCTGGCTGCGGAGCCGGCATCCGCAGGCCGCGGAAGGACTGAACGACGCCACGGTGGACCTCGACGCCTGGCAAAAGCGGCTCGCTGCGATCGACTGGAAAAGCGGCGACGCCACCCGCGGACGGGCCGTGTATCACCAGCGGAGTTGTGCCCGGTGCCACGACGGCAACGCGCGGCTGGGGCCGGAACTGGCCCCCGTGGCCAGGCGGTTTTCGCGGAACGACCTGTTTACCGCGATCCTCGACCCGAATCGCGACGTCTCGCCCGCCTACCGCGCGACGCAGGTGGAGACGGAGGCGGGCACGGTGATCACGGGACAGCTGCTCTACGAATCGCCGGAGACGATGCTCATCCAGACGTCTCCCGACACGACCGTGCGGCTCGCCGGCCAGGAGATCCGGGCCGTCCGCAAGAGCCCGCTGTCGCCCATGCCCAGCGGCCTGCTCCGCGACGCGACCGACCAAGAGCTCGCCGATCTCTATGCGTGGCTCGTGTCCACGGCCAAACCAGGAGGAACGCCATGACCCGCATCGCTCGCCGCCGTTTCCTGGCCGCCACAGGGGCCGCCGCGCTCGCCGCCGCGCGGCCTTGCGGGGCGGTCGAGCCCTGGAAGCGTGGTCCCGCGTTCTTCAGCGGCCTGTCGCTGACCACCTATTCGCTGCGGCCGCTGATGCGGTGGTGGTGCGGCAAACGGACAGCCGGCCGGCTCGAGATGATCGACTTCCTCGACTACTGCGCCGAGCAGGGGCTGGAGGCGGCGGAGCTGACGAACTACTTCTTCGCGGAGCCGGTCGAACGGTCCGAGATCAACCGGCTGAAACGCCGGGCCTGCCTGCTGGGGATCGACATCTCCGCCGGCTCGGTGGCCAACAATTTCGGCCATCCACCGGACAGCGACACGACCCGCCGGGAGATGGAATCGTTCCGCACCTGGATCGACCACTTCGCCGATCTCGGCGCGCCGGCCGTGCGGGTGTTCGCCAGCAAGAGCCCGCCGCCGGGAGTTCCCGACGACCAGGTCGAAGCCCACGTGATCGCGAACCTGCAGACGGCGCTCGGCCATGCCGAGAAGCGGGGCGTGATGCTCGGGCTGGAGAACCACAACTTCGTCAAGAACATCGACCGCCTGCTGCGGATTCTCGGGGCGATCGATTCCGACTGGCTGGGCGTGACCTGGGATTCCGCGAATCTGGAAAAGGTGGCCGATCCGTATGCCGAACTGGCCCGGATCGCCCCCTATGCGATCACGGCGCAGGTCAAGGCGATGACGCGGGTCAACGGCGAGTTGCAGCCCGCCGACTACGGCCGGCTCGTGCAGATCCTCCGCGACGCCGCCTACCGCGGCTACCTCGTCCTCGAATACGAGGAGGCGGAGGATCCGCTCCAGGCCATCCCGCGCCACATTGGCCGCCTCCGGGAGCTGATCGGCTGATGCCTGCCCGCGCCGCGGCCACAAGGCAGTCCGGCGACACTCGGGTGCGAGATTTGCGAGTTCCTACCGGGAGCAGGATTGTGTTGACGTTTTTGGTAGCGGAATCCGTGAGGGGTTACCCATGCCCAGGGAGCCGGCGTAGGTGGCCAGCGAAGCCCGGAGGGCGAAAGCGCAGGCACCTCCGAGTGAGCGAAGGGCATGGAAGCCCGGAGCGAACGGCCGGCGAGCGGGCGTGGGTGACCCCGAACCGTGCCCAAGCAAGTGTCAACGATGAGATGCTCGTGGTAGTACCCGAAGTCACATCCGATCTGGATTTTTTGCCACCGCCCGAAGCGTCGATTCCTGACCGCAGGGCTCAACTGACGAGGTGTTTCGTGATTCGACCCTTGCACCTGGCGTGCCACATCGCGGCCGCGGTCGTGGCTGCCGCCGCAGCGCCGGCGGCCGCCCAGGAGCCGCTCGAGGCCGTGGAATTGCGGCTGGACAACGCCCTCCAGGGCGGCGTCGCCTCGGAGAAGAACTGGATGCGGACCGCCCACCTCGGCCTCACGTTCCGCGGTGCCGATGCGGTCGCCGGCCGGGTCGGGGTCGGCCGGGGCGGGCGGCCCGGCGGGTGGAACGTCGCCGGCTGGTCCGGCAGAGTTGAGCGCCTGGCCGTGCAGCGCGAGAACGACCGGATCACCGGCACGGTCGAGGTCCTCGTCAGTTCCAACACGGTCGGGGCGGGGCGGCACGTCTTCACCCTCGACGCGCGGGTGAACGACGGGAAGGCGACCGGCTCCTTCACTGCCCGACACGGTGATGCTGCCGCCGCGGGGAAGGTGTCGGGCACCGCCCGGCCTTTCACCCAGGCCAAGACGAACCCCCAGGACGCGCTGTACGTCGTGGCGTTGGACGGCTCCCTGCCGCGGTCGGAGGTGCTGACCGTCTATCTCAATGTCGAGGCGGGCGGGGTGCGGAACGGGTTTGCGTTCGCCCCGAGCTTCAGCCGCCGGCCGTTCGAGGTGGATGCGTCGGAGCTCACCGTACGCGGCACGGCCGTGACGGGCGTCGTTCGCATCCTCCGTGTCCCGCCGGGCAGTGACGTGCGGAAGGAACTGGGCCGCTACGACCTGAACCTCGAGGTGGCCGGCGACCGGGTGTTGGGCACCCACAGCGGCACGTTCCAAGACAAGCAGATGCGGGGCGCCGTGTGGGGCGAAGCGTCCCCGCGGCCGCCGGCGCCGGCCCCGACACAGCCGCTCGATGTTTGGCTCAAGCTGGAGGACGGACTGTTCGGCGGAGCCGACTGGCAAAACCGGGCGTTCTTCAAGTTCACCGTGGTCGGCGGCCGCGGCGACGCCGGCAGCCTGACCAACAACAAGGGCATCTACACCGCCCGGTTGGACAGGGCCCGGCTCGACATCGACGGCGGGTCGCTGACCGGCACCCTCCATGGCACGGTGCTCTCCGGCGCCGTGACCGCGGGGGAGTATGTGTTCGAACTGGACGGGTGGATGATCGGCGACGTCCTCGCCGGACGGTTCACGACCCGCAAGGGTGGTGACCAGACCAAGACGGGATACTTCGTCGGCGGCGTGACCCCCGCGTCCCCGTGACACCGCCTCGCGCCGGTCTTTGCTGCCCACGCCCGATGCGGGATGGTGAGCCGTCTGCCAGGTTGTGCTCGGCCTCACTCGTCGAGCAGCCGGAACCGTGGCACCGAGCGGCCGTCGACATCGACCATCTCGGCAAACATCGTCGCCGGCCGGACCCAGAGGCCGTGGTCGCCGTATTCCTGCCGGTAGACGACGAGATCCTCGAGCGTCTCGCTGTGACGGGCGACACCCAGCACCGTGTATTCCCGGCCCTTGTAGTGCCGGTAGCGGCCCGGGGCGATGGCGGCCTGGCTTCGGGTCATGGAAACGACTCCGCGATGGCTGAATCCAACTCGCTCAGCGGCCGGCCGGCGCCGCCGTCGCACCGCCCGCCGGCACCAGCACGCTCTGCGTGCCGTCGGGGATCTCGAGTTCGACGCCGGCTGGCACGACCGCACTCGCCGGCGTGGGCTGCGCCGCCGGCAGCGGGGCGGGAATCTGTTCCACCGCCAGCGCGGCCGGCGGCTGCGGCGCCGGGGCGGGCTGCGGCGGGGCGACGGCGGCCGGCCGGGGAGCGGCGGCGGTCTGCCGCGGGGCCGGAGCCACGGGCGGCGTTGCCTTGGCGACCGGTGGCTGCGGGACGGTGGCCGCGACCGACTCGGTCACGGTGACGACCGGGCCCGGCTCGACGCCGCCCGGGATGAGCAGCCGACGACGGACGCGGCCCCCGGGGCCGATGACGACGGCCGGGCCGCCCGGAGCGATGGGCAACGCCAGCAGCGGGTTGGGCCGCAGCGGACCGGCCGGCGGCACGATCGCCGTGCCGGGGGGCGGCGCGAGCAGCACGCCGCGGCGGGCGAGCCGCCGCGCCGGCGACGCCGTCGCCTCCGGCAGGGCCGCGGCCAGGGAGAGGATCACCACCACGAGAATGCCGGCCTGCGGACGACGCGCGAACATGGAAGATCTCCTGCGGGCGATGGCGGCGGCCCGTTCCCGCCGCTCGGGGGACAATGTACAGGGACGCCGCGTTCGTGCCCACGCGGGGTGCGGCGGCGTCGTTGACGCCGCGCGATCACGAACGTAGATTCGACGCGATTTTCGCGCGATCCGGCGCCGATACCCGTCTTTTGTAACCTCCTCCTCGTCGAAAGGGCTCCACGTCCCCATGGCCAACTCCCTCGGAAAGAAGTCCGCTAAGAAGTCCGCCAAGAAGTCGGGAGCCGGGGGCAAGCCGGGCCGGATGATCTATTCCTTCGGCGCCAAGAAGTGCGACGGCGACGGCACGATGAAGGCCCTCCTCGGCGGCAAGGGGGCGAACCTGGCCCAGATGACGAAGATCGGCCTCCCGGTCCCCCCGGGCTTCACGATCACGACCCAGGTCTGCATCGACTATTACAAGAACCACAAGAAGTTTCCCAAGGGCCTCGAGGAGGAGGTCGCCTCCGCCATGAAGCTCATGGAGAAGGAGACCGGGAAGAAGTTCGGCGACCCGACGAACGCCCTGCTGGTGAGCGTGCGGTCCGGGGCCCGCGACAGCATGCCGGGCATGATGGACACGATCCTCAACCTCGGCCTCAACGACGAGACCGTGAAGGGGCTGGCCGAGGCCACCGGTAACCCGCGGTTCGCCTACGACTCCTACCGCCGCTTCATCCAGATGTACGGCGACGTGGTGATGGGCGTGCAGAAGCGGCACGAGAACGAGCACGACCCCTTCGAAGAGACGATGGAGGGGCTCAAGCACCAGCTCGGCATCCATGACGACACCGATCTCACCGAGGCCCACCTCCGCGAGCTGATCGGCCGTTATCTGCGGCTCATCAAGGAGCGGACGGGCAAGACCTTCCCCCAGGATCCGTTCGGGCAGCTGATGGGCGCCGTGGGCGCCGTGTTCGGCAGCTGGATGAACGAGCGGGCCATCCTCTACCGCCGCAAGTACAAGATCCCCGACGAATGGGGCACCGCCGTCAACGTGCAGAGCATGGTGTTCGGCAACATGGGCGACGACTGTGCGACCGGCGTGGCGTTCACCCGCGATCCGGCCACCGGCGAGGACGTGTTCTACGGCGAGTATCTCGTCAACGCCCAGGGCGAGGACGTCGTGGCCGGCGTGCGGACGCCCAAGCCCGTCGCCGAGATGGCCCACGAGCCGATGTTCGCCGGCACCTACAAGCAGCTGGAGAAGGTCCGCCAGACGCTCGAGAAGAAGTTCGGCGACGTCCAGGACTTCGAGTTCACCGTCGAAAAGAAGAAGCTCTACATGCTGCAGACGCGGCATGGAAAGCGGACGGCGCTGGCCTACGTGAAGATCGCCCACGACATGGTCAAGCAGAAGCTGATGACCGCGGAGCACGCCATCCAGTCGGCCGATCCCGACGCCCTCTCGCAGCTGCTGGCCCCGATCTTCGACCGCCACGACTACGAGGCGGCGAAGAAGAGCACCCGGCTCCTGACCACCGGCCTGCCGGCCGGCCCCGGGGCGGCGACCGGGCAGCTCGTGTTCTCGGCGGCCAAGGCCGAGGAGCTGTCCCACAAGGGAACGAAGGTGGTGCTGGCCCGCGTTGAGACCTCGCCCGAGGATCTTCGCGGCATGATCGCGGCCGAGGGCATCCTCACCAGCCGCGGCGGCGTCTCCAGCCACGCGGCCCTCGTCGCCCGGCAGATGGGCAAGGTGTGCGTGGCCGGCGCCGGTGCGATCCAGATCGACTACGCCGCGGGCACGCTCAAGTGCGCCGGGCAGACGCTCCGCGAGGGCGACGCGATCTCGATCAACGGCTCGACCGGCGAGGTGTTCGCCGGCGGCATCAAGACCGCCGACAGCGAGCTCAAGCAGGTGCTCATCGCCGGCACGATGAAGCCCGCCGACTCGGAGGTCTTCCAGTACTACGACTTCATCATGAAGCTCGCCGACAAGCACCGTAGCCTCGGCATCCGCACCAACGCCGACACCCCCGAGCAGGTGCGGCACGCGATCGCCTTCGGCGCCGAAGGCATCGGCCTGACGCGGACGGAGCACATGTTCTTCGAGGGCGACCGGATCGACGCCATGCGGGAGATGATCCTCGCCGCGAACGAGGAGGCCCGCCGCGAGGCGCTCGCCAAGCTCCTGCCGTATCAGCGGGACGACTTCGAGGGCATCTTCCGAGCCCTCGAGGGGCGGCCGGCCACGATCCGCTTCCTCGACCCGCCGCTGCACGAGTTCGTGCCGCACGACGAGAAGGCCCAGGCCGACCTCGCCAAGAAGCTCCGCCTCCCGGTGGAGACGGTGAAGGCCCGCGTCCACGCCCTGCACGAGTTCAACCCGATGCTCGGCCACCGCGGCTGCCGCCTCGGCGTCAGCTATCCGGAGATCTCGGAGATGCAGGCCCGGGCGGTCTTCGAGGCCGCGGCCAAGGTGCAGAAGGATGGCGGCAAGGTGAAGCCGGAGATCATGATCCCGCTCGTGGGCTTCAAGAAGGAGCTCGACAACCAGGTGGCGATCGTGCACCGGGTGGCCGAGCAGGTGCAGAAGGAGACGGGACAGAAGATCAAGTATCTCGTCGGCACGATGATCGAGATCCCGCGCGGCGCGCTGACGGCCGACGAGATCGCCGAGACGGCCGAGTTCTTCTCCTTCGGCACCAACGACCTCACCCAGACCTGTCTGGGCATGAGCCGCGACGACATGGGCTCGTTCCTGCAGAAGTACACGGAGGAGGGGATCTTCAAGGCCAATCCGTTCGCGTCGATCGACGCCACGGGCGTGGGCCAGCTGATGCAGATCGCCGTCGAGAAGGGTCGCCAGACCCGCAAGGACATCAAGCTCGGCATCTGCGGCGAGCACGGCGGCGATCCCCACTCGGTGGTGTTCTGTCACCACGTGGGGCTCGACTACGTGAGCTGCTCGCCGTTCCGCCTTCCGGTGGCCCGGCTGGCCGCCGCCCAGGCGGCGCTCGGCAAGACGTGGTGACATTCACGCCCGCCGGGCCATCGTGGCCCCGGCGGGCTTGGGCCGGCGTGGTCGCAGCCAAGGTGCGACCAGCCGGCCGGGCGGTCGCACCTCCGGGCGACCGTGGCCGCCGCGGAGCGGCGGTCTCTCGCTTTAGGCAAAACATCGCCTCGTGCGATTTTTTCCTGGCGGGCCTCCGCCCGCTGGACTCAACCCGGCCCTCCGGGCCTGACGCCCGGTCCCTTTTTGGGGCGACTATCTCTGACCGTCGTGCCCGCGCTGGAGCGGCGGTCTCTGAGCGTCGTACCCGGTTGCCGGGAAGCCCGAAGCGCGAGCTGAGGGAATCCGCTCTGCTCTACCGGAAACCGACCCGTATTCCCTCGGCTCGCGCCTCGGGCTTCCCGGCAGCGGGGTTGCGTCACGATCGGCGTTCGGCTCGCGCCTCGGGCTTCACCGCACGGGGCATCCGCCGCACCCCGGCGGTGCGGTCACTCACCGTCGCGTCCCGCGCTGGAGCGGCGGTCTCTGAGCGTCGTGCCGGGTTGCCGGGAAACCTCCCTCTCGCTCGCCCTCTGCGAGAGGCGACAGATCCCATCAGCGCGCTCGTGTAGTAGGCTTCCCGCATGGATGCCCTGCCCCCTGAAGCCTGGACGCTCGCGGCGATCGTCGCGGTCGTCGTCGTGCTCTGGTTCACCGAGGCGCTGCCGCTGGCGGTCACCGCGCTGCTCGGCGCAGCGGCCTGCGTGCTCCTCGGCGTCGCCCCGGCGAAGGAAGTCTTCGCCCCCTTCGCCGATCCCCTGATCTTCCTGTTCATCGGCTCGTTCCTGCTCGCCGAGGCGATCCGCATCCATGGTCTCGACCGCCGCCTGGCCTACGCCGTGCTCTCCGTGCCCTGGGTCGGCGAGCGGCCGACGCGGATCCTGGCCGCCGTGGCGCTGGTGTCGGCGGCGATCAGCGGGTTCATCTCCAACACCGTGACGGCGGCCATGATGGTGGCGATCGTCGCCGGCATTCTGACCGCGATCGAGGAGGCCGCCGCGCGGACGGGCCGCAGGCCCGACCCGGCCTTCGCGACCGGGCTCATGCTGTGCGTGGCCTTCGCCGCCTCGATCGGCGGCCTGGCGACGCCGATCGGCACCCCCACGAATCTCATCGGCCTGCGGTTCATCGCCGCCGAATTGGGGATCGCGATCTCGTTCCTCGGCTGGTGCGGGATCGGCCTGCCGCTGGTGGTGGTGCTGGGATCGCTGCTCGTGATCGTGCTGGGCCGGCTGTTTCCCGCGGGCGTCGAACGGCTCGACGGGGTGTCGGCCTACGTCGCCGGAGAACGTTCCCGCCTCGGCGCATGGACCGTGGGACAGCGGTCCACGGCGGCGGCCTTCGCCGCGACGGTGGCGATGTGGATCGTGCCGGGCATCCTGCTGGCGGTGCTCGGGCCGGACCACGAGGCCTGCCGGTGGCTGAAAGATCGGCTGCCCGAGAGCGTGGCGGCGATCATCGGCGCCGGACTGCTCTTCGTGCTGCCGGGCGACGGCGGCCGTCGGGCGCTGGCCTGGAAGGACGCCCGCATCGACTGGGACGTCGTGCTCCTCTACGGGGGTGGGATCGCGCTCGGTGAACTCTGCTTCAGCAGAGGCCTCGCGCAGGCGGCCGGCGAGACGATCACAGGCTGGATTCCAACCGGCGGCTGGGCGGGCCCGGTGCTGGTGGTGACGGCCGCCGCCGTGGCGGTGCTCACCAGCGAGTTCACGAGCAACGTGGCCAGTGCCACCATGGTCGTGCCGGTGGTCATCGCCCTGGGCCGGGCGATCGGTGCCGACGCGGTCGTGGCCGCGCTGGCCGCCACGTTCGCCGCCAGCATGGGCTTCATGATGCCGGTCAGTTCGCCCTGCAACGCGATCGTGTATGGGACGGGCCGGATTCCGCTGCGGGCGATGATGGCGGCGGGCGCGATCCTCGACCTGGCCGGCCTGGCCGTGATCGCGGCCATGATGCTCCTGGTGGCCCGGCTGTGGTGACGAGCCGCCGCACGATCGGCACCATCGGCACCACCCCACCCCGCGGCACGACCGCTGAACCCGCACCGCCCGGCACGACGAATGAAGGGCCGAGGCGGGTGTGTGCCCGCCCCTCGCCCGAGCAGTCTGGCAAAGGAGCCCATCCGGTGCGCACCCTCCGTCGCGGCCTCGTCGCCGCCCTCACCGTCGCCGCGTTCTCGTCGATCGCCACGATCCGGGAAGTGCCCGCGCAGGAGACGGTCATCGTCACGGAAGGCGGAGCGGCCGGGGCCGATTGCAACTGCAAAGGCGTCCAGCGGCCGGCATGGCACGGGAGCGTGAGGGGGCCAGCCTGCGGGCCGGCACGAGCCCCTCACGGAGGCATGTTCCACGCGGATCCACGCGGGCAGCTGTGCATGAAGCACCAGGCCCGTGCGATGGGCGTCACGCCGCCCTCGTACTTCCCGCGACTCCACACGTGGTGCGCCGAGGGCTATATGCCCACTCCCCGGCCGCTGGCCATGCCCCGCTGCCACCACTGCGGCATGCCGATCGAGGGTGCCGGGTTCTGACTACACGCAAAGCCTCGGCATCCTGCCGAGCTTTGCTTGGCCGGCAGCCGCCGGCTGCCCGCTGCCGGGAAGCCCGAGGCGCGAGCCGAGGGAATACGGGTCGATTTCCGGTGGAGCAACGCGGATTCCCTCAGCTCGCGCTTCGGGCTTCCAAGCAACCGGACACGACGGTCAGAGACCGCCAACGCCGAACGGCACGCAACCCCGAAGCCGCGAAGCCCGACGCGCGAGC
>JBIJCJ010000260.1:0-4022 GCA_044344765.1 Pirellulales bacterium | reverse complement strand
GTTTGGAAGCCCGAAGCGCAAGCTGAGGGAATACGCGTTGCTCCACCGGACACCGACCCGTATTCCCTCGGCTCGCGCCTCGGGCTTCCCGGCATCCGGCATGGCCCGCGTTGGAGCGGTGGTCGCTGACCGTCGCGCCCGATCACGCGTCGTGCCGCGTCGTCCCGCGCCCGTCGTGCCGCGGCGTTCTCCGACCGTCGTGCTCTGCGTTGTCTGCCCGTTTCCGCCTGCCGGATTGTTTGGAAGCCCGAAGCGCAAGCTGAGGGAATACGCGTTGCTCCACCGGACACCGACCCGTATTCCCTCGGCTCGCGCCTCGGGCTTCCCGGCATCCGGCATCCGGCATCCGGCATCCGGCATCCGGCATCCGGCATCCGGCATCCGGCATCCGGCATGCCCGGGGTGGAGCGGCGGTCTCAGCCGGACAGAGACAGCCGCTACACGGCTGGTCTGTGCGTCTCGAGCCAGGCGAGCATCTCGGCGAGGCCTTCCCGGGTCGTCTGCGGGTGCGCGAAGCCGGCGGCGACGAGCTTGTCGCAGGGGAACACGCTCGTCTCGCGGATCGCGCGGAGGCGGGCGGTCGTGAGGGGAAACTCACGGCCGGTAACGTTCTCGATGAGGTCGCCCACGGGCGCGGCCGCCGCGGCGAGGAGGGCCGGGATCGATCTCGGTGGCCGAGCCCCGGCGAGGTCCGCGATCAAGCGGGCGAGTGCGGCGAGGGTGAAGGTTTCGCGGTCGGACACGTTATAGACCTCGCAGCCAGAGCCCGGCCGGGCCGCCGCGAAGGCGATCGCCGCGGCGAGGTTCGTCCGCGACACGACCGACTTGCGGGTGTCGCCGCGGCCGATGAGGCAGGGCTTGCCGCTCACGATCTGCCGCACGAAGGCGGCGAGGTTGGCTTCATTGCCGGGGCCGTAGACCGGCGCGGGGCGGAGGATCACGGCCTGCCGCGCCGGGTCGGCCGCCGCCCACTCGCGCACGAGCGTTTCCGCCGCGGCCTTGGACCGACCGTAGGGCGTGTCGGGCGTCAGCGGCGCCGCCTTCGTCTGCGGTGCAGCGGCCGCGGCCACGGCCTTGATCGTGCTCACGAACACAAACCGGCCCACGCCCCGGCGGGCGGCCCAGTCGAGCCATTCCCGGGTGCCGCCCACGTTGACCCGTTCAAACTCCGCCTCGTCGGCCGCCGTGGGCCGCGGCACATGCTGCTTCACCTCCAAATGCACGACCGCGTCGAACGGTCCGACATCGGCCGTGCCGCCAAGCACGGCGGTCCGCGTCGCTCCGTGCCAGCCTTCAGGGAGGCCGATTGGCGGTTCCCGTCCGGTCGCGATGCCGTCACAGCCGCGTGCCGCCAGGAAGGGCAGAAGCCCCCTGCCGACGAACCCGCGTGATCCGGTGACGAGCAGTTTCATGCCGGGTTCGGGTCGTCTTTTGAAGTCCACACGGCGAGGACGCGAACCATAGGACTCTCTGGAGCATGACCCCCGCTCCTTGAGGCTACGCCTGTTGGGCACTCATGTTCAACCGCGGCCCTATGCTTGGAAGCCCGAACCGTGAGGTGAGGGAATACGCGTTGCTCCACCGAACACCGAACCTCATTCCCTCGGCTCACGCCTCGGGCTTCCCGGCACCGGCATACGTTAGCGACCGTAAGTGCGCGAGCACAGCCGCGGTTGTCAGAGGCTCCTCGGCCGACGCCTTGCGATGGCCGATCTCTCGCGTGTTCAAGGCAGCCGATGCCGCTGCGTAGGCGCGAGCGGTCTCGGGGCTGGCCGGGCAGAAATAGCCGAGAAGCTCGCCGCTGGAGCCACGAATCTCAGCCGGCTCCATCACGCCCAGCAGTGTGGACTCAACTTCGGGATCTGCGATGACGCGAATCATAGGCCTCTCCAGAGCATGAACCCCTGTTCATTAAGCATAGGGCTGGCGGCCGCACATGTCCAGCCGCGTCCCGAGCTCAACCCGTCAGGGTTTCCAGCCAATCGCCAAACGCGGCGTAGGTGCGCTCGCGGTCGAAGGCGGCGGCGGCGAGGCGGCGGGCGCCGGTGCGGAGGGCGAGCAGCCGGCGGCGGTCGTTGGCGAGATCGGTGATCGCGCGGGCGAGCGAGCCGCCGTCGCCGGCGACGTAGGAAACGCCGGCCGCGTGGGTGTCGATCAGCCCGGCCAGTTCGCCGGGCAGCGAGCTCACGAGCGCGAGTCCAGCGGCCGCATAGTCGCAGGCCTTGTTCGGCACCGCCACGAGCGACTCGGGCTTCACGAGCACGAGGCCCACGTCACACCCGCCAAGCAGTTTCACATACTCGGCCCGGGGCAAGAGGCCGTGGACTTTCAGCTCACACGAGCCGCGCTGCGCCGCAGCCGCCGCGTGGAGCATCGGCTCGAGGGGGCCGGTGCCGGCCACGTGGAGCACGGCCCGCGTGCCCGCCGCGGAGAGCGCCCGGGCCGCGGCCACGAGCGAGTCGAGGTCTTGGCCGGTGCCGAGCGAGCCGGCGTAGACGCACTGGAGCGGCTCGAAGGCGGTGGATCCCGATGCCGATCCGCCCGGCAGTGGCACAGGATCGACGGCCCGTGGAGGGGCCGCAAACTCCTGCACGTAGGCGCCCACGTAGCACACATGCCGCGGAACATCGGCCGCAACGTCGCGGAGAACCGTCTCCGCGTAGGTGTGTGTGGCGGCCGCCACTCCATCGGCTGCGGCCAGGAGATCCCGCCGCCGCCGGTACATGCCGCCGAAAAAGAAGCTCGTGAGCGGCTTGCGGATGAAGGCGGGCCCGGGCACGAGTCGTTCGAACGTGTCGGGCCAGAGGTCTTGAGTGTCCACGACGAGCGTGGCATCCATCCGTCGGGCCAGCCGCAAGGCGGCCTCCGGGCTCTCCAGCGGCGGGAGGCTGGCGACGATGATGTCGGGCCGTTCGAGCTGCCGCGATGCGACCGCCTCGTTGGCCAGCCGTTCGAAGTTCTTGCCAAACTCCCGGTGGCTGCGGAGCCGGGCGAGCGAAACGTTTTTGTGGTAGGGCGGCGTGGCCACGAGCCGCACGGAAAAGCCCTCGTCCTCGCGGATCCCGAGCGGCACGGCCCGGGCGACCTTGCGGCGGTGGCTCCAGGTGCTGCTCCACCAGGTGACGTCGTGGCCGCGGGCGGCGAGGATCCGGGCCAGCGTCCAATACCGCAGCGGCGGCAGATCTTCGCCCGGAACGTCGTCGAACGGATTGACGAGCCAGACGGTGAGGGGCCGAGGGGCGAGGGGCTCGGGCTTGGGGCTGGGCATGGCCCGAGACTAGCAGACCGCCCCCGGCAGACGGAGTGCCGCGCGCCCCGCCCGGGCGCGGCGCGGGTTTGCGCGGCCGCGGTCGTCAGGTCGGCTGCAGCGCTTCGACACTGTTGACGTGGATCAAGGAACAGAAAACGAAGCGATCCTGTTCCGGGTAGTAAACAACGGCCGACGTCTTCCCCACCACAACGCATTCCGGGTGGCGGATCTCGTGTGTTTCGCCGTTTGAAAGGCGAATGACGAATGGCACGAAAGGCTGGCGGTGCGCCAGTTCGCGAATCACGTCGGCGTTCATTGGAAAGCTCCCGAGAGTGTGAACACCCGTACATTTTAGCGACCGATTGGCTGCCGTGCAACCGCCTTCTTGTAGCGGCGGTCTCTGACCGTCGGGCCGGCACGATGGCTGCCGGGTGCCGGGAAGCCCGAGGCGCGAGCCGAGGGAATGCGGGACGCGGTCGGGTGGATCGAGGCGTATTCCCTCACCTTTCGGTTCGGGCTTCCCTGCAGCCGGTCACGACGGTCGGACACCGCCGCTGCGCTGTTGATACAGGCGGGCTTTTCTGGGGAGCGACTCAACCGCCGTGTGCGCGGCGGCTGGCTTCGACGACCGCAGCCAGTTCGCCCTCCAGCCAAGCAGAGCGATCTTCCTCGCCGTGGGCCACCGCGGCCCATTCGCGGCGGATGAGATCGACGTCGATCTCATCGCGATGCGCGGCCAGAATGGTGCGAATGTCTTCCTGGTCTTGCGGCC
>JBIJCJ010000259.1:0-4072 GCA_044344765.1 Pirellulales bacterium | reverse complement strand
TTCCCAGCAAGCGGACATCCGCCACCACCTGCGCCGGATCACCCCGGCCGAGCCGGGCGCTCGACGGTCAGAGACCGCGGCGACAAACGGCGAATGGCGGTTCACCGGCGGCCGGTGCGCTGCACCGTGCCATCACGGCCTCGGAGGGGTTGCCCGTGCCCTGAGAGCCGGCGTAGCTGGCCAGCGAAGGAACGGACGCCGAACCGCAGCCAGCGCCGAGAGAGCGGAGCCCAGGATGGGCGAAGCGAACGTCCGGCGACGGGGCACGGGTAACCCCGACCCACCATGGCCGCCACTACTTCTTCCGCTCGGCCTCGGCCTGCAGGCTCCGGACCTTCTCGAGCGCGTTCTTCTGCCCTTCCGGGTCGGGCACCTGGCCCGAGGACTTCTCGGCCAGCTTGAGCAGCCCCACGGCCGCCTTGGCGTCGCCGGTGGCGAGGTACGCCGACGCCACGGAGAGCAACGCGTAGGTGCGGTTCTCGGCGGCCATGCCTTTGTCCTCGATCTTCTTGGCGGCGTCGCCCGCCTCCACGAGCAGTTTCGCAGCCTGGTCCTGCGCCCCGGTCTGGGCCCGGACGCGGGCCGCCGCCGCGAGTGCCTCGGCCTGCGGACGCAGCTCCTCCACCGCCTTCGCGCTCGCCTCGAGCTCCTCCACCACTTTTCCCGCCTCCTTGGCGAGGTCGGCCCGGGCGTAGCCAAGGGCGATCGCCGCCAGCGCCTGCGCCTTGAACCGATCCTCGACGGTTCCAGCCGCCTCCACGGCCGAGGCGAGCACGTCGCGGGCGGCCTTGCCGTCGCCCAGGCCGCCCGTCTTGGCCCCATAGATCCCGCCGGCGTCGGCGAGCAGCCGAATCCGGCTGATCGGGTCGCCGATGTCGGCCGCCCGATCGACCGCCTTCTTGAGCACGTCGCGGGTGGGCTTGCGATCCTCCATGTCCGCGTAGAGGTCGGCGATCTCCACGAGCCGCGGCCCACAGACCACCGCCTCGCCGTCGGCGGGAATCAGCGCGGTGGCCTCGGCGAGGGTCTTGGCGGCGCCGGCCTTGTCGCTCGCCTTGAACTGGGTGCGGGCGATGCGGATCAGTTTCCGGGCCTGGGCGTCGGGCGTCTTCTCCTTGCGGGCGTCCTCGAGCTGCTGGGCGATCGTCTTGCCCTTTTTGGTCTTCTTCTTCGACCCGCAGCCGGCGGCCGGAGCGAGCAGCGACAGGGCGACGAGGAGGCAGGTGAGTGGAACGAATGAAAAGCGCATCGACGGCAACTCCGCGGGGATTCGGCGGGACGGGGCGGAACTCAGAACTTGAGGCGGGCGCGGGTCAGACGGGCGTGGGTCTCCGCCATGAGGTCGTCCTCGGTCGCCTCGTCCGCCGCCTCGTAGGTGACGGAAAACCGCAGGAAGGCGCCGCAGTCGTCCCACGGCACGGTCGAGACCGAGAGGTCGTGGATGAGGAACTGGCTGGCATCCTGGGCGGTGGCGAACACCCGGTCGCCGGCCCCCTTGGGCGCCTGCGTGTAGAGGAAGTAGGTGCCGCCGGGCATCTCGCAGTCGAAGCCCACCGCGCGGAGCACGCCGACGAGCTTCTCCAGCCGGCGGCGATACTTCTCCCGCACCCGCCGCGGAATCTCCGCGTCGGCCAGGGCCGCGGCGCCGGCCTTCTGGATCGCCATGAACTGGCCGGAGTCGCAGTTGTCCTTGACGTCGGCGAAGGCCCGCACGATCCGCTCGTGGCCGCACACCCAGCCCAGCCGCCAGCCGATCATGTGGAACCCCTTCGACATCGAGTGCACCTCGACGCCCACCTCCTTGGCACCGTCCACGGACAGGAACGAGAGCGGCTGGTCGTCGTAGGAGAGCATGATGTGGGCCGCGTCCTGGACGACGATCACCCGGTGGCGGTGGGCCCACTCGACGACCCGCGCGTAGAACTCGCGGGTGGCGGTCTTGCCCGTGGGGCTGTTGGGGTAGCAGAGGACGAGCAGCTTGGTGCGGGCCAGCACGTCGGCCGGGATGCCGTCGAGATCCGGGAAGAAGTCGTTCTCGGGCACCAGGGGCAGCCGATGGACGGTGCCGCCGTACCAGCGGGTGGCCGTGCCGGCGACGGGGTAGCCGGGGACGGTCATGAGCGTCACGTCGCCGGGGTCGATGAAGGCCGCCGGCAGCATGGCGTAGGCCGTCTTCGAGCCGATGCAGTGGTTGACCTCCGTGACCGGGTCGAGCTGCACGCCGAACTCGCGGGCCATGAAGGCGGCGACCGCCTCCTTGTAGACGGCGATGCCGTTGTCGGCGTAGCCGCGATTCTCGGGCCGGTCGACCTCGCGGCGCATCACGGCCCGCACGCTTTCCGGGGCCATCTCGTCGTTTTCGCCGATGCCGAAGTCGAGCATCCGTCGCTCGGGATGGTCGGCGAGCGCCTGCCGCTTGGCCCGCTTGATGAGCTCGAACTTGTAGATCTCGGTGCCCTTGCCGTAGCCGGCGCCTCCGATCCGTTGGGCAAAACGATCCTGGAACCAGGGGTCGGCGGGCGACGAGGCGGGCGTGGGCATGGGGCTCTACAGGGGGGTGTCGGGCTGCGATTGGACGGGGAATACGTGGTCACGATAGCGGCTTTTCCCGGGCTTTCCAAGCAAGTTGATTCCGCCCCGGCCCGAGAGTGGAGTGGTTGGTGGAGGAGCCCACGCCATGCCCTGCAGCCTCACCGCCACCCACGTTCACGGCCCCTTCGACGGCGATTTCGATCCCTTCGAGGAGGACGAGGATCCGGGCGTGCTGATCACCTTCGGCCGCGGCGACGAATGCCGGGCGGTCAGTCGTGCCGGCCGAGCCAGCGCTCCATGATCCGGGCCATGGCGCCGTCCTCGCGCATCCGCAGGATGGCGGCGTTGAGGTTCTCCCGCAGCGGGCTCCCGGTGGGCAGGCCGATCCCGTAGTCGAAGGTGTCGAACATCGGGCCGACGAGCCGCAGGCTGTCCCGGCCCGGCTGCTGCACCAGCTGCATGAGCTGCTGATTCTCGCCGACCACCGCCTCGACGAGGCCCATCGCCAGGGCATCCATGGCGTCGTTCATCGTGGGGAACTCCTGGGGGATGCCCCCGCGCTGTCGCACCGACTGCACGCTCACGGCCGCCTGCTGGCAGCCCACCGCGCGGCCGAAGAGGTCCCGCGGCCCGTGGATCGCGCCGGTCACCCGCTCGGCCGTCAGGGTGGCGGTGAGCACGCTCGTGAACGCGGCCACGAGCACGATCCCACCGACCATCCAGGCGAAGGCGATCGCCCGGCCGGGGACGCTGTCGACATGCTTGTCATCGCAGCCCCCCGTGATGATCACGGAGGAGATCCACCAGATCGCCTCGCCGACGCCCCGCGGATACTCCTCCGGGAACGACCGCGGATTGACCCGCCGCTCCCACCACCAGAGCAGGTGCCCCGACGCGATCGCCAGGGCCATGGCCCCGCCCAACAGTTGCAGCAGCTGCCAGGAGACGAGCGACTTGACCGCCGCCAGGAACCCGGTGTCTTCCCGCTGCCGAACCGCGATCCGGAGCCCTGAATGCGCGATCGGGTGGGTGAAGTCCATCGTCTTCTCGCGGGCCTCGGTGATCGCGATCGGGCCGAGGCCCACGTCCGTCTTGCCGTCCTGCATGGCATCGAGCAAGGCGACGAACGTCGGCATGCGGACGAACTCGGTCGCCACGCCGAGCCGTCCGGAGAGCTCGTCCCAGATGTCGATCATCACGCCGGACGGCCGATCGCCGGTCCAGCTGACGGCCGCCGCGATCGGCATCACCGCCACGGTCAGCCTGGGTTTGTCGTTATCGGGCCGCGTGCCCGCCGGCCCGCCGTCGTCCGCTGCCGCGGCCGTCCGCACGAGCCACGCCGCCACCAGAAACATGACCATCGCCAACCGTGCCATCGGCATCGCGAATCCCTCCGTGTTGTTCATGTCGCGGCGCGATGATCCGCGCGCCGCGTCGCCGCCCAGGCCACGGCCAGGCCGCAGACCAGGCACCCGACCGCAGTCGCGAGCATCCCTGACGGCAGGCCGGCCGCCGTGCCGGCCGTCGCGTCCGCGTCGCT
>JBIJCJ010000258.1:0-4082 GCA_044344765.1 Pirellulales bacterium | reverse complement strand
CCTTTTCGCGAAATGCGCGGACCCGGCCGGCGGCGTCGACCTCCATCGTGCCGAACTCGATCGCCGCCGCCCGCGGCACCGGCAACGCGCCGATCGTGACGGCGGCGCCGCTCGACTCGTGGGCTTTGATGAGCGACTGGTAGTTCATCTTGTAGATGTGGTCGCCGGCGAGGACTACGACCAGCCGCGGCGCCGCCATCTCCAGCGAATAGATGTTTTGGTAAACCGCGTCGGCGGTGCCCTGGTACCAGTGCTCGTCCACCCGCTGCTGCGGCGGGAGCACGTCGAGGAACTCGCCCAGTTCCCGGCAGAAGAATCGATGCCAGCCGAGGTTCAGATGGCGGTCGAGGCTGCTGGCCTTGTACTGCGTGAGCAGGAGGATCCGCCGCAGGCCGCTGTTGAGACAGTTGGAAAGTGCGAAGTCGATGATCCGGTAGATACCGCCGAAGGGCACGGCCGGCTTGGCCCGGTCGCGGGTCAGCGGATCGAGCCGCGACCCCTTGCCGCCCGCCAGCACGATGGCGACCACGTCGCGCACCCGGCCTGAATCAACATCTCGCGAACGCATGGACCGAATCTCCTCGCGGTGGCTCCCGAATCCACGGCCCTGCGGGACGACTTCGCTTCCGGCGACGACGCCATGAATATACGCGGCGCGGGGGGAACGCGGCGCTGCGGCCCGTGCTGGCGCTGCCTGCGCCGGCGGGTCGCGGCCACCCCAGGCGGCCATCCCAGTTTGGCAGGACGGCCGTTTTTCCAGGGCGGAAGCGATCTGGCCCCGCCCACGGGAGGCCGGTACGATCCTCGCCCCCCCTCGACAGAAAGCCGGGTTTATGGCCACGCGGTCGAAGTCGTCCAATCGTCGCGAACGGGAATCCGATTCCATGGAAGCGATCAAGCCCCTGGTCGTGCTGGTGCTCTTCGGCACGATCCTTTACGGCGCGTATTCGGTCGTGCAGAAGGGCCCCACGCCGGCCGTCGAGCAATCGGCCGCGAGCGAGGCGCCCCCCTTCGCCGCCGCGCCGACGACGGCTCCCCAGGTCGAGTTGCCGCCCGCCCCGCCCCCGGTCGAGACGGCCCCGGTCGCTGTGGCTCCGCCGGCAGCCCCGGCCGCGCCCGTCAGCCCGCCTCCGGCACCGCCTGTCGTCGCGCCGCCTGCCGTTCCGGCGCCGCCGGTGGCCGCGCAAGTGGCCGCGCAGGTGGCCGCGCAGGTGGCCGCCCCGGCCGCGGCCGCCGTCGCCGCAGTGGCCAACCAGCCCCCGACCTACCTGAATCCGCAATCGTCGCCGCCGCCGGCCGCCGACGACGTGCTCGCGGCGGCCGTTCCGGTCACGCGGCCAGACCGCTATGCCACGCTGCCCACGCCGGGCCTGCCCGCCGCGGTGCCGACGCCGCCGGTCAGCGTGCCGGCCCCCGCGCCGCGCAGCGGGTCGGCCTCCTCGGCGGCATTCGCCTCCGCCTGGGCCGATGCCCATGAGAAGCTGACCGCCAGCCGGTATGCCGAGGCCCTGGCGGGACTCTCGGTGTGGTACGACGACCCGTCGCTCGGCCTGGAGGAGAGCCAGCGGCTCGAAGACCTGCTCGGCCAACTGGCCGGGAGCGTGATCTACTCGCAGCAGGACCTGCTCCTGCCGCCGCACGTCGTGGCCCCGGGCGAGACGCTGGCCGCGATCGCAGCGCCGCTGGGCGTGTGGCCGCAGCTGCTCGCCAAGATCAACGGCGTCGATGATCCCAATCGGCTCCTCCCAGGGGAACACCTGAAGGTCATCCGCGGACCGTTCGATGCGGTCGTCAGCATCTCGCGGCGCCGGCTGAGCCTGCAGCTCGGCGGCAACTACGCCGGCAGCTTCCCGGTGCTGGTCGGTCGCCAGTACCTCTCCCGCGTGGGCGGCGCGCTGCCCGTGGCCGAAGTCAGCCGTGGCGGCGGTGCCGCCGTTCCGGCGGGCACGGCTACGCTGCGGCGGTCGATCGTGCTCGGCGAGGGCCTCGTGATCGAGGCGGTGGACGACCCGAGCGTGGTGACCGACAACGTGCCGCCGTCGAGCCTGGTCGTGTCGGGCCGCGACCTCGACGAACTGATCGACATCCTCGGCCCCGGCTCGCGCGTGCTCGTGCGGCAGTAGGCGCGGGGCTGGCTGTCCGTATCGGCCTCACACGCGATCCTCACGCGTTCCTCCGGAAGCCCCTCGCGGAAGCGAGGGGGTGACGCGGTCCACTCCGTAGGCTTGTGAATCACCTTCCTGCGTTCCCCTAAAATTCCGGGCGCAGCCCGTCATCCCCCGGCTCCCGCCGGGGGCTTCTGGGATCCTCGTCACGCCCGATTTACGGCCCGGTTGCCGTAGACAAATGGTGGCTGTCACCTTTTTCCCGCGCATGAGGCGGCGAAAAGCCTGCGGGCCCGCGGCGCTTTCGCGCCCCGGGCCCGCGTGTGGGATCCGCACCGGCCGACTTCGGGCACGGGCGTTCGCTTCCGGCGGCCTCCGCCGCCACCGGGAGCGTGTGCTGCGGCGGCTGACGATTACCGCACCGCCTCCTGCAGCATCTTCGCGTTGGGGATCGAGTGCCGCGACACGAGGCCGCCGTCGCGGGTCTCGATGATCGTGGCCACCGGACCGACCTCGCGGACCGTGCCCTCGAACCCGGCCACGCTCACCGTGTCTCCCGCCTGGAGACGCTGGCGGACGTAGTAGCCCGCGAGGATGCCCGCCATCACGTCGCGGCCGCCGAGGCCGAAGGCCAGGGCGAAGCCCGCCGCGAGGCCGGCCGACCCGATGAGGATCAGCTTCTCGAGCAGGGCGAACTGGATGCCGAGCTGGTTGAAGGCCGCGATGAAGGTCAGGATCGAGAGCACCCAGTAGCAGCCGCCGGCGAGATACTCGGCGTACGACAGGCCGACGCGGTCGGCGCTGGTCGCCACCACGCCGCGGACGAACGTCGCCGCCAGCAGGCCGACCACCACCACCACCGTCGCCACGAGCACCTTCGGGATGTAGTTCACGACCTCCTTCATGGCCAGGGAGACGCTCTCCAGGCCGAGGATGCTGAAGCCCGCCATCACGAACACGCTCATCAGCAGCCAGAACACGATCCCGCCGACGATCGCCGGCACCGGCCGGCGGATGCCGACGTCGTGCATGCTCCGGGCCAGGCCGCTCTTCTCGGCGGCCGTCTGCAGGCCGAGCTTCTCGGCGACGACGGCGATCAGGCCGCCGAACCAGCGGGCCAGCACGTAGCCGATCACGAGCACCGACACCATCGCCACCATCTTCGGGGCGAGCAGGATCACCTGGGTCCAGGCCTGGGTGAAGCTGTCGACCAGCGCCTGCCGCGAGGCGTTCACCGTCTCCCGAGCCGTGTCCGCAGCCGTCTGCGCGAAGACCACGAAATCCGCCATTGCCATCTCCTTCGCCGTCCGGCCGTCCCTCGTGGACCGCCGGGCCCCTCCGCCGCGGGAATTGTGGTGGTTGGCCCGCAACCCAACCCGCCGCCGGCAGCCGTGCCGGCGGGTGAATCGTCGTGTGTCGTCAGTTCGCCAGGGGCGGCAGCCGTTTCACCGCGCGGGGCCACGACCCCGTCACCGTGAACACCACCGCCGCCAACAGTGCCACCAGCATGTGCCTCGCCCCCCACACGGTGGCGCCGAGCGCGAACTCCGCGACGTGCAGGGCCAGCAGCCGGGGGTGCAGCTTCCGCCGCACGCCCGCCGTGAACTCCCGGGCGGCCGGCACTTCCGGCACCGCCATGTCGCTGAGCTGCTCGAGCAGATCCATCCGCGTCTCGAACCCTCGTTCACCGGACCGCCGCGGCCGCCGCTCGGCCGCGTCCCGTCCGTCGGAAGGTGAGTTGCCGGCCGCCGGGGCCGCGTCACGAAAAAATTTCCCCGCGGGCAAAAGACGGGTGAAATGCTTCGTCAGCCGGCCATGCTGGCTGCGGGCCTTATGCGGCTCACACTTGATCCGCGCGGGTTCTTCCCTGCCCCGATGCCGGAGGATCGCGCGACCGTAAATCCGGAAGCCCCTCGCGGCAGCGAGGGGATGACGCGTGGCCATCAGCAACCGGGCAGCGGCTCCACCGCGTCCATG
>JBIJCJ010000086.1:0-14664 GCA_044344765.1 Pirellulales bacterium | reverse complement strand
GGATGAACGCGATGGCCAGGTGCCCGTGGCGTTCTACGAACTCCGCCCAAGCGCCGCCGATCCCGGCGCGGAGGCCTTGGCCGCCTGGGCCGCCGCCCGCCTGGAACCGCTTTCGGTGCCCGTCAGCTTTTTTCGCGTCGACCGCTGGCCACTCACAGCCCAGGGCAAACTCGACCGCGCTCGGTTGGTGTGGATGGCCGACTTCGGCGACGGCAAGGAAATCTGACATCGCCGTCGGCTTGGGATGTCGGATGGCCGGATGCCATCACTCAGCTGCCGAAGCCTCGATGGAAAACGGTGCCGTGTGAACCCGCGGGAGATGCGGGGCTACGACAAGGCCGCAAGGGCGTCACGATCTTCCCGCAGATGCGGGTGCCGACGGGCAGCACGGCCTACACCGCCGAGGAGGTGCTGCCGGCCGATTTCTTCGGAGGCTCCGGGCTCTCGTGGCGGTGGTGACGGCCATTCGGCGCGGACCGCCATAGCCCCCTGCGATCAGGCAGGAGCAGCTCACTTCGGCAGGCAGTAGGCCAGGGCCAGCAGGGCGTAGCTCGTCACCAGGTCGGGGTTGTCCTCCATCCATCTGGCGTTGTCGTTGACCCACGAGCCGTCGGGTTTCTGCCGAGCGATGATCTCGGCGGAGATCTCGGACCGCCAGTCATGCTCCTTGCCGTCGGCATCGGCGAAGGTCTCCACGCCGAGCACGTCGAGCGACTTCGCCGCCGTGTGGAAGTAGTAGAAGATCCCCGCCTGCCCCATGCCGGGATTCTCCTTGAACGTGTAGTGCCTGCCGAGCCACTTGAGCGCCGCCTTGACCCGATAGTCGTCCTTGGTGAGCCCGGCGAAGATCATGCTCTTCAGGCCCGCGTAGGTCATCGACCCGTAGCTCCGCAGCCCGCCCTCCGGCGAGCCGCCGGCCTGGCTCTCGCCGCCGGCCGCGGGCGTGTAGTAGAAGCCGCCTTCGTCGCCGGCGTTGGTGTTCTTCTCGGCGAACGGCGTCGTGTTCTCCGGGCCGACCAGGTTCTGCGTCCGCGACACGAAGACGAGGGCCTTCTGGATGGCCGGATCGTTCTCGCTGGCGCCGATCGTCCGCAGGGCCTCGATCATGAACTGCGTGTTGGAGAGGTCGGGCCGTCCCTTCTTGCCGTAGCCGGCTCCACCGTAGGCCGGATCGGCCTTGCCCTTGCCCTCGCCGTCGTCCCACTGCAACCCCTTCACGTACGCTTCGCAGCCCTTGATCTCCTTGTCGTAGCGGCCGTCCTTGTTGCAGGCGGCCAGGGCCACCATCGCGATCGCCGTCTCGTAGTTGCTCACGGGCGACTCGGGCGCGTAGATCCCGCCGTCGGGCCGCTTGAACGTGAGCAGATAGGCGAGGCCCTTCTGCACGGCCGGCGCATCGACGGGCGAGCCCGACCGGGCCAGCGCATTGACGGCCAACGCCGTCACGGCCGGCCCGACCTCTGCGGAGAAGCTGCCGTCCTTGCTCTGGTGCCGCTCGAGGAAGGTCGTCGCCTTGGCGATCGCCGCCCGGATGGCGTCGGCGTCGGCGGCGCGGCCGGGGGCCGCGAGGCAGGTGGAGGCGAGGACGAGAACGAGCGGCAGTGCGATGCGTTTCACGAGGCACCTCGGCGGAAGGAGGGTTGGACTCTGTGAAAGAATAGCGCGGTCGGGCCGCTCCTGAAAGCGGTCATGCCGGTGGTGGGAAAGATTCCCCGCGCCCGGCAAGACAATCACCGGCCTCGCGGGCTTTGCCGCCACCCGGCGGCGGTCACACCGGCGCGGTCGGCAGGGCCCGGGGATATGGCGGGACCTCGCGGGCGGGCGGCTCGCGGCCCTCCTCGAGCCGCCACGCCTCCCGCTCCTCGTCGCTGGCGTAGAACGTCAGCCAGACGCTCGGGTCGTCGCCTTCGGTCGCACTGCAGTCCCAGTGGAAGTAATTGTCGGGCAGATCGACATGCTTCACCGTCGCCGGGAGGATGTCCCGGCGGATGAGGGCGTACAGCTCGCGATCGGACAGGTGGTCGGTGAAGTCGAGCACCACCCGCTTCGAGTACAGCTGCTCGACGACCCGCCACAGCCGCTCCCGGAGCTGCTCGTCGTCGAGCGTGCAGGCGGGCTGCAGCGCCAGCGGTGGGTCGAACCAGCGGGCGATCGGCACCGAAGGCGCGAGCTCCCAGGCGAGCATCGACTCCAGGAACCGGTTCTCGACGGGCGTGGGCAGGCCGCGGAAGTCGATCTCCCAGATGGACTCGTCAAGGTAGGGCTCGATGGCGGTCCGCAACTCGCCGTTGCGAATCAGGCAATCGACTTCTTCCGGATCGGGGTGGCGGGCGAGGGGCATGCCGGCGGTTTTCCTGGCGACTGGGGATCCGCCGCGCCGGCCCGTGCCGACCCGCCGCATCTCCCACTGACCACCACCGACGATATCAACGGCCGCGGGCGATTCAACGAATTCGGCGGCCTTTTTTCGCCGCCTACGCGGGGTGGCGCCTGCACGACCGCTACGACGCGACGACTCCCCGCGGACCGCCGGGCCGCCCCGGCTTGCCCGCGTTCAGCATTTCGGCTCGAGGGCCGTGATCTTCGCCACCCGACGGGCATGGCGGCCCCCTTCGAAGGGCGTCGTCAGCCAGGTGCGAACGATCTTGTCCTGCACGTCGGACCCGATCATCTCCGCCGACAGGCAGAGCACGTTGAGGTCGTTGTGCCGCCGGCTCATCTCGGCGGTCACCTCGTCATGACAGGTGGCGGCGCGGACGCCGGGCAATTTGTTGGCGGCGATCGCCATGCCCACGCCCGTGCAGCAGAGGAGGATGCCGCGATCGATCGACCCTTCGCTCACCCGGCGGGCCACGTCGGCGGCGATGTCGGGATAATCGACCGCATCCTCGCCATGGGAGCCGCAGTCGGTGACCTCGTGGCCGAGTCGCTCCAGCAGCCCGATGACGCGCTTCCGTGCCGCCAGTCCCCGATGATCGCTGCCGATGGCAATCCGCATGGAAACGCCTACTCCCAAAATTGTTCTGCCGCCGGTTCAGCCACCGGCCGGATCGATCCCGAGTGTATCCAACCGGGCCGCCAGATGCCCGCGAATCTGCCTGGCACAGCGGCGGTAGATGTCCAGGCTGCCGCCGATCGGGTCCAGGACGTCCTGCCGGTCCGGCGACAGCATCGACACCCGCCCCCCCGCCTCGGGAAACTGGGCAAGAATTGCGGCCCGATGCGCGGCCGTCATCGTCAGGATCACGTCCGCCTGCCGCACGAGATCCTCGGTCAGCGGCTGGCTCTCGTGGCCGCCCAGGTCGCCCCCGATTTCGGCCATCGCTTCGATGGCCCCGGCGCTGGCCCGCGTTCCGGACCAGGCGGAGATGCCGGCGCTGGCGACCACCACGCCGTGCCGCTCGATCTCCTCCGGACGGCAGCCAAGCCGCTCGGCGACCAGCTGGCGAAACAACGTCTCCGCCATGGGGCTGCGGCAGGTGTTGCCCGTGCACACGAAGAGCACCATCAGGCTGGCGAGCCGCCGCAGCGTTTCCTCCGAGACGATCCCCGGCCGCACGATGCGAAACGAGCCCGGGCCGATCTCGATCGTCGAGACCGGCTGGGCATACCGCGCCCGGCCATCGTCGATCGCCATGGCCACTGCCTGCCCGACACGTTCGAGGACTTCCGCCGCCGTGACCGCGGGCGTGTCGGCATCGGGCTCGGCGAGGGCCACCGGCCCGGCCAGCATCCGCATGCAGTCGGCGAGCATCGAATGGCCGGGCACCCGCAGCCGCAGCCTGCCCTCCCGCACCAGTGCCGCCCGGGTGGCCTCGGGCAGGCGATGGACGAGGCTCTCCGGGTGATCGTCGGGCACGATCATCGCCACCGGGCCGGGCCAACAGCGGCGGGCGATCCGCCGGCCGAGCGGGGTCAGCCGCGGCGCCCAGTCGAGCGCCTCGTCGGCACTCTTGAGCGCCAGCGTCAGCCGTGGCTCGCCGTTCCGCTCGGGCGCCAGCCCGGCGAGCGCCGCCGCCGCCCGCGGCTCGCGGGCGCTGCCGGCCACCACGTAGTCGGTTTCCGTGGGAAACGCCACCAGCCGGCCCTCGGCCAGCGCCTGCACCGCGCGGTGGACGACGTCGCGGGCGTCTTCGGTGCGGCGGAGATCGATCACCGTCGTCGGCATAAGGGAAGCCGGCGGCGTCGCGCGGCCGTAGACCGGGGGCCGATCCGGAACTCGAGCGTGAACGGCTGACAAGCGGATCGAACCCCTAAAAATACCGCGATTTGCGGGGGGCAGTCAAGGATCGTGGACTGGGCAAGCCGGCGTTTCACGCCCCCGCGGGCCCGGACGGCGAGGCGGACACTTTTCGGCTTGTGATGCCACCCGGTGGGCCGCTATTCCTCCCCGCCTCCTGCAGCCGCGTTCCCCGCATCGGCATCCTTGATGGCCACCCGCGCAGTGCTTCTCCGAATCCCGACCCGGTCGCGACCGCTCGCCGTGGCCCTGGCCTGCGCCGCGGTGGTGTCCGCTGCGCAGGGTCCGCCGCCGGTCTCCACGCTCCCGCCGGTGGATGCCACCGCAACCGCCGCGACGAACGAGGCGAACCGGATCGTGGAGGTGCGGATCGAAGGCAACCACGCGACCGAGGTTTCGAAGCTGCCGCAGCTCGTCACGCGGGCCGGGCAGATCTTCGATCCCCAGGCCATCGAGCAGGACGTGCGGACCCTGCACAAGACCCGCAAGTTCGTCGACGTCCACCCCAAGTACGTCCGCGTTCAGGAGGGCGTGGTCGTGATCTTCCAGGTGGTGGAGCGGCCCATGCTCCGCTACGTGAAGTACGTCGGCAACCAGCACGTCACCACCCGCACGCTCCGCAAGAAGAGCGAGATCGACGTCGGCGACTCGATGGATCCCTATGTCGTCGAGGAGGCCCGACGCCGGATCGAGTCGTACTACCACGAGAAGGGCTACGACGCGGCACGGGTCACGACCGTCGAGGGGGGCAAGGCGGGCGACAAGGGGGCCGTGTTCCTCATCGACGAGGGCCGCAGCCGCAAGGTCGCCTGGACGGGATTCGTGGGCAACACGATCGCCAGCGACGCCCGGCTGCTCACGCAGATCAAGTCGAAGCCGGGCATCCTCTGGGTGTTCGGCGGCGACGTCGACCGGTCGGTCGTGGACGACGACGTGGAGAAGCTGACCGCCTACTACCGCAGCCTCGGCTTCTTCCAGGCCAAGGTGGGCCGCGAGGTGCAGGTCGTCCACGAGGGCCGCAAGGACTGGGCGTACCTGACCTTCGTGATCAACGAAGGACCGCGGTACAAGGTCCGCAACGTGTCGTTCGTGGGCAACAGCAAGTTCAAGACGGAGTTCCTGGAACGCGACCTCAAGCTCAAGAGCGGCGAGCACTTCAACCAGGCGAAGATGGACGGCGACCTGAACCTGATCCGCGACATCTACGGCGGCCGCGGCTTCGTCTTCGCCGACATCAAGGCCGATCCGCGGTTCCTGGAACAGCCCGGCGAGCTGGATCTCGTCTACAGCGTCGCCGAAGGGCAGCGGTATCGGGTCGGCAAGATCAACGTGCGGATCAGCGGCGACAATCCGCACACCCGGCACAGCACGGTGCTCAATCGGCTCTCGCTCCGGCCGGGCGACATCCTCGACATCCGCAAGCTGCGAGACGACGAGCGGCGACTGAAGGCCAGCAGTCTGTTCCTGGCCGACGCCTCCAAGGGCGCGGGCCCGAAGATCGTGTTCTCGAAGGCCGAGGACGACGGGAAGCGGCTCGCGGCCGATCCCGATCGTCCGGGCTTCCGCGGCCAGAGCCCCGACGGGGAAGATGACGAGGCGGTGATCGACCTGGTCGTGGACGGCGTCTGGAGCGACGCGCCAGCGACGGCGGCCCCGGCCCCGGCTCAGGCACCCGCACCCACGCCGGTGCCGCCGCGGCCGGCGCAGATCGCCGATCAGCCGGTGTGGCGCGGCCAGAGCCCGCAGCCGTTGCCCCCGGTCTTCATCCAGCAGCCGGGCGTGCCGCAGCCGCCTCCGCAGCCGGTGCCGCAGTTCGCTCCGCCGCGGCCGGCCCAGCAGCCGTTCGCCCAGCAGCCGGTCATGCAGCCGGCGCCCGCCGGGTGGGGTGCCGCGCCGACCGTGGCCGCAGGTGCGATCGCCCCGGCCTACACCGTGCAGCAGCAGGTCGCCCCGACCATGACGCCCGCGTTCGGCCAGCCCGGCCCGATGCAGCCCGGCCCGATGCAGCCCGGCCCGATGCAGCCCGCCGTGGCGGGCGGCGGGCCGTTCCCCGCCCAGCCCGTCGGCCAGTTCGACCCCAACCAGCCGCCCGGGTTCCAGCCCCCCGCGCTGCCCGACTTCGGCGGCGGCGGCCTGCCCGTCTTTCCGGGGAACGAGCCCTACGTGGTCGTGGACGTGGACGCCGAGGAAACGCAGACGGGGCGGCTCATGATCGGTGCCGGCGTCAACTCCAACGCCGGCCTCGTGGGCAACATCGTCGTCGACGAGCAGAACTTCGACATCCTCCGCCTGCCGCGAAGCTGGGACGACATCAAGAACGGCACCGCCTTCCGCGGCGCCGGCCAACGGTTCCGGCTCGAGGCCGCACCGGGCACGCAGCTGCAGCGCTACATGGCCACCTTCCAGGAGCCGTATCTCTTCGACACGCGAGTCGGGCTGTCGCTGTCGGCGTCGTACTACACCCGCTTCTTCTACGACTGGGCGGAGGCCCGCACGGGCGGCCGGATCGGCCTCGGCTACCAGTTCGCCTTCGCCCCGGACCTGTCGGTCAACGCCGCCTTCCGCGGCGAGAGCGTGGACGTGTTCAATCCCCGAGTTCCGGGCGTGACCGCCATCGACTCCATGCTCGGCACCAACGGCCTCTACGGCTTCTCCGCCGGCGTCGTCCACGACACCCGCGACAGCCCGTTCCTTCCCACCCAGGGGCATCTGGCGACGTTCGAGTTCGAGCAGGTGATCGGCACCTTCGTGTATCCGCGCGGCATCGCCGAGGCGCGGCAATACTTCCTCCTCAACGAGCGGCCCGACGGCTCGGGCCGTCACGTCCTCTCCATCGGCTCCGTGCTCGGCATCTCCGGCCCCAACACGCCCGCCTACGACAACTTCTTCGCCGGCGGCTACAACACGATCCGCGGCTTCACGTTCCGCGGGGCGAGCCCGCGGGAGGCAGGCAGCAACGGCCAGCTGGCGATCGTCGGCGGCCCGTTCCAGTGGCTCAACACGATCGAGTACATGTATCCGATCACCGCCGACGACACGCTCCGCGGCGTGCTGTTCACCGACATCGGCACCGTGGAGTCGAACGTTTCGATCGAGAACATGCGGGTCGCGCCCGGCTTCGGTTTCCGGATCACGCTGCCGGCGATGGGACCGGCGCCGATCGCGCTCGACTTTGCCTTCCCGGTCGCCTACGCCCCGTACGACAACCGGCAGGTCTTCAGCTTCTTCGTCGGCTTCGCGAGGTGATACGCCTGCCGGGCCATCCATGGCCCCGGCAGGCTTGGCCCGGCGTGGTCGCAGCCAAGGTGCGACCAGCCGGGCGAGCGGTCGCACCTCCAGGCGACCGTGGCCGCCGCTGGGCGGCGGCGGCGGCGCGGCGGCTCGACGAGGCGTCGATCCGCAGCGCGCCTGAGCGGGGCTGGGCACGCGGCGCGGCCTGCGGCCGCTGCTCGCTTCCTGGAGCGGCGGTCTCCGACCGTCGTGTCCCGCTCTATGCATATTGCCCATTTTTCGCAGGCTGAACTCGCGCTGCGGCGGGGTTGCCTGTCGCCCTATGATTCCGCCCATGGAAGCGCGGGATCAGGATGGCACGGGCCGGTCGCGGGAGCGGATCCTCGTGGTCTGCACCCGCTACGTCGGCGACACGGTGCTCGCGATCCCCTTTCTGCGGAACCTGCGCCGCGCCCATCCCGACGCGGTGATCGACGTGTTCGCGGAGCGGGCCGCCCGCGAGGTGCTCGCCGCCTGCCCCTACCACGACGCGCTCGTCGCCTGGGAGCGGCCGCGGCGCAGCTGGCTCGCCTCGCTGGCCGGACTCCGGGCGACCGCGGCCATGCTCCGCGGCCGCGGCTACTCGCGGGCCTACCTGCTCAAGCGTTCGACCTCGGCGGCGCTGCTGGCGTGGCTGGCGGGCATCCCGCGGCGGATCGGTTTCGCGAGCGAGGTCGGCCGCGCACTGCTCACCACGGCGGTGCGGTTGCCGCGCGGCAGGCACCAGGTGCAGGCCTACCTCGACCAGCTGCGGGCCGAAGGCGTCGCCGTGGACGACGGGCGGAATGAAAACTGGGTGCCGGCGCCGGTCGCCGCCCGCAGTTCCGCCCTGCTCGCGGCGCTGCCCGCCGCCCGGCCGCGGGTGCTGCTCGCGGTCCGCGGCACCGACGCGGCGCGGTTCTGGCGGTTCGACCGCTGGGCCCGGCTCGTCGAATGGCTGGTCCGCGAACAAGGCTGCGAGATCGTGCTCTGCGGCGCGCCGCTCGACTCCGCCGCGCACCGCCGGCTGGAGGCCGCCGTCGATCCGGCCGTCGCCCCCCACATCCACGACTTCTCCCGGACCGTGCCGCTTCGCGAGGCCGGCGGGCTGATCGCCCGCATGGACCTGTGCATCGGCGTGGACACGGGGCTCGTGCACCTCGCCGCCTCGTTCGGCGTGCCGGTCACGGTGCTCGTCGGGCCGACCGACCCGAACCAATGGTCGCCCTGGATGACCCGCAGCGCGGTGGTCCGCTCGACGCGGGTGGTCCGCGGCCCGTTCGACCGCCTGCGGGCCTGGCTGGGACCGCACCGGGAGCGGCACCTGCGCTGGACGCAGGGGCGCGCCTCGATGGACGACATCTCGGTGGCCGACGTGATCGAGCAGGTCGCCGAACTCCTGACGGCCCGGCCACCACGCCCGACGGATCCGGCGCCGGTGATGCGCACGATCGACCTCCGCGACGGCGCGTTCAACTACGCGGTGGTGAGCCGTTCGGCGACCGCCGTGCCGGCGACGAAGCCGCTGGCCCAGGCCCACTGAAAGTTGAAGCCGCCGATCCGGCCGTCCACGTCGAGCACCTCGCCGGCGAACGACAGCCCCGGGCAGATCCGGCTCTCCATCGTTTCCAGCCGCACCTCGGTGAGCGGCACGCCGCCGGCGGTCGCCTCGGCCACCGCGAACCCGCGGTCACCGACCACCGGCAGGGGCGTGGCGGTGACGAGCGCCCCGAGCCGGCGGCGGGCGTCGCGCGGCAGGTCACCCGTCGGGGGAGCGGCCGCGAGTTCGCACAGCGCCCGCGCGAGCCGGTCGGGCAGCCGTTCGCGGAGGATCGCCAACGCCCCGCGGCCCTGTTCCGCGACGAGCCAGCGGTCGGCCGCGTCGGCCGTCGTGCCCGGAAGCCAGTTGACCGCGAGCCGAACCTCCGGATCGGCCGCGCGGGCCACGAGCCAGTGCCGGCTGATGTCGAGAACCGCCGGGCCCGACAGGCCGACGTGGGTGCACAGCGTGCTGCCCGTGGTCGCGAACAGCCGCCGACCCGTGGCGGCGCCGAGCACGATCTCCGTCGGCAGCGTGAGCCCGGAGAGCGTCGTGATCCAATGCTCCGGCGGCAAGACCAGCGGCACCAGCGCCGGCACGATCGGGCTCGTGAGCGAGTGGCCGAGCGCGGCGGCCAGCTGCAGGCCGCCGCCGTCGGAGCCCGATTTCGGCAGCGACTTGCCGCCGGTGCAGAGGACGACGGCGCGGCTGCGGATCGGGCCCGCGGTGGTGGTCGTCACGAACCCGCCATCGACCCGATCGATCGTCGTGACGCGGGCCGGGTGCACGATCGTCGCCCCGGCCGCGCCGGCCGCGGCCACGAGCGCCTCGAGCACGGTGCGGGCTGAATCGGTGACCGGAAACAGTTTTCCCGTGTCTTCGCGCTTGAGGGCGACGCCGGCGGCGGCGAAGAACCGCACCGTCTCCGCCACGCCGAACCGCCGCAGCACCTTGCGGATCGCCGGCGGCGTGCTGCCCGCATAATCGCCCTCGTGCACCTGCTCGTGCGTGACGTTGCACCGCCCTCCACCGGCGACCAGGATCTTCGCCCCGAGCTTGCGGGCGCCGTCCACGGCCACGATCGCCAGCGGGCGTCCGGCCGCGGACGCCGTGCGGCCGGCCCAGGTCGCGGCGAACAGGCCGGCCGCGCCCGCCCCGACGACGAGCACGTCGGCGGCGGCGGGCAAGGGGGCGGATTGTGCGGAGGGTGCGGGTGATGACGGGGGCATGGCAGCGACGGGCGAGGCACGGAGACGACCCGAGTCTGGACCCGGATGGAGGAGCGATCAACAATCTTGGGATACCCGAATCTTGGAGTACCCGGGAGAACTTTTCGATGCGGAGTTCGCAGACTGCGGTGGCGGCGTGGCTCTGCTGGTGTGCGGCTGTGGTGGGCGGCGCGGAGACCGCCCGCGCGGCCGACTGGCCGCAGTGGGGCGGCACGGCGGCCCGCAACATGGCGTCGCCCGAGACCGGAATCCCGGAAACCTTCTTTCCGGGCAAGAAGAAGCGCGACCGGCTGGGCTTTGATCCCGCCACGGCCCGGAACGTGCGGTTCGTCGTCCGGCTGGGCAGCGAAAACTACTCCGCCCCGATCGTCGCCGGCGGCAGAGTCTTCATCGGCACCAACGACGAGGATCTCGACGATCCGCGGTTCCGGTCCACCGAAGGCGGCGTGTTCATGTGCCTCGACGAGAAGACCGGCGCCCTGGCCTGGCGGCTGGTGGTGCCGAAGCTCGAGATCGACCGCTCGAAGGTGAGCGAGGACTTCGACGCCATGAACCTCGGCATCTGCTCGACGGCCACGGTCGAGGGCGACCGCGTGTACCTCGTCACCAACCGCTGCGAGGTGGTGTGCCTCGACGCCGACGGCCTCGCCGACGGCAACGACGGCCCGTTCACCGCCGAGGCCTCGTTCTCCGTGCCGGAGGGGGCCGATCCCGTGGAGCTCGGCCCGCACGACGCCGACATCCTCTGGCGGTTCGACATGCTCCGCGACCTGCCCGTGTTCCCGCACGACGCCTCCAACTGCGGGA
This sequence comes from Pirellulales bacterium, assembly GCA_044344765.1. Classification (GTDB taxonomy): domain Bacteria; phylum Planctomycetota; class Planctomycetia; order Pirellulales; family UBA1268; genus QWPN01. The sequence continues at coordinate 3,599 of JBIJCJ010000086.1, read as the reverse complement.
TCCTCGTCCTCGGCGAGCAGCTCTACGTCGGCACCGGCAACGGCGTCTACGACGGCAAGGTGGTGCTGCCCACGGCGGCGTCGATGATCGTCCTCGACAAGCGGTCGGGCCGGCTCCTGGCCCGCGACGACGGCCGGATCAGCGCCGACGTGTTCCACGGCCAGTGGTCGTCGCCGGCCCTGGCGATGCACAAGGGGCGGCCGCTGGTCGTGTACGGTGCCGGCGACGGCGTGTGCCATGCGTTCCGGCCGTTCACCGCGGCCGGCGCGGGGCCGGGCGTGCTCGAGGAGGCGTGGCGGTTCGACTGCAATCCGCCGGGATACCGGGCGCGGGGCGGCGTGAAGATCGACTACTGGGCGCTCGTCCGCGGCGCGACCAAGCAGCTCGACGCCGACGGGATGCTCGTCAGCCCCAGCGAGATCATCGGCACGCCGGTGATTCACGGCGGCCGGATCTACGTGGCCATCGGCCAGGATCCGATCCACGGCCCCGGCCGCGGCGCGCTGTCGTGTCTCGCGATCGAAGGCCAGGGCGCGACGATCCAGGCGAAGCCGGCCTGGCAGTACCTGGGCATCGGCCGCACGTTGTCCACGGTGTCGATCGCCGGCGGCCTGTTGTACGCGGCCGAGCATGCCGGCAAGGTGCACTGCCTCGACGCCGCGACCGGAGAACTGCTCTGGATTCACGACACCCGCGAAGAGATCTGGTCGAGCACGCTCGTCGTCGACGGCAAGGTGTTCGTGGGGACGCGGAAGGCGTTGACGGTGCTGGCCGCCGGACGCGAGCGACGGCACATCGCCGACATCAAGCTCGGCACGCCGGTCTGGTCGGTGCCGACGGCCGCCAACGGCACGCTGTTCGTCGCCTCGCAGAAGAACCTGTGGGCCGTCACCGCGCCGCCGGCGGAGTGATTCGGCTCCCCGGCGCCCGGGCATGTCATACGACTCACGCCTGATCCTCGCGCACTGTCTGCTGTGGCCCCGATGACGGAGCGGAAATTGGGCGCGAGGACACTCCTGAAGCCCCCGGCGGGAGCCGGGGGATGACGGGCTGCCTCCGCGGATTGTGGTCGAACGCGGGAAGACGATCCACGAGTCCACGGAGTGGACCGCGTCACCCCCGGGCTTCCGCCCGGGGCTTCCGGTGTCACACGCGAGGATCGCGTGCGGGGCATGTCAGAACCCGACGGCGACCACCACCAGCGCGATCGTGCCCACGACCACGAGCGCGTAGCCCATGAACCGGGCGATCGGGGGCCGCTCCGTGTAGCGGTAGTCCACGCGGGCCACGTCCGCGAGCACGTGGCGGTGCTCCCAGATGCCGGCCAGGGTGGCGGCGATCCCCAGCGCGATGAGCGTGCCGCCGGCGATCCGGGTCTTGAACGGCGTGAACCCGACCAGTTTCCCGTCCAGGCCGACGGCCGCCTGGCCGAGCCGCTCGATGCCGAAGCCGAGCGAGATCATCGCCAGGCTGGTGCGAATCCAGGCCAGGAGCGTGCGATCGGCGGCCTCGCGGTTGCGTTCGCGGGCCAGTTCGTTGGTCAGCGACACGGTGTCGCCGGATGAATGGTCGGATGGGGTGGCCATGCCCGACAGCATACCGGCCGGGATCCCGCTTTGACGGCCCCATTCGCCCTTCTATGATGCCGATACTTCGATTTCCTGATCCCGTGCATCCAACCGGCCAACGGTTTCGACTACCTCGGCGGCCGCGTCAGGACCTTCCCCGGGAAAGAACATCTTCGATGGACACTCGAATGCGGATCGGGGTTGGGGTGCTCGCGCTGGGCTGCCTGGTGGCTTGGAACGCCTTCGGACAGACGGCAACCCGGAAATCGCCGCCTGCCGCGGATGCCGACCAGCAGCCCGCCCGCCCGCCGAACATCGTGCTCATCCTCGCCGACGACCTCGGCTACGGCGACGTGGGCTGTTTCGGCCAAGAGAAATTGAAGACGCCCCGGCTCGATGCGATGGCGGCCGAGGGCATGCGGTTCACCCAGTTTTACGCCGGAGCCCCGGTCTGTGCCCCGTCGCGCTGCGTGCTGCTGACCGGCAGGCATACCGGCCGCTGCAGCATCCGCGGAAACAGCAGTCTCACGGGCCGGCCGGTCTCCCTGGCAGCGGACGAACCGACCTTGGCCACGGTGCTGAAAAAAGCGGGCTACACCACCGGCTGCGTGGGCAAGCTGGGACTGGGCACGTCGACCGACATCGACGCCCCGAGAACCCACGGCTTCGATCACTTCTACGGGTATTTGAACAACGGCCACGCCCACAACTGCTTTCCCGAGTTTCTGTATCGAAACGGCGCGGTGGACAGATTGCGCAACGTCCTCGCGCCGCAGTGGTCGCAGCGGCAAGACCCCGTGGCGAACATCACCAACGCCGGCCGCGGCGTGGCGGAGAAAAAGATCGACTACGCGCCCGATCTGCTCGCCGCCGACGCGCTGCGGTTCATCCGTGACCACAAAGATCGTCCGTTCTTCCTGTTGTTCGCCCTCAACACGCCCCACGCCAACAACGAAGGCGAAAACGCCGGCATGGAAGTGCCCGACTACGGTGAGTTCGCCGGTGAAGCCTGGCCCGACGCCGAGAAGGGGTTTGCCACGATGATCCGCCACATGGATCGCGACGTCGGCAGGATCCTCGACCTCCTGCAAGAGCTCCAGCTCGCAGACGACACGCTGGTGCTGTTCACGTCCGACAATGGGCCGCATGCCGAAGGCGGTCACGATCCGGAGTTTTTCGCATCCAACGGCCGGCTCCGCGGCATCAAGCGCGATCTCCTGGAAGGGGGCATTCGCGTGCCGACCATCGCATGGTGGCCGGGCGTGATCCCGCCGGGCAGCGTGTCCGACGTGCCGTGGTACCACGGCGACGTGCTGGCCACGGCCGCCGAACTGGCCGCGGCGGAGGTGCCCGACGGCGCGAGTGGCGACAGTTTCGTGTCGGCCATGAAGGGCACGGCGGAGTCGCAGCCGTGGGCCCGCAAGAGCCCGCTGTATTGGGAGTTTTACGAAGGGGCGGGCGCACAGGCCGTGCGGTTCGGCACATGGAAGGCGATTCGCACGCCGATCTTCACCGGCGCCGTGCAGCTGTTCGACATCTCGAACGACGCCGCCGAAAGTCACGACCACAGCCAGCGCCGGCCCGACATCACACGCCACGCCAGCAGCCTGCTCGACCGACATCACACGCCCGACGCGCGGTGGGGCGTGAAGAGGCCAGAAACCGCCACGAGCCCCTGATCGGGCCGTGGCCTTCTCCCCGTTGGCCCTTCGGGCTGCACGGAAGGTGGCGGCGCCACGGTGAGGGTGGCAGAATACGTGCCGACCGGCGTGCGTGCCGGGGGTGCCTGCAAATCCACGGAGAACCAACGATGCGGCCGAGGACAATCATCGCCTGGGGGCTGATCGCCACGCTGCTCGGGACGGCGGCACCTGCTTCTGCCGGGGAAGGGGCGAAGCCGGCGCGGCTGCTCGTCGTCACGGTGACGACCGGCTTTCGCCATGCCTCGATCGCGACCGCCGAGCCCGTGCTCGAGGAACTCGGCCGCACCGGCGGCCTGTTTCACGCCGACTTTCTGCGGATGCCCCCGGG
>JBIJCJ010000257.1:0-4086 GCA_044344765.1 Pirellulales bacterium | reverse complement strand
GGAAGAAGCCCGCCTCGGCCAGGCCGAGGAGGATGCGGGCGCCGAAGAAACTCCACGTGCCGACCACCCAGGCGGTGAGCGTCGACACCAGCCCCCACGAGATCATGATCCGCGCGATCCAGCGCCTGGCACCGAACCGGCGCAGCAGCATGTTGCTCGGCACCTCGAAGACGAGGTAGCCGACGTAGAAGATGCCGTATCCCCAGTCGATCACGCTGTCGGAGAGCCCGAGACTGTCGACCATGCCCAGCCGGGCGAAGCCGACGTTGGCCCGGTCGATGATGTTGAGCGTGTAGAGCAAGGCCAGGAACGGCACGAGCCGCCAGATCGCCTTGCTCATCGTCCGCCGGCCGAGGTCGCTCATGGCTTGCCGCCCTTCGTTTCGGAGACGATCGCCAGCGCCCGGCCGTAGCCGCCGCGGGTGCCGGCGATCTTGATCGGGGCGAAGAGGAAGAACGCCTCGCGGTCCGCGATCGCCTCGACACCCGTGAGCATCTCCACGACGAAGAGCCCCTTCGATCCCGCCATCCAGTCGGTCTCCCGCGCGACCTCCGGATCGACGCCCCCGAGCGTCGGCGCATCGGTGGCCAGGCAGCGGACGCCCCGCTCGGCGAGATACGCGACGGCGTCGGCCGCGAGCGCCGGCCAGCCCTCGGAGCCGCCCGCGAGCGGCTTGGCGAGGCAGGGCTCGACCGCGGGCGCGGCCGGCAGCGGCGCGAGGTGCTTCTGCGTGTGCCCCGAGAACAGGATCACCACCTCGCCGGACTTGAATGGCCGCGCGGCCGCATGCTTCTCCAGGAAGTCGCGGGTCACGAGCGGGCTCTGCGGCCTTCCCGCGGCAAACGTCGCCGTGCCGACGAGCCCGCGGACGTCGACCACGTGCGTCGGCCCCATCATCGAGTCGAGCGGCGCGTCGGCCGTCCGCAGCGCCGAGGTGCCGAGCGGCCCATGCCGCTTCTCGTAGGCGGCCACGGCGTCACGGACCGGCGGCTCGGCGGAAGCGACTTCACCCCGGTCGGCCGGCAGCGAGAAGCTCGGCAGGACGACGTGCGTGCCGGCGAGGCTGTCGAAGAGATGGCCGAGCGCGAAGAACGGCCCGCGCTCCTTCGAAAAGGCATTGAGCACCTTGGCGACATAGCGGCCCCCCTCTTCGCCGGGCCCCCAGCCGGGCCAGACGATCGGCAGCTGCTCGTCGAGCGTCACCGAAAGATCGACGACGCCGCGGGCCTTCGCCCGACCGATGAGCGTGGCCGCGAGTCCGGGCTCCGTGACGGCGATCATGCGGCACTCGCCCCCCGAGCCCCCCGCATGCTTGGCGGCGAGGATCGCCACGAACGCGCCGGTGGCCGGCAGGCTGCCGAGATTCGTCGCGCACTCGACCCACACCATGCCGCGGCTACCGCCGGCCCGGTGCGTCGCCACGGCGAGATTCGGCAACGGCCCCATGCTCGCACTGTCGATGGCGAGTGTCGTCACGCCGCGGTCGGCGAGGTAGGTCATTGTCTCCGGCTTCGGCGCCGCCCAGCCGGGCGTCTTCCTGCGGAGCGGATCGGCGACGAACCGCTCGCCGGCCGGAAAGGGCTTGTAGTACGCGTCGGTGTAGCCCGTGCGGAAGCAGACCACGTCGCCGGGGCCGACCGGCCGGTGGGCCAATTCCCACTCGCGGACGTGCTCGGGGCCGATCAGGAAGCTCTCGCCGGGGGCGGCCGCGTCGCGGTGCTTCGTGAGGTCGATGACGCACGCCGCGCCGCAGAACTGCCAGGCGGGCACCTTGTCACCCGTGATCTTGCCCATCGGCCCGGCGCCGTCGAGCCCCGAGTCGGGCGGCGGCACGAAGTGGGCCGGCGCGTCCCACTGGGTGCCGGTGTGCTCGTCGATCACGAGCATGTCGCGGTGCCGGCCGGTGCGGCCGAACGTCGCCGTCGGCACGACCGCCAGCGGCGTCATGCCGACCGGCCAGACGCACGGCAGCTCGGCGGCCACGGTGAGCGAGAGATCGGCGACCGCGGCCGGTCGCTCGGTGCCGCTCGGCGGATCATCGGCCGCGGCGGCAGGGGCCGCGAGGATCATGAGGAGCGCGGCGAGCAGGAGCGTGGCCCGGCACGGTTCGCCGTGCGACGCGGCTGGCAGGGGCATGATCGACTCCTCGGCGAAGGCCTTCATCGGCGTTGCAGCGCACGCGCCGTGAAAGGCCGAACCGGCCGGCGGCCGTCGGGCCTGCACCACCCCGGGAACATCGTATTTTGTCGATAGTGTTTCTGCAAACGCCGGCGGTCCGCAAACGGCTCAGTCGGGCGGCGCGAGGCCGACGAGGGCCGCCGCTGCGGCGAGCTTCTCGCGGACGTCCGCAGGCAGCTGGATGCCGTGCTGCCCGGCGGCCCGGTGCCGCTCCCACTCCCGTTCGCCGGGCAGGAGCACGCGATCGACGCCGTCGGCCGTCGGGGCGTCGTGAATCTCCCGTGTCAGGCGATTCATCGAAGCGGTATAGGCGTCGCGGTCGCAGATCGTGCCGACGTCGATCGCGACGAACCCGGCCGAGTGATTCGACGGCGACTCCGGCGGATCGTTCATCCAGCTCCCGACCTGCGAGACGACGGCACCGCCGCTCATCACGCCGGAGAGGATCTCGGCGAGGAGTGCGAAGCCGTAGCCCTTGTGGGCGGCCATGGGCGCCAGCGCCGCATGATGGGGGTAGAGTCTCCCGTCGGTGGTCGGCCGGCCGTCCTCGCCCACGAGCCAGTCGGCCGGGATCGGCTCGCCGCGGGCCAAAGCGGCGTAGACCTTGCCGCCGGCCACGGCCGCCGTCGAGATGTCGAGCAGCAGCGGATCGCCGTCGAACCGTGGCGCCGCCCAGGCCAGCGGGTTGCTGCCGAGCACGGCCCGCCGGGATCCCGGTGCCGCCACCGACGGAGTGTCGTTGCCCACCACCAGTCCGACGCAGCCGGCGCGGGCCGCGAGCACGGCATAGTAGCCCGCGGCGCCGATGTGACCCGTGTTGCGGATCGACACCGAGCCGCAGCCGACCTGCCTGGCCTTCGCGATCGCCAGCCGCATCGCCCTCGTGCAGCCGACCTGGCCGAGGGCCGCGTCGCCATCGACGATCGCCCAGGCCGGGCCCTCACGGACCACCCGCGGGGCGGCATCGGGCCGGTAGCCACCCGCGAGGAGCTTGCGGAGGTAGCCGACGAGCAGCTTCGTGCCGTGGGTGTGCACGCCCATCATGTCGGCGAGCACGAGCGGCTCGGCGAGCGTGTCGGCCGCCTCCGGCGCGAGGCCGGCCCGCATTCCGGCGGCGCGGACGAATGCCGTGAGATCAGCCGGGGAGACGGGGTCGCACGCAGCGGTGTTCATCGGGAGCTTGCCTTCACGGCGTAGCCGAGATCCCGCAGGATCGACTCGAGCTGGGGTCGGTAGCGGTCTTCGAGCGGCAGCACCGGAGGGCACGGATCGCCCACTGGCGGCCCGATCAGGTTGAGCGCGGCCTTCATGATGCTGAACCAGTGCGGCCCCTCGCCGCGGGAGTGGTAGGCCGCGAACTGCATCCGCATCAGCGGGGCCAGCTGCGCCCAGAGCTTTCGCGCGGTCGCGAGGTCGCTGCGGTCGGCGATCGCCTCGTACACCCTGCGGGCGAATCCGGGCACGATGCTCGGGATGCCCGAGATCCAGCCGTGCGCACCGTGACACAGGCCCTCGAAGGCGACCGTGTCGATGCCGGCGTAGATCTTGAGGCGGCCGCCGGTGGCCTGGAGCAACTCGCATATCCGGTCGGGCTCGGAGTTCGACATCTTCACGCCGCCGATCGCCCGCTCCTCGAAGAGTTTCGCGAGGTGGTCTGTCTTCAGATCGACGGCGGTGAGCGGGACGTTGTGGTAGAGCACCGTCGGAATCGACACCGCCTCGGCGATCCGCCGGTAATGCACCATGACCTGCGCGGGCGTCGGGGCCATGTAATAAGGGGGCACCACGAGCATCGCGTCGGCACCCGCCGCCTCGGCGTGCCGGGCGAGTTCCACGGCGCCGGAGGTCGTGCAGTGGGCCGTTCCTGCGACGACCGGCAGCCGGCCGGCGTTGGCCGCGAGGGCGGAC
>JBIJCJ010000256.1:0-4116 GCA_044344765.1 Pirellulales bacterium | reverse complement strand
CGATCCTCGCCCAAAAGTGCTGGAAGTGCCACGGCCCCGACCCGGACGACCGCGCGGCCGGCCTGCGGCTCGACACCCGGGAAGGGGCGACCAGCGTCCTTGAATCCGGCCAGCGAGCCATGGTGCCGGGGCATCCGCAGGCCAGCGAACTGATCCGCCGTGTCGTCGCCTCCGGCGACGAGCGGATGCCGCCCGACGGAGACTCGCTCACGGCGGCGCAGATCGAGCTCCTGCGAAGGTGGGTGCTGGAGGGTGGAACCTTCACGGCCCATTGGGCGTACGTGGCACCGCGGCGGCCCGCCGTGCCGCAGGTCAAAGACACGGCGTGGCCGCGCGGCCCCATCGACCGGTTCGTCCTGGCGCGGATGGAGGCGGAGGGGCTGCGGCCGTCGCCCGCGGCCGAGCCGGCCGTCCTGCTGCGGCGTGTGCATCTCGACCTCGTGGGCCTGCCGCCGTCAGTCGAGGAAATCGAGGCCTTCGAGGAGGATTCGTCTCTCCAGGCGTACGAATCGGTGGTGGACGCGTTGCTGGCTTCGCCGCGATTCGGCGAGAAGTGGGCCCGGCAATGGCTCGATCTGGCCCGGTATGCCGATTCCAACGGCTACCAGGGCGACGCGCTGCGAACGAATTGGCCATGGCGCGATTGGGTGATCCGGGCTCTCAACGAGGACATGCCGTTCGACCAGTTCACCGTCGCCCAAGTGGCAGGTGACATCGTGGCCGCCAATCCCGATGCCCGCGAACAGCAGCCGACCGCCCTGCGCCTCCATCCGCCTGACCAGCTCCGCATGGCGACCGCTTTTTTTCGCCATACGCCGTTCAACGCGGCCGGCGATTCGATCGCCGAAGAGGTGCGGGCGAACCTGCTCTTCGACCGGGTGAATACGCTCGGCGTGGTGTGGCTGGGCGCCACGCTCGAGTGCGCCCAGTGTCATTCCCACAAGTTCGACCCCGTGACCATCGCCGACTATTACGGGCTGTACGCCTACTTCAACTCGGCGGTGAAGGAGTTTGATACCGGTGAGGGCGTGCGCAAACGGTTTCGGCCGCCCGCCTGGCTGAAAGTGCCGCTGGCCGGCGACGCGCTCGCCGCCTACGAGTCGCTCCAGGCGGAGCTTGAAACGGTCACCAAGCAGATCGATGCGTTGCGGCCGAACGTGCTGGCCGGCCAGGCGGCCTGGGAGACGACGGCCAAGGACGATCCCGATGTGCCGGCCGACATCCGCCGCCTGCTGGCCAAAAAAGCGGACGAGCGCCGGCCCGCGGAGATCGAAGACATCGAGGAGCATTATCTCGCGCAGGCCCCAGAGACGAAGCAGCTGCTCGCCCGACGAAAGGAGCTCGGGCATCAGTCACGCCGGCTCGCCCCGCCCACGGTTCTGGTGCTGGCCGACGATCCGACGCCCCGGCCGACGCATATTTTCCGACGCGGCGACTATCGAGAACCGACCGAACGGGTCGAGCCCGGCACACCCGCCTGCCTGCCCCCGCTGCCCGCGGAAGCGCCTCCCAACCGGCTGGGCCTGGCCCGGTGGCTGATCGATCCGGCCAATCCGCTGACGGCCCGCGTGACCGTCAACCGCTGGTGGGGCGAGCTTTTCGGCCGCGGCATCGTGAGCACGCCGGACGATTTCGGCACGCAAGGCGAGTTTCCCTCGCATCCCGAACTGCTCGATTGGCTGGCGACGGAATTGACGACGGGTGAGCGGCCCTGGTCGATGAAACGCATCCTGCGTGCGATCGTGACATCCGCCACGTATCGCCAGTCGTCTTCCGCCGAGTCGGAACGGTTTCGCCGCGATCCCCACAACGAGCTCCTGGCACGGGGCCCGAGGGTGCGTCTGAGCGCCGAGATGATCCGCGACCAGGCGTTGGCGGTTTCCGGCTCCCTCAGCGGGCAGGTCGGCGGCCCGCCGGCCTACCCGCCCCAACCGCCGAACCTGTGGGAGGAAATCACCGGCAACGAGGACGGTCCCTATCCGGCTGCGGAGGGCGCTGATCGCTTCCGGCGCGGGATCTACACCATCTACCGCCGCGGCGCACCGCATCCCGCGCTGCAGGCGTTCGACTGGCCCGATCGGTCGGTGTGCGTCGCTCAGCGGACCGTCACCAACACGCCGGCCCAGGCGCTCGTGCTCTTGAACGATCCGGCGTTCCTCGAATTGCATGTCGGATTTGCCCGTCGCATCATGGGCCAGGGCGACGGCGACGAGGGCAGAATCACCTGGGCATTCCGGGCGTGTGTGGCCCGCCGGCCGGCCGAGGCGGAAGTCCGTTTCGTGGCCGAGTTGCTCCGCAAGAAGCGGCTCGAGTTCGCGGCCGATCCCCAGCGTGCGGAGCAGCTGCTCTCGCCGTGCGACATCTCTCCGGAACATCGCACCGCCGAACTTGCCGCCTGGTCGCTCGTGGCCCGGGCGCTGATGAATCTCGACGAGACGATCACGCGGAATTAGCGAGCATGCGCCAGCCAGACCTCGAGATCCGAACGCCGACTCCCGCAGCCGATGCCCGCCACGGGATGCTCGCCCGCCGGGCGTTGCTGAAGATCAGTTCGTTGAGCCTGGGCGCCATCGCGATGGAGTCCCTGCTTGCCGACGAGCCTCTCGGGCGCGAGGCCGGCGCCGGGATGCCCATGCAGCATGCGCCGCGGGCCCGGCATGTCATCTACGTCCATCTGGCGGGCGGGCCTTCGCAGGTCGATCTGCTCGATCCCAAGCCGATGCTGGCGAAGTACGACGAGCAGCCGCTGCCGGAGTCGGTGCGGGCCGGCAAGCAGTTCGCGTTCATCGCCCCCGACTCCAAGGTGATGGCGTCTCCCTATCGGTTCGCGCCCCGCGGCCAATGCGGCACGGAAATGAGCGACCTGATGCCGCGGCTGGGCGACCTGGCCGACGAAATCACCGTCGTCCGCAGCATGGTGACCAGCGAGTTCAGCCACGGCGCGGCGGAAATGTTCATGCTCTCCGGCCACGCGCGGATCGGGCGGCCGACCTTCGGGGCCTGGGTGTCGTACGGCCTGGGCAAACTCAACGATAATCTGCCCAGCTACGTGGTGCTCACCAACGGCAAGCCGTTTTCGGGCACCAGCTCCTGGGGGTCTGGATTCCTTCCCAGCCGCCATCAGGGCGTCGAGTTTCGCAACAGCGGATCTCCGATCCAATACCTGGCGGATCCCGCCGGCATCACACGACAAGACCGCGAAGACGTGCTGGCCACCGTCAACGCGATCAACCGCCACAGCCTGAGCACGATCGGCGATCCCGAGATCGCCACGCGGATCGCCCAGTATGAGCTCGCCGGCCGCATGCAGCTGTCCGTTCCCGAACTCTCACGGCTCGACGACGAGCCTTGCGACGTGCTCGAAGACTATGGGGCGACGGGCGACAAGCCGTCGCTGGGGCGAAATTGCCTGCTGGCGCGGCGGCTGATCGAGCGTGGCGTGAGGTTCGTGCAAATCTTCGATTCCGGCTGGGATCACCACACGAACATCCACAAGTCGTATCCGATCCGCGTGCCGGCGATGGACCGGGCGGTGGGGGCGCTGCTGCGGGATTTGAAGCGCCGCGGCCTGCTCGACCAGACCCTGGTGGTCTGGGGCGGGGAGTTCGGACGCACGCCGATGGTGCAGCTTGCGAAGAGTGGCGACGTCGGCCGCGACCATCACCGCGACGCGTTCTCGATGTTCGTGGCCGGTGGCGGTGTCCGCCGTGGCCACGTCCACGGGGCCACCGACGATTTCTGCATGACGGTCAGCGAGGGTCCTGTCAGCGTTCACGATCTGCACGCCACGCTGCTGCACCTGCTCGGGTACGACCACGAGCGATTGGTGTTCCGGCATCAGGGCCGGGACTTCCGCCTGACGGACGTCGCGGGACGCGTCGTCAAGGAAATCCTGGCCTAGCAGGCTGTGGAACAAGTCTGCCCAAGCAGGATGCGAGGAATGCCGACCGGTGGAAACCCTCGGCGTTTCCACCGGTCGGCCAAGTGGAAAAAGGCCATGGAGGGCTTTTTCCACGGGCAACTAGACGACGACCGCGGTTCATCGAGTCGATGAACCGGCCCACCTGGCGGGCGGCGGCGGCGGAATCCAGGGGCGTCAATCAATCAGGACGTTTG